>DASPOF010000132.1:0-32632 GCA_035626155.1 Binataceae bacterium (SeqCode)
CACGTCGCGCGCCGAGTACCGGCTCCTGCTTCGCGAGGACAACGCCGATCGGCGCCTCTCGCCGATTGGGGAGCGGCTGGGCCTGCTCGATGCTCGCGCGAGTGAGCGGGTTCGCGACAAGGCGCTCAAGGTCGAGCGCGAGATCGCGCGGCTTGCATCCGCGGTCGTCCAGCCGACTCCCGAGGTCAATGCGATCCTCGTCGAGTGCGGCGGGGCGCCGCTGTCGCAGCCGGCGCGCGCGATCGAATTGCTGAAGCGCCCCGAGGTGCCCTACGCATCGGCGGTCCGGATGGCGGGCATCGAGGCGGCGCTCGACTTCGACCAGGCGGGGGAACTGGAGACCGAGATCAAGTACGACGGATACGTGAAGCGGCAGGCCGAGGCTATCGATCGGTTCAAGCGCCTCGAGGATGCGCTCATACCCGACTGGGTCGATTTTGGGACCGTTCCGGGGCTTTCCACCGAGGTTCGCGAGCGCCTGACGACCGTCCGGCCGCGCTCGCTTGGGCAGGCGGCCCGGATGCCGGGGATCACGCCAGCCGCGGTCTCATTGCTGGCGGTGCACATCAAGGCGGGTCGCCGCCGCGCCGCGAACGCGGCTCGTTTCACGTGAAACGTCCGCGCAAGCGCGTCGCGAAAACCGCGCGACCGAAGGAAATCGCTCTCTCAGTCCGACAGCACCTTGCGGCGGCGCTCTCGCGAATGCGCTATGAGCCGGACGCGAAGGAATTCTTCGACCGCATCGAGCGCTTCACCGCGGTACTGGTTGAGTGGGGCGCGCGAATGAATCTGACCGCGGCGCCCGGCGATGACAAGGAGATCTTCTTCCACATGCTGGACAGCCTCGCGCCCGCGATTCTTTCCAAGCGCCCTGATGGAGGACCTTTGATCGGCGTCTTTGGCCCCGGCCGGCGAATCCTCGACATCGGAACCGGCGCCGGATTTCCCGGGCTGATCCTCGCGGCAGCAACCGAGGCGCAGTTCACGCTGGTCGAGTCACGGCGCAGGCGGTCGAGTTTTCTGGCGGTCGCGGCGGGCGAGATGGGGCTTCATAACGTAACCGTCGAGCCGATTCGCGCGACGGGGTACCAGCCCGATGGCGCGTACGACGCCGTTGTGTCGCGTGGCGTCGGCGCGGTCGGCGGTTTCTATGAGATCGCATCGGGAGCGCTCAAGCATCGCGGTCTCGCTATCCTCTACGCGAATGAGGGTCAATATATCGGTGTGGCGAACGCTGAGGCGTTCGGGCTGGGCGAACTAAACGAAGCGCACTACGTGGTACGTCGCGGTGATGAGGAAGCCGATCGCATGCTCGCGATATGGCGCAAGCTCTGACCGCGATGAGCAACGCGGATCGACTCGGGTTCTGCTCGAGTTGTGAATTGAACCCGCAGCGGCGCTTTGATTTTGCACATCGATCGTAGTTTAATTCTGGTAAGCGTCCGGGTTTCACGTGGAACGGACGCACCGCGTGCGCGACGGATGTGGGGTGGCCGTGGGGCGGGTCATCGCAATAGCAAATCAGAAAGGCGGTGTCGGCAAGACCACGACTGCGGTTAATCTCGCAGTCGCGTTGGCGCAGTCGGACCGCCGCGTCCTTCTGATAGACATCGATCCGCAAAGCAATGCGACGTCGGGTCTGTCGGCGAATCGCGACCCGGCCGGCGCCGCGGATCGCGGCAAGACGATCTACGAAGCCCTGGTGACCGACGTGCCGCTGGTGGAAATTATCCGCGAGGTGCGCCCGGGCCTCGACCTGGCGCCATCGAGTGGCGACCTGGTTGGGGCCGAGATCGAGCTGGCGACGATGGAAGGCCGCGAACGCCGGCTGCAGGCCCTTCTCAAACAGGGTTTTGGCCATTATAACTATGTCCTGCTCGACACGCCCCCATCGCTCGGCATTCTTACCCTCAACGCGCTCGTCGCGGCGGATACCGTGCTCGTCCCGATGCAGTGCGAGTACTACGCGCTGGAAGGATTGAGCGCGCTGGTGGCGACGATCCGGCGGGTGAAGGCGGGGCTTAAGCCGACTCTCGAAATCGAGGGGCTCGTGCTGACGATGTTCGATCGGCGCAATCGGCTGAGCTTCGAGATCGAGCGCGAGGTGCGCACGCACTTCGCGGAGAAAGTTTTTCAGACTGTGATTCCGCGCAACGTGCGGCTCTCCGAAAGCCCCAGCCACGGGCTGTCGGCGCTCGAGTACGAATCGAAGTCGGCGGGGGCCGAGAGCTATCGGGAGCTTGCGATGGAAATTCTTGCGCGCGAGGCCGCGCTATCGACGAATGCGTGATGAAATCGCGCGATCCGAAAAAATTCCCGGCGCACTAACGCAGGCGCGGACACCTGACGAGGAGGATGAGGGCGGATGCTACGACGACCATTGGGACGCGGACTCGATGCGCTGATTGAAAGCACCCTTCCCGAACCGCCGCGCGACGGCGCGGGCGCCGAGGTCGTGATGGCGCCGGTGGAACGAATCGGCGCAAGCCCGTTTCAGCCGCGGATGCGATTCGATGATGGACGGCTCCAGGAGCTGGCGAGCGCGATCGCAAGCCAGGGCGTGATCGAGCCGCTCATCGTCCGCACGCGCGCGGGCGCATCCGCGCCCGATGCGCCGCATTACGAGCTGATCGCGGGCGAGCGCAGGCTGCGCGCTGCGCGGCGCGCGGGACTGGCGGCGGTGCCGGTCATCGTGCGCGAACTCGACGATCGCGGCGCGCTCGAGATGTCGCTGGTCGAGAACCTGGCGCGCGAGGATCTCAATGCGGTCGAGGAGGGGCGAGGGCTTGCGCGTCTCAGCCGCGAGTTCGGACTCGGCCACGATGAGATCGCTAATCGAATCGGAAAGAGCCGCCCGTACGTGAGCAATGCGATCCGGCTGCTCGAGCTTCCCGAGCCGGTGCTCGAGATGATCGCGCGCGGAGAGCTGACCGCAGGACAGGCGCGCCCGCTGCTTGCGATTGGGTCCGCGCACGCGCAAATCGACGGCGCGCGGCGCATCGTCGAGGGCGGACTCAACTCGCGCGGCGCCGAGCAGCTTGCCGCCGAGCATCGCGCCCGGCGCTCTTCCTCCGCGCGTCGCGTCACGGTCGATCCCAACCTCGCGGCCCTGGCCGACAATCTTCAGCGCACGTTCAAGCGCAAGGTCAGGATCGTCCGCCGGCGCGGGAAGCATCCGGGGCGAATCGAGCTCGAGTACTATGACGAGAATGATCTCAACGCGCTGACGGCGGCGCTGATGGGGCTTTCGCGCGCCGCCGGCGCTGCAAGCGTCTGATAGCGCTGACTTCCCGCGAGTTACGGATCGATTGAAATTGCGGCCGCGTCGCCTGCCGCCAGCGCCTTGCCGCGGCGCAGCAGAACGAGCGGGCGTCCCCCGCGATCGGTGGTCAGGACCGGCTCGAGATCGAGCGCCTCGGCCTGATGCGCGCGCCAGACGCGGGCGGGCACGATGACGTATCCGGGCGGCGCATCGCCGAGCTTGCCCCCGATCGCGGGCGCATCGCGGTCGAGGTAAAAGAGCAGCGGCGCGAGTTCCTCATCGAAGCCGTAAGTATAAAGCGGCTCGGCCGGGCCGACCACGCGGCGAATCTCCTCGGCCCCCGGCCGATACGTGCTGTCCGCGCATTGGCGGATTTCCTGGCGCGGTATGTAGATAAGGTTGAACACGATCAGCCCGCAGCAAATCGCGGCGAAGGACCATTTCATCGCGTTCCCCAGCCGCAAGCGGGCGAAGCCGCCGATCCACCACGCGAGCATCACGGCGCTGGCGGGCCAGAGCGGGACCAGGTATGCGCGGCGCTTGTAGGCCGCAACCGAGAAGAAAATCACGGTGATGATCCAGAAAATCGCGAACAGGCGGACCGCCGCACGCGCGCGGAGCGCACTTGAATCCGTCGCCACGGCGTCATCGTCGCGATTGCCGCGCGGCCAGAGGGCGGTTGCGGCCGCGATTGGCACGAGCAAGCTCAGCGGCGCCGAATTGAGCAGGATCGGCTTGGCGTAATACCACGGCGTCATCGTGCCGAGCGCGCCGAAAAAGCGCCCCAGGTTTTCGCTTCCGAGCTGGCGGTGGAGAAACGCGAAACGGCCGCCGAGATAACAGGCGAGGTACCAGCTCGATGCGATCGCGGCGCCGGCGATCAGCGGCCCCGGCTCGAGCATCGCGACGAGCTGCGAGAATCGGCGCTCGATCGCCATGAAAACCACAATTGCTGCACCGGGCAGAATTGCGCCGACCGGCCCCTTGGCGAGCACGGCCAGTCCCAGAGCCACCGCGAGCAGGTAGAGCATCCCGCGCCTGGCCGGCCCGCCAGCCGCGGTGCGGGCGGCGTCGCTCGCTTGCGGGGGTATCCACCAGACGAATGCGAACATCGCGAGCGTCTCGAAAAAAGTGAGCGTCATGTCCACCCGGCCGAAGCGCCCCTGGCTGATGTATTGGTATGACGCGGCGAGCGCGAGCCCGGCGAGAATCGCACCGTCCGCGCCGAGCATCGAATTCGCAAACGCGATCGTGAGTACGATGCCGGCGGTCGCATAGAGCGCCGAGGCGAGCCGCAGGTTGGCCGCGGTCACCTTGCGTATCCCCGCCACCCGGTCGAGCGCCGTCGCGGTCCAATGGAACAGCGGCGGCTTGTACATCGGCGTGCGCCCGTTCTCCAGCGGGAACAGCAGATTGCCGCGCTCGACCATCTCCTGGACGAACACGCCCTCGACCGCCTCGTTCCCGCTGCACACGTCGCTTGCGCCCAGACGATTGAGGAGCAGGACGGCGCTCGCGATCACAATGGCGGCGAGGATCGCGGCGGGGGCGATCCGTGCGGGCGGCGATTTCATTGCCGGGTCTGCCGGCGCCGCGCCCTGGCGGGGAGTTGAGGAACCCTTTTCACTTAACCGAGTTCGTACCGGAAGATGTGGAGCTGCGCCATCCGGGCCGGATCGTAGCCGCGCCATTTCGCCGGGGCGACATCGCGGGGCGCCGCGCGCCGGAAGCCGAGGCGGCTGAAGAAGCGCGCCGCGCGCTCCTCGGTCGTGCATGCGAACACGTAGCGGAGCATGCGCGACCGCGCCTCTTCCATGACTTCCTTCACGAGTTCCACTGCGACGCCCTCGCCCTGGAAGCGCGTCAGCGTATAGAGCGCGGTGATTTCGCCTGCGCGCTCGCGCCGGTACGGCTCCGTGAGAAGCGAGCAAATCCCGGCCAGGTGCTCATCGCCGATTCGGTAGCCGAAGCACGAGGGCAGCAGTCTGGCGATTTGGTCCGCGCTGCGCGAGAGCAGGAAGCCCTCGTGTTGCGCGCGCACGATCAGCGCCTCGACCTCCTCGAAGTCGTCGATCGAGATCGGCCGCACCCATCCGTACTGCATCTCGGTGAACAGCGTGCCGGTGCCGATAAAGCTGAACAGCTCTTCGTAAACGCCGCGCGGAGCGACCAGGTTGACCGAGCCGACGCCGTCCTTGAGCGCGCGGTGGGTGGAGCGCACGATTGCCCGGCGCAGGCGCGATCGAATCTGCGGCAGAAGAGGGCGGACCCGCTTCATCTCGACGAACGAGAGCCTTCTGCTTTTTTTATCGACCAGCCCGCCCGCCCGATCGAGAAAGATCAGCTTGAAGACGCGGAGCCGGCTTGCGAGTTCCTGGGCGAAGACGACCAGGTCCTCGGGGTCGTCGTCTTTGGTGGATGCGACCACGGTGGACCCCGCGCGCAGGCCCTCCCAGATCAGGGCGACCGCGGAATCGGGCGGGTAGGGACGCGATCGCACTCCGCGCGACGGGTCGAAGATCGGAATCGGCCCCGCCGGCGCCATCCGCCCCATCCGCCGCATCAGGCGCTGAAGTGCGCCCGGCCAGACGATCACGATGCATCGGGTCTGGTTGCGGCGCAGCTCGCGCAGCGTGCGCACGAGCGAGTCGAACTCGCTGATTCGCTCGCCCGACGGCGGAATCATCGCGAACAGCAGGCTCTTGCCGTAGAACTCCTCGAGATAGAAGCTTTTCTCGGAAAAGATTGGAGCGCGGGCGCGAGCTTCCTGCCCCAGCGCTCCCGGCGCGGCCATCGCCTGCTCGCTCACCTTTCGAGATCCGGCACAAAGCCGCGATCGATCGCGCCTTGGGACCGATGCGGCGATTCGCGCGTGGCGAGGCGATTGGGCGGATGCGGCAACGGACTAGCAGGCTGGTGATAAATCACAACCTGCTCCCCCTCTCTTATCTCCCCCGGAAAAGACCGGGAGAGAAGATAGAGGAAGGAAGCCAACTTTTACCCAGGATGTTGAGATCACAGGACGGCCGAACTGCGCGGATTTCGCTCTTCTCGACATCCTGCTAGGGCTTGGCGGGCGAGGCCACCGCCTCGTTCGCGGTGGGCCGGAATGCGCCCTCGCTCGGGCCCCTTATCGCTGCGATTTCCTGGAGCGAGGTATCCGAGAACATTTCCAGCAGCATCTGCTGGCCCTTCTCCCAGACGCGATACATACGGCAGGCCGGCTGGAGCGCGCACGAACTCGAGCCATCGGTGCAGATATTGAGCCTGATCGGGCCCTCGACCGCCTCGATAATGTCGCGGAACGAAATCGACGACGCGGGGCGCGCGAGCTGGTAGCCGCCGCCGGGACCGCGCCGCGCGTTGACGAGTCGGCCGCGCATCAGGTCGCGGATCACCTTCTCGAGGTAGTACTTGGGAATTTGCTCGTGCTTGGCGATCTCGCCCCCTCGCGCGATCCCGTTGGGGCGGTCGGCCATATAGATCATCGCCCGAAGCGCATACTCGATCTTGCGCGGGATTTGCATCAAGCTCATGAGCGCCCTCCCGCGGACAGACCGATCCGGTCATGTGCGCGCGCCGGCGTAATCATGAGCCCCCCGCCGCGGCGAGCATTCCCCGCTCTGCGAGCATCTTCTCGACGTACTTCACGAGCATATCGCTCTCGAAATTCACCGCATCGCCTGCCCGCTTGAAGCCGAGCGTCGTGACTTTCAGCGTATGCGGAATAAGCTCGCAGCAAAACCGGGGACCGTGGATTCCGAACACGGTCAGGCTGATGCCGTCGATGGTGGCCGAGCCTTTCTCGACCAGATAGCGCGACTCGCTTGCCGGCGCCTCGAACGTGTACAGCCTGGAGCCGCCCTCCGGCTCGATCGAGACGATTTTCCCGACGCCATCGACGTGCCCCGCCACCAGATGCCCGCCCACCAGCTTGCCCAGCGTGAGGCATCGCTCGAGGTTTACCCGGTCGCCGGCCCGCAGGCTGCCGAGCGTCGTGCGCCGAAGCGTCTCGGCCGAGACGTCCATCGACATGCGCCCGCGCGCCTTCGAGACCACCGTCAGGCAGGCGCCATTAACGGAAATCGAATCGCCGACTTTGATTCGCGCCATCGGGAGCGCGGTTTTGACGGCAAGAACCGCGCCCTGGCCGGTAAGGTCGATCGAATCGACGGTTGCGAGATCTTCGATGATGCCGGTGTACATGCGGCGCTACAGGGTTCGGCATGAGGAAGGTGCCGCGAGCTAAAAACCCTCAAAAATCATACTTTCCCCAAGCCTCGCTCGCAACTACGGTTAGCCCGATGGCGGCGCTTTAATCCTTTTATCCACGCGTGCGAGTCACGCGGATGCTCCGGTCGTTGCGGCGCGCGGCGCATCGAACCGGTAATCCCCGGCAGCGAGGGAGCCTATGGGCGTAATCAGAGAGACAGCGGAAAAACTCTTCACCGGCGAATTGACCACCCGCGACCATCATCCGCTCGCGCCTACCGGCGAGTTCGAGGAGGTCGCCGACGGCGTGATGTTCTATCGCTGGTTCGCAAACATGATCGCGGTCAGAACCGGCGAGGGCCTGGTCCTGATCGACACGGGCGCCTATTTTCTCCAGGACGCGACGCTGAAATTGCTCCGCCAGTTCTCGCCCGATCGCGTGAACACCGCGATTTATACGCACGGGCACGTCGATCACGCATGCGGGATGCCCGCTCTGGTGGCCGAGGCGCTCGATCGGCACGTCGCGCGGCCGCGCGTGGTCGGCCATCGCGCGATCGCGGCGCGCTTCGACCGCTACAAGCGCACGGCGGGCTACAACAATGTGATCAACTCGCGCCAGTTCGGCCGTCCCGCGGCATTCCCCGCCGAGTACGTCTATCCCGACACCTATTTCGACCATCAACTGAACGTCGTTGCGGGCGGCGGGAAATTCGAATGCCATCATGCGCGCGGCGAGACCGACGACCATTGCTGGGTGTACATCCCCGAGCGCAAAACGCTATGCACGGGCGATCTCATTATCTGGGCAGCTCCCAACGCGGGTAATCCGCAGAAGGCGCCGCGCTACGCGCGCGAATGGGCCGAGGCGCTGCGCGCGATGGCGAATACGGGCGCCGAGGTCCTCCTGCCCGGTCACGGCTATCCGGTGTTCGGGGCAATCAGAGTGCGCCAGGTGTTGAACGACACCGCCGCATATCTGCAGAGCATCTACGACCAGACTATCGCGATGATGAATGACGGCGCGCCGCTCGATGACATCGTGCACACGGTCAAGCCGCCGCCTAATCTCGCCGACAAGCCGTGGCTGCAAGCGGTATACGACGAACCGGAGTTCATCATTCGCAACATCTGGCGGCTGGAGGGCGGATGGTACGATGGGGTCGCATCGAATCTGAAGCCGGCGGCGGCGGTCGAGCGCGCGCTGGAGATCACGGCGCTCGCGGGCGGAGCGGACAAGGTGATCGCACGGGCGCTGGAGAAGCTCAAAGCCGGCGAACTCGCCCTGGCGGCCCATCTCGCGGATTGGGCGGCCGATGCGGCGCCCGACGACCACGCTGTGCATGAGGCCCGGATGAAGATTTATCATGCGCGCGCGATGGCGGAGGCGTCCACGATGGCGCACGGGATTTTCGCCGCGGCTGCGCGCGAGTCGGCGCAAAAGGCGGGCGTCGAACCTCCCGACGACCCCCGCAGCTTCTAACGGCGCATCGCCTCGAGGTCACCCCCCCCAGCGCAGCTTGCCGCGCGCCGAACGGATCAGCTTTTCCTGCTCGGCCAGACGCACGATCAGCATAAGCCCGCGCTCGACCGCCTCGCGCTTGGTGGCCGCGCCCGACGCTCGCATCGCGCGCTTCATCAATCGGTCATCGATCACGATACTCATACGCATCGGCGGGTCCTGAGGTGCACGACAGATTTAGATTATACGCATTTCAGTCGAACGCCGAGCGCGCGCAATTGAGGTCAGGCGCGGCGTGCGGCAAGCTCAATCGCGGTCGCGCTCATCGTCCTCATCTCGGCGGCCCTGCCGTAACATCTCCAGGCCGGCCGCGATCAGCCGCAATCCGGGCAACATCGCGAGCGTGCCGGGCCCGGCGTCCGGTTCCGGCTCGATAATCACTTTGCTTGCGCGATGCCACTGCACGAGCAGCATCTTGTGGCCGTCCTGACGGCCGGTTGCAGGATCGATCGCAAAGTCGCCAAACAGCGTGGAAGTGCGCAGGTTGGAGAAGGCGGAGCGGATCCGCTCCTGGTCGAGGGCGCCGGCAGCCTCGAGCGCGGCCTTCGCAAGCAAGCCGGCGGCGAACGCCTGGGCCGCGACGTAGTCGCAAGCCGCCCCCGCCGCGCGCATCCGGCGTGCGAACGCTGCCGGAGCCGGGCCGATCGCTGGCTTTAGTTGCGCGCTTTCCTCCCACTGGCTCGGCCCGACGATTCCCTCCGCATGCTCGCCGAGTTCGATGCCGAAGCGCTCGACGCCTGCGGCGACGCACGCAAGGACGGGGATGTCGAGTTGCGATGCGGCAATCGCGCGAATCACTGCGACGTCGTGCGCGAAGCTGCCGGCGCTTAAAAGGGCGTTTACTCGATTGCGCCTGAGCGCGGGGAACAGATTCGCCGGCGTAGTGGCCGGATCGAATTCCCCGTTCCACTTGACCCGCACGCGCACGCCGCGCCGGCGCGCCACGCGCTCGGCCGCCGCGCGTTCGGCACCGCCTGCGACAGCACTTGCAAACGGCGAGTTCTGCGCGACGATCGCGAGCCGCTTGCGCCAGAACTTGAGCGTCGCCAGCAGGCGGATGAAGCCGGTCAGGTAGCTGCTCGCCGGGCTGAGCACGCCGACGATCATGCGCCAGCCGCGCTCGTACAGGCCGTCCGCGGCGCCGCCGTGATTGATGAGCACCATGCGCGCCTCTTCGGCGATCGGCGCGGCCGCGCGGACCAGCGCGCTCGAGTACGGTCCCATCAGCAAATCGGCGCGGCGCTCCGCCACCATCGCGCGATAGATTTCGGCGCATCGGCGCGCGTCGCTCGCATCATCGACGCATTCCAGGGCAACCTCGTGGAACTCGCCTCCGACGCGGACCCCGGCCGATGCGTTCAGGTCGGCGGCGAGCAGGCGCAGCGCGGCCTCCGCCTGCCGGCCCATTGCGGCGTACTCGCCCGTCAGCGAGAGCGACAGGCCAATCGTGACTCGCTTTGCCACGGTCTGGCGCGATCAGCGCCCGCGCGCTCGCGCGCAATCGTCACGGCGCGACTTCGGCAATTCCGTCGCGGATTACCGCCTGTCCATCGGGATTGAGCGTCTCGTATGCGTACACGCGGCGGCCGTCGCGCTCGCCCTCGGACCACACCCTGGTCGTAATCGTCTGGCCGGGCAGCACCGGGCGCGAAAATCGCACGTGCAGGCGCTTAAGCCGCGCCGGATCGCCGCCGCACGGCCGGTCGATTATCACCTTGGACGTGAATGCCATCGTGCAAAGCCCGTGCACGATTATTCCCGGCAGCCCGGCCATCCTCGCCACGTTCTCATCGGTGTGAATCGGGTTTCGATCGCCCGACGCCTCCGCATAGCGGTAGGTCTGATCCTTGTCGATCGCCTGCGCGGCCGAAAACAGCGGCTCGCCGCGCGCGGGCTCGGCCGGGCGCGGCTCGGATGCACCGCGGCTTCCGCCGCCGCGGATGAAGACGCTGAAGACCGTGCGCTGAACCAACGCGCCGGCGCGGTCTGCGGCTTTGACTTCGATCGCCATCGTCTCGCCGGTCGATTTGGTTTCGATCGATGCGATCTTCGCGGTCGAGACGATCACGTCGCCGGGCCGAATCGGCCGGATGAACTCCATGTCCTGCTCGCCATGGACGAGCCGGAGGAGGTCGGCCTTTACTTCCGGGTCGGTGACGACCTGCATGATCGAGTCCCAGGTGACGGCCACGGCGAACATCGGCGGTGCGACGATTCCGCCCGCGCGGTGCGCATCGAAGAAAGCGGGATTGTCGTCGTTGTACGCGCGAGCGTATGCCTGCGCGGCGGCGGCGGTTACTTCCCGGGACGTGGGCGGATATTCCCTGCCGATGCAGGCCTTGTTAAGAGCCATGTGATCACCTCTCGCGGTGGCTCGCAGAGCGGACGCGCTTGCGCGGGAGAATCGATGCGCTCAGGAAACCTCGCGCCCGCCGGCGAACACCGCTTTCAACTCTAGCTCCGGTGTCAGGACAATTACATCGGCGTGCGCGCTGACCTCCAGCCGCCCGCGATCGCGCATCCCGAGCACGTTCGCCGGATTCGTAGCCGCCATCACCGCGGCCTGCCCGACCGTCACCTTGGCCGCATCGACCATCAGCCGCACGCCATCGAGCATCGAGATGATGCTGCCGGCAAGGCGGCCATCGGCAAGCCGCGCGGCCCCGCGATCGATTGTCGCGCGCGCCGCGCCGGCGGCGTTGGGAGCGCCCGCCAGCGCGACCTTGTCCGTGGTCAGCATCATCCCGCTTACCCCGCGCGCGTGATGGACGAGGCGAAGGATCTCGGGATGCAGATGCACGCCGTCGGGAATTACCGCCGCGACGGCCGGCGATTGCGCAAGGGCGGCGGCGATCACGCCGGGGTCGCGATGCGCAAGCGGCCGCATCGCGTTGAACAGATGCGTGAACATGCGCGCTCCCGCCTCGATTCCCGCGCGCGCCTCCTCGAGCGTCGCATCGGTATGACCGATCGATACGGTCACGCCGCGTTTGACCAGCCGCCGAATCGCGTCGGGCGCGCCGTTCAGTTCCGGCGCCATCGTGATGAGCCTGAGCGCGCTCATCGCGGCGATGCGCTCGAACGCGCCGCCTGCCGGTTCCAGGTTGAGCGGCGGATGAACGCCCAGGCGGCGGGGCGAGATGAACGGCCCCTCCAGATGCATCCCGAGGATCACCGCCGGTTCGCCCGCGCGGCCGGGATGCGGATGCTCGGCGGCGATCGCCTCGGCGATGGCCGCGTGCACGCCCTCGATTCGTTCGATCGGCGAGGTGACCGCGGTCGGAAGCCAGGCGGTGGTGCCCTCGCGCGCCAGATGGCGTCCGAGCGCGGCGAGCGCCCGCGCATCCGCGCTCATCACATCGATTCCGTGCGAGCCGTTGACTTGCAGGTCGATGAGCCCGGGCAGGAGATAGTCGCGGCTTTCGACCGCGGCGGGATGGACCTCGACGATCTTGTCGCTGAAGGTCAACTGGCCGCGGAGCAGAGTACCGTCGGCGCGGACGATGGCGCCGCTGAGAGTCTTCATCGCGCGCGCATCAATTCGCGCCGAACCGCTCTGCAAGCAGGCGAGAGAAGCGCGGGAGGTATATCAGGTCGAAGGTTTCGCCCTTTCCCGGAAACATCGAGACCGCTGCGCCCTTGAGCGCGATCACGTGCTCCCATGCCTCCTCGAGGGTCAAATCGTTGTCCTGAGCGATAGTTGCGAAGGTCAAATCGACCAGGAAGCGCAGCCGCCGAAGCTGCTTGTTCTCCTGTTCGATGCTGGCTGCGCGATCGTTGTCGGCCATCACCCTGCTCCTTGGATGGTCCGCCCGCGCGGCGGCGGGCTGTAATCCTTCACCGTAGCGGGCTTGCGCCGGTGCGGCAAACGCCGCGCGCGGACGCCTCCCGCGCGACCGCGCCGGCGTGCGGGCTTGTTTCGGGCGGCGCGGGATGCCAACCTCTACGCGCCGTGGGCGAGCCGCGTCTCAAAAGCAGCTTCATCTATCTTGCCAACGCGGTGAACGACCTGCGAGACAACTGGAGGAGTCTCGCGCTGGTGCTCGCCCCGCTCGTGCTGTTGGGGGCGCTCTGTCTCCTTCCTGACGCGCTCAACCTGCAACATCGTCTGGCCGCGGCCTTCGAGCCGGGCGCTCAGAACATCAGCCTGCTGCCCGCGCAGACGCCCTACGCGCCTTCGCGGGAGGGCGGCCCGCCGCTATTCCCGATCTGGTTCACGCTGACGCTCCACCTGCTCTTCCTTCTTATAACCGTCGCCGCGGGATTGGTCGTGCTGGTCGCGCTGCGCGGGACCGATGGGCGGGAGCGTGGAGGGATGCCCGAGGCGATCGAGGTGTATCGCCGAGCGATCGCGTTCGCGCCCGCATACGCGTGGGTGCTGCTGCTGCAACTGATCATTCCGGCGGTGGGAATTGGCCTTGCGATCTTGTTTGCGTCGCAGTCATCCTCCCTTTTCGCGGCGCTTGAATTTCTGGGCATCGTGGTGACGGTCTTCGGATGGGTGTTGTTCCTGTGGCTGTATTTCGCGCCGTTCGCGCTCGTGTTCGACGGCAAGCATAGCTGGTATGCGCTGCTCTTCAGCCGCGAGCTGATGCGCAAGCAGTTTTTCCGGACCGCGATTAGAATCGTGGTCTTTCTCGCGGTCTGGTCGGGATACAATTCCTGGACCTCGGGCGCGTTCGTCGTGGTCAGCCTGCTGATCGGTCCGGTCGGATACTATGCGGGCGTGCTGTGGATCGCGATTTTTTTCACCGACCTGCTCGGGGTGGCGGTTACCTACGCGACGAACGCATTTTTCATCGCCGCGGGCGCGCGCCTGTATCGCGATTTGACGGCTCTGCTGGCCGAGCGAAGCGCGGCTGCGGCGCAGCGCGCGCTGGGGCCGACCGTGGCGCTGACCAGCAGCGCGCACTTGTAAAGCGGCAGTTGTCTAACTTGGCGATGCCAGGCGGGAGAGCGCGCGGACGGTGACCTGCAGCGCGGCGAGGCTCGGCGTCGCGAGCGCCTGCAACTCGCCGAGTAGCCGCGCGGCCTCATCGAAGCGCTGCGCGCGCGCGCGGCGGATTCGCTCGATCGTTTCCGCGGCCGGGCCTTCGCCCCCATCGAGGATCGCGCAACTGAGAGCAACCCTCGCATCGCGCAACTCGGCGCCCAGGGCGAGCGCCGCACGCCGCTCCCATCGGTCCTCGCTGTCGAGCGAGACCAGCACATCCTCGAGTCGGGCGAAATCGAAGCTTTCCGCCAGCGCGAAATAGGCCTGTGCGGCGCGCAGGGGCTCGACGCCGCGCGCAAAGCTCAGACTCAGCGTGGTTAGCAGATGATGCGCAAACGCGAGGCGGGCAAGTCCGTGCGCGAGTTCCGCCTCGCCCACCGCGGTGCGAA
Organism: Binataceae bacterium (SeqCode); assembly: GCA_035626155.1. Lineage (GTDB taxonomy): Bacteria > Desulfobacterota > Binatia > Binatales > Binataceae > DASPOF01. The sequence goes on from DASPOF010000132.1 coordinate 14,379, forward strand.
GCTCCCGGTAGGCGCGCTCGAAGCGGGCGCGCTCCCCCGCCGCGAGCATCGATTCGAACTCATCGTTGAGCTGCGCGAACGCGGAGCGGAAGCGCTCGACCGCCGCGGCGATCGAAACCGCCGGGTCGATTTGTCCGAGCGCCCACGATGTGCCGGCGCGGCAGGCGCGCTCGAGCGCGAAAAACGCCGCCACTTCCGCCTCGGCGCCGATCGCGCCCCCCTGCTTCAGACGCTCCGCGCGCTCGCGGACTGAGAGCACGTCGGCCGCGATCAGCCACGCGCGAACCACCTCTCCCGCATCGACCGCGCGGTCGCGGCCGAACGCGAAGACGAAGGTCGATCCCATCACGTCCACCAGCTCGTTCACCATCCGGGTCGCAATCAGTTCGCGGCGCAGGCGATGGTTCGGGATCGCATCGGCGAAGCGCCCGGCGATCGTCGCCGGGAAGTACGGGACGAGGAAACGCTCGACAAGGTAAGGATCATCGATCACGGGCGAGTTCTCGACGAGTCGCACGAGATCGATCTTGGTGTATGCGGTCACGAGCGCCAGTTCGGGCCGCGTGAGCCCCGGATAACGCGCGTGCCGCGCGCTGAGCTCCTCGCGCGCCGGCAGCGCCGGCTCATCGCGGCGCATCACGCCGCGCTGCTCGATTGCCTGAAGATGATCGCGGAAGGTGCTTAGCCGGGTCCGGCTCCGGATCTGCTCGAGGCTCAGCGCGAGCGCCTGGTCCCGATTGTCGCGAAGCACGCTCTCGGCGACCTCGGCGGTGGATGCGGCGAGGATCCGGTTGCGCTCTTCGAACTTGAGCGCGCCGCGCGCGACCTCGGGTCCAAGAAGGATCTTGAGATTGACCTCGTGATCGGACGTATCGACGCCCGCCGAGTTGTCGATTGCGTCGGTGTTGATGCGGCCGCCCGCAAGGGCGTACTCGATGCGCGCCTTTTGGGTGAGGCCGAGATTTCCTCCCTCGACAACGATCTTGGCGCGCAGCTCCGGCGCCGTGATTCGGCATCCGTCGTTCGCGTGGTCGGCCACATCCGCGTCGGTCTCGCTGCTGGCCCGGACGTACGTGCCGATTCCGCCGTTGTAAAGCATCTCGACCGGCGCGCGCAGGACCGCGCGGATGAGACTTTCGCCGTCGAGCGGTCCGGGCTCGCAGCCGAGCGCCGCGGCCGCCTCGCGGCTGAGATCGATACTCTTCTGTCCGCGCGGCCAGACGCCGCCGCCCTTGCTGATGAGGGCCGGGTTGTAGTCCGACCATTGCGAGCCTGCGCGCTCGAAGAGCCGCTTGCGTTCCTTGAAGCTGGAAGCCGGGTCGGGGTCGGGATCGATGAAGATGTGGCGATGGTCGAAGGCGGCGATGAGCTTCAAGTTGGCCGACTGGAGCATCCCGTTTCCGAACACGTCGCCCGACATGTCGCCGATTCCGGCGACGGTGACGGGAGCGCCGCGAGCCGGGTCGCGCCCCATCTCGCGCAGGTGGCGGCGGGCGGATTCCCACGCGCCGCGCGCCGTGATTCCGATCTTCTTGTGGTCGAAGCCGTACCTGCCCCCCGATGCGAACGCATCGCCCAGCCAGAAGCCGCGTTCGAGCGCGATTTCGTTGGCGACATCGGAGAACGCGGCAGTTCCCTTGTCGGCCGCCACCACCAGGTAGGGACCGTCGTTGTCGAGAATCCTGACGCGCGCCGGATGCGCGACGCCGGAGTCAACGAGATTGTCCGTCAGGTCGAGCATCGCCGCGATCAGGGTCCGATACGATTCGATTCCCGTCTCGGGACCCGTCGCGCCGGGCGCGCGGCGCTTCACGATGAATCCGCCCTTGGAACCGACCGGCACGATGATCGCGTTCTTCACCGTCTGCGTCTTCATGAGGTCGAGGATCTCGGTCCGGTAGTCATCGGGGCGGTCGCTGAAACGGATTCCGCCGCGCGCCACCGCGCCGGCGCGCAGATGACATCCCTCCATCCGCGGGCTGTTCACGTGGATTTCGTAGAGCGGCGGCGTGTCGGGGAGTCCCTGGATGCGCGCGCTGTCGAACTTGAGCGAGATATACGGATCGGGCGACGCGAGCGGGCAGAAGTAGTTGGTGCGGACCGTCGCCTCGACCATCGAGAGCAGCATGCGGGCCGTGCGATCGTCGGCGATATTGTCGATCGCGCCGAGCTCGGCAACGCATGTGGCGCGAAGCGCGGCGATCCGTTCGGGCGGCGTCGCGGCATCGGGCGCAAGCCGCGCGGCGAAAAGATCGAACATCGCCCGGGCGAACGCGGGATGCGCAAGCAGAACACGGCGCAGCGCCGGAGGTCCCGGCGCAAGCCGCATCTGGAAGGCCGCCGCCAGGTAGGCGCGCAGCAGCGCCACCTCGCGCGAGCCCAATCCCGCGCTCAGCGTGAGCGCATTGAGAGGATCATCCTCGCAATCTCCCTTGCGCACCGCTTCGATCGCATCGGCGATCGCGCCCGCGCCCGGCGACTGCGAAAGCGGCTGGCCCCCGGGACCTTCCACCGTAAATGCCTGCACGTATGCGTTCACGGTGCGCCCGCCGCTTTGGGGCCTCAGCACGTGCACCTCCTCGGAGAGCACGCGAACTCCAAAGTTCTGCAGCGTCGGCATTAGCTCCGACAACATCGGGGCCTCACCGAGTCCGCTGATGCGAAGCTCGCTTGCCTCGCGCGCATCCGGAGCTTCGGGGAGCATCTCGACGTGGTAGGCGCCGGCGCGCTCGATGAGCGCCTCGATCTGCGCGATGTCGGCAGCGGCGCGCGCCGGTTGGGTTGCCGCCTTGTACTCGTCGCCGAACGCGCCGGCCCACCCTGCGGCGAGCGTTCGGGCGCGCGCCGGTCCGACCTCCTCGATGAGCGCATCGCGCAGCCGATCCTCCCAGCGGCGGGCAAGCGACGCGATCTCGCCCTCCATCTCGCGAATTTTCTGGGCCCTGGGCGGCTCGGCGACAAAGCAGAAATGGAGGCGCGCGGTGAAGCCCTCGCCGAGCGCAAGGTAGTAGTACACCAGCGTTCCGCCCAGCCCCTTCGCAAGCGCGCGCTGGATGCGCTCGCGGACCTCGGCCGAGAACGCCTCGCGCGGCATCACGACGAGCGCGATCACGTTGCCGCGATAAGTGTCCGGGAGAATCCTCAGCCGCACCGCGGTTTCGTTCTTGACGTCGAGGATGACGCGCATCTGGTCGCGGAGTTCGCTCACCGGCGCGCGGAACAATTCGTCCTTGGGAAAGCTGTTGAAGGCGGCGACGATTTCCTTGTAATCGTGCGAGCCTACGTCCGCCCCCTCGGCCTCGAGCACTTCATGCAGCTTCGCGCGCAGCACCGGGATATGCTGCGCCTCTTCGGCGTACGCCTTGGACGTGAAAAGGCCGATGAAGTGATCGAATGCCTCCACGCGGCCATCGGCGCCCGCGCGGCGGATCGTCACGCTGTCCATCGGGCGGCGGCGATGTACGTGCGATTCCGCGCGGGTCTTGCCGATAATCAGCGCGGGGCCGTCGAAGAAAAGCTTCGGCGTCGCGGGAAGAATCTCTTCGAGCGAGGCGGCGGTGCGAAACCGCGAATCGTCATGCTCGCGGACGATACCGAGTTCCGAGCCAAGCTCGGGGAGCAACCTGGCCGCGCCGGCGTCCTCGACCCGGTAGCGGCGATAGCCCAGGAAGACGAATCCGCCCTGGACCAGCCATCTCAGGAAGTCGCGTGCTTCGATGAGATCGCGGATCGATGCCGTCTCTTCGCAGATGTGGAGAGCGCACGCGGTCATCAGGTCGAAGTCGCCGGTTGCAAGCCGCACTTCGGCGAGGACAGCGCGCACCTCGCGAGCGATTCGATCGGCGTCCGCCGCGCCGGCTGGTATTTCCAGTTCGGCATGGGTCAGCGACTCGCCGCGCTCGCGCTCGGAGGGGCGCTCGAACGACACGATACGGCCGCTTCCGTCGCGCGCGACCCGATACACCGGATGCATCAGCGTGCGCACGGTCGCGCCGAGTTGATGGTAATGCTCGAGGAGGCTGTCGACGATGAACGCGCAATCGGGCATCACCGTCTCGACCGTCGTGATTCCCTCGCCGTCCGCGGAGGGCTCAACGCGCACCTTGATGGGCTCGGTTCGGACCGCGAAGAAATCGAACGCGCCGCGCACAATCGCAAGGCGCCGCTCGACCGGGATGCGTTCGAGGCGCTCGCGCGGCTGGCGAGCGAAGAGGCGCTCGGCGAATTGCTTGACCCGCCGCGCATCGTCGCGCGCGAAGCTTCGGTCGATGAACGTCGTCAGATCGGCATCGTTTGCCACGGCGGCCACCTGTTCAGGGAAGACGCGCTCAGCACCGCATTCGCGCCGCGCGACCGATTATAGGGCGGTCAGCCGCGCCGCTGCCACCGTGGCGCGTTTTCGGCGGCGCGATTCCGCGCGATCGACCCGGCGCGTCCGACGCGTCGCGGAAAACCGCGGCCCATCCGCACGAGCCGATGATGCCGCTTGCGCGCGCGCACGCAGTTTGAGCGGGCACCCGACGATGATGGCCCGCAACGTCGGACCCTCAAATAATCCCTTTAAATCAAGGGGTTAGCGGATTTTGGCGGGAAAATCGGGCCCGGCGTTGACAGCGTTTGAGCGCGACGCCTAGATTAGAACACTTTTCCAATCCGCCCCGCGGCGTTCGGCTGTCCGCGCAAGTGGCGATGGACGGCGATGGTCCGACGCGACAAAACGAACTACGTTATCCAATCGGTCGCTCACGCGCTCGATGTGCTCGAGCAATTCTTTGGCGAGGGCGATGAACTCGGTGTAACCGAGCTTTCCAAGCGGCTCAAGCTCCACAAGAACAACGTCTTCCGTCTGCTCGCGACGCTCGAGGCGCGCGGGTACATCGAGCAAAACAAAGCTACCGAGAACTACCGGCTCGGGATCAAGTGCCTCCATCTCGGCCGCCGCTACATTCATCATATGGGGCTCGTGCGCCAGGCGCGTCCGACGCTCCAGGACCTCGCCCGCAAGTGCCGCGAGAGCGCCTACGTCGCGATCGTGCGGCGCGACGGGGTTGTTCCGCTGGAATCCGCCGAGCCCGACGATCGCGCCGTCCGCATCACTCCTCCGATCGGGCTTACGCTCCCGCTTCATTGCACTGCCGCCGGCAAGGTCCATCTCGCCTTCGATACCGAGGAGCAACTGCGCTCGACGCTGCCCGAGCATCTGCGGCGGTTCACGGACAAAACGATCATCGACCGCGCGATGCTGGTCGAGCAGCTTCAGGCGGTTGCGCGCAGCGGCTATGCCGTGGACGCGGGCGAATTCATGGAGGAAGTGACGTCGGTCGCGGTACCGATTCGCGACTACACGCGCTCAGTGGTCGGGTCGCTTGCGGTCGCGGGGCCTACCTACCGGATTCCGAGCGAGCGGATCAGCTCCGAAATCGCGCCGCTGCTGATCGAAGCCGGCGGCGAACTCTCGCGCCGGCTCGGCTACAACGAATAGAGCCGGTCGACCGGCCTGCGGGCGCGCCGGTTTGCCCGCGCGCGAGCGGGGATGCGGTCGTTTGACTGTTTTTCCGACCGTTGTTACTTTCGGGGCGGTTATGGGCCCTGGTTCGAGGCAACCAGGGCCGGCTTCGAATTCAATTCGCCGCACCGCCCACTGCGTGGAAGGAAATTGCCGTGAAGATACTGGTTCCAATCAAGCGAGTTCCGGACCCCGCCACCGCGATCCGCATCCTCCCCGACGGCTCGGGGATCGCAACCGACAACATCAAGTGGGTCATCAACCCATTTGACGAAATCGCGATCGAGGAGGCGCTCCGCATCAAGGAGAAACAGGGCGGGGGCGAGGTCGTGCTCGTCTCCATCGGACAATCGACCTGGCAGGAGCAACTGCGGACGGGGCTCGCGATGGGTGCCGACCGCGCGATCCTGGTCAAGAACGATGCGCCGCTCGATGCGCTCGCGATTGCGCGAATCCTCGTCAAGGTCGCATCCAACGAGAATCCCGACCTGATCCTGCTCGGCAAGCAGGCGATCGATGACGACTCGAACCAGGTCGCGCAGACGCTCGCCGAGATGCTCGGATTGCCGCAGGCGACGTTCGCATCCAAGGTGGAAATCGCCGACAAGAAGGTGACGGTGGTGCGCGAGGTCGATGGCGGCCTCGAGACCATCGGGTTTTCGCTCCCGGCCGTGATCTCGACCGACCTGCGCCTCAACGAACCGCGCTACGCGTCGCTGCCGGGAATCATGAAGGCGCGCAAGAAGGAATTGAAGGAAATTCCCGCCGAAAGTCTCGGCGTCGATCTCGCGCCGAAGCTCAAGATCAAATCGATGGCGGCTCCTCCCAAGCGCCAGGGCGGACGCAAGATCGGCTCGATACAGGAACTCATCCAGGTGATGCATACCGAGGCGAAAATCATCTGACGGCGCCGGCGACGAAAAATCGCGCAGCCGGAAATGGACCTTATCGACAACATCAATTGTTCGCATCGCCCGCACGCGACTGGCCGCGTGAGCGCGACGGTGGAGTGAATGCAAATGGGTGACGTGCTGGTTCTCGCAGAGCATCAGGGGGGACATTTCCCCAAGACCACGCTGACCGCGCTGAACGCGGGTGCTCAGCTCGCGCAGAAACGCGGCGGCAAGTCGATCGCGGTGGTCGCATCCGATGCCCCCGATGCGCTTGCGGCCGAAATCGCGAAGTACGGTCCCGCCAAGGTGATCGCCCTGGCGCATCCGGTCCTTAAGAATCCTCTCGCCGACGCCTATACCGCTGCGCTCGCCGGGCTGGTCAAAACGACCGGCGCCGAGTATGTGCTCGCGACCGCGACCGCGATGGGCAAGGACCTGATGCCGCGCCTGGCGGCGCGCCTGCAAGCGCCGATGGCGTCCGAGATAATCGCAATCAACGGCGACGGCACGCTGGTGCGCCCGATGTACGCAGGCAACGTGCTGGCCACGATCGAGATGGACGGGCCGGTCAAGGTCGTCACCGTGCGGGGCACCGCCTTCGATGCGGCCAAGGCAGGCGGCGGCGCGGCGCCGGTCGAGAAGGTCGCGGCCGAGATCGACTCGGCGGCGCTCAAGATGCAATTCGTCTCGTTCGCGGCGACCAAGAGCGACCGCCCGCAGCTCAACGAAGCGCGGGTGGTGGTTTCGGGCGGCCGCGGGCTTAAGTCGGCCGAGAATTTCACCACTGTGCTCGAGCCGCTCGTTGACGTGCTCGGCGCTGCGATGGGCGCATCGCGGGCGGCGGTCGATGCCGGCTTCGTGCCCAACGACTTGCAGGTCGGGCAGACGGGAAAAGTCGTCGCGCCCGAACTGTATATCGCAGTCGGAATTTCGGGCGCGATTCAGCATCTTGCCGGGATGAAGGATTCGAAGATCATCGTCGCGATCAATCGTGACGAAGAGGCGCCGATCTTCAGCGTCGCCGACTATGGAGTGGTCGCCGACTTGTTCAAGGCGGTGCCCGAGATGGTCGAGGAGCTTAAGAAGCTCAAGCAGTAGTCGATCGTTCCGGCTGAACCTCAGACTCGGGATCCTAAGCGCGCGCCGCTCTGCGTCTATTCTTCCGCCGCCCGCGACGATGGCGGCTGCGGGTAGGCATCTGCACCCCCTCCTTATTCCTCCCCCATATCAAAAAATGGTGGAGGAATTTTAGGAGTCATCCCTACACCGCGACTTGAGGGAGGAAATTTAGTAGTCATCCCCATAGCAAAGAGCGGGGGAGGAAATTTCCGAATCCCTCCCCCACTTTTTGATGTGGGGGAGGGCAAAGCGGCGCGGATGCTGCCGGTTTTTCTTCCGCAGCATCCGTGACGCGCGGGTGGGGGTGCAGTGGTGGTCGCTCAGGGCTTACTCGGTTGACCGATCTCCCGCGAGCGATTAATTTCGATTCATCTCATCACGCGAGGCCAAAGGTGTGCGGCAGTAACTGCTCCAATTAGGTTCCGATAGACAGTCGGCGCGGATGCGTCGCGAAGTCGCACGCGCGCGCCGATTATGGGAGCAGTTACTATGTTTGTGCGTCTGGCCGATCTTACATTTTCATACTCCGATTCAGTTCCGATCCTTGACTGCGTGAGTATTCAGCTCGCGCCCGGATGGACCGGTGTCGTCGGGCGCAACGGCGCCGGCAAGACCACGCTGATGCGGCTCATCACCGGCGCGCTCGCGCCGAGCGCGGGCCACGTCCGATTCGATCCGCCCGGCGCGCGCGTGCAGCTTTGTCCGCAAACGGTCGAGACGATTACCGATGAAATCGCAACGTTCGCCGCGGCGGCCGACGGCGTCTCGCGCCGAATCCAGGGAGAATTGCGGCTCGACGCCGGCGATCTCTCGCGATGGCCAACGCTGTCGCCGGGCGAGCGGCGGCGATGGCAGGTCGGAGCGGCGCTCGCGGGCGAGCCCGGCGTGCTGATCCTCGATGAGCCGACGGACCATCTCGATGCGGACGCGCGGGAGCTGCTCGGCGGCGCGCTCAGCCGCTTCAGCGGCGTCGGAATCGTCGTCTCTCACGATCGCGCGCTGCTCGATTCGCTGACCGCATACACGATTCGCGTGCACGAGGGCACGGCGCGGCTATGGCGCGGCGGATACACGATCGCGAAGCAGAGCTGGGAGGCCGAGGAGCGCGAGCATCACGCGAAATACGAACGGCTGAAGCATCAGCGCAACGTGCTCGCACGCAGGCTCGCCGACAAGCGCCGCCTTGCGCAGTCGGCCGAGGCCGAGTGGAACGCGGGCGCGCGCCTCAGGATGAAGGGACCGCGCGACCACGATGCGACCAGCATGCTCGCGCGCGGGCGCGCCGAGATGGCATCGCGGCGGATCTCCCGCGATGCGGGCGTTCTGCGCCGCAGCGTCGATCGCGTCGCCGAGCGGATCGAGGAGTTCCATTTCCGCAAGGAAAAGGGACGCTCGATTTTCATCGACTACCGGCCCGCGCCGGCAAGCCGCCTGTTCGTCCTCGATGCGCCCGTCATCATGGCCGGACCGGCGCCCCTGCTCACCGACGTGCACCTCGTCGTCACGCGCGAGAGCCGGGTCCGCGTCGCCGGACCCAACGGGATCGGCAAGAGCACGCTCCTAAAGGCGATGCTCGCAAGCGCGCGGATTCCCGCCGAGCGAATGCTCTATTTGCCGCAGGAGCTGACCATCGAGGACGGCGCGCGCCTGCTCGATTGGGTGCGCGAGCTGGGTGCGGCGGAGCGCTCGCGGGTCCTCACGATGGCGGCCGCTCTGGGAGCCGATCCGGAGCGGGTGCTGGAGTCGCACTCGCCGTCGCCGGGCGAGGCGCGAAAGCTCGCGCTTGCTTACGGGCTTGGCCGGCGAGTCTGGGCCGCGGTGCTCGATGAGCCGACGAATCATCTGGACATTCCGGCTATCGAACGGCTCGAGGATGCGCTCGCCGCATACCCGGGAGCGCTGGTGATTGTCACGCACGACGATCCGCTGGCGCATCGATGCACCAACGTCGAGTGGCGCCTGGAGAATAGCCGCATCGAAGCGCGATCGACGTAGCGGTCGCGGATCGGGCCCAAACCGGCGGATTGAAATCAACCTCGATGGTCTGATTTAAGACGGCTAGAGGATGCCGTCGCGCCCGCGCGGCGGCCCGGTTTGCCGCCCGGCGGTCTTTTCGGAGTTCAAGATGAACGAGCAAGTCACCCGCCAGATTCTCTGGAACGTCCCCGCTCCCTTCCTCGTGATCATGTACGGCCTGTTCGTTGTGCTGGTTGCAGCGTTCGTTTACGCGGGCCTGCGATGGTACCGGATCGTAAGCCTCGGAGCGGCGGTCGATCGCTGCGACCAGATCCCGCGAAGGCTCTTTCTCGCGCTGCGCGATGCGTTCGGACAGGGCGTGGTGATTCGCGAGTCGTGGGGCTGGATGCATTACTCGTTTTACGTCGCGTTCGTGGGACTCCTCATCGGCACCACGATCGTCGCGATCAACAGCGACGTGCGCGACCTGCTCGAACTGTTCGGCGTGAACCTCTACTTTCTTTACGGCCCGTTCTACCTCGTGTTCAAAGCCGCCATGGACACGTTCTTCCTGCTGCTCATAGCGGGCGTGTTGATGGAGGCGGCGCGGCGCGGGCTGCGCAAGCCGCCGCTTCTGAGCAAGCCGCCCAGGGAAAAGGTCGCCGACAATCTCGAGAACCGGCTCGGCTACTGGTTCCCGATGACGATGATGCTGGCGGTCGCGGTGAGCGGCCTGATGCTGGAGGGCGCGCGGATCAACGCGACTCATCCGCAGTTCACCGAATGGGCCTACGTGGGGCGGACCGTCGGCGCGATCGAGGGCGCGCTCGGCGCGGGCGCGATGGTCCATCGAGCGCTCTGGCTCACGCATCTGCTCTTCGTGTTCGCGCTCCTGTTCTGCTTCCCGTTCACGAAACTTCGCCATCTGATCTTCGCACCGGTAAACCTCTTCTTCCGCAATCTCGGCCCGCGCGGCCGCCTTGCGCCGATCAAGGATTTCGAAAATGCCGAGACGTTCGGCGTCTCGCAGGTCGAGCAGTACACGTGGAAGCAGTTGCTCGACATGGCGTCGTGCCTGGAGTGCGGGCGATGCACGATCAATTGCCCGACTTTCAATACCGGCAAGACGCTCAACCCGAAATTCCTCGTGATCGAGCAGCGCGAGCATCTGCTGCAAAAGGCGCCCATCCTGCTGGCCGCGAAATCGGCCGCCGCCAACGGGAGCGAGGGCGCCGGCGCGCCCGCCTGGGAAGGCCCCGACATGATCACCGAGGTCGCAACCGAGGCCGCGGTCTGGGGGTGCACCTCGTGCGGGTGGTGCGAGGAGGGTTGCCCGGTCGGAATCGAGCACATCCAGCGCATCTTCGACATGCGCCGCCACCTGGTCCTGATGGAGTCGAAATTCCCGCAGGAGGCGACCAGCGCTTTTAAGGGGATCGAGAACCAGGGCAATCCGTGGGGACTTGCGGCCGACAAGCGCACCGAATGGGCGCAGGGGCTGGACATCCCGGAGATGTCGCAGCTCGAGGATCCGAGCGATATCGACGTTCTCTACTGGGTTGGATGTGCGGGTTCCTACGACGAGCGCAGCCAGAAAGTCTCCCGCGCGTTCGCATTATTGATGAAGCAGGCGGGGGTCAAGTTCGCGATCCTCGGGAGCGAGGAGACCTGCACCGGAGACCCCGCGCGCCGGTTGGGCAACGAATATCTTTATGCGGCGATGGCGCAGCAGAACGTCGAGACGCTCAATCGCTACAAGCCGCGGCGGATCGTTACGCAGTGCCCGCATTGCTTTCACAACCTGACCAACGAGTACCCGGACTTCGGCGGCAACTACCAGGTCATGCACGAGGCCGAGTTCATCGATGAGCTGATTCGCGCCGGGCGTCTCACGCCGCGCAATCCGATCGCCGAGCGCGTGACCTATCACGACCCCTGCTACATGGCGCGCCACAATCGCAAGTGGGACGCCGCACGCGCGGTGCTCGGCGCGGTGCCCGGGGCGGTGGTAACCGACATCGATCGGTCGAAGAACCGGAGCTTCTGTTGCGGCGCCGGCGGCGGATGCATGTGGAAGGAGGAACACGAGGGCGCGCGGATCAATCTGACGCGATTCGATCAGTTGGCCGAGGCGAAGCCGGCGCGGCTCGCGGTCGGGTGCCCCTTCTGCATGACGATGATGGAAGATGCGGTCAAGGGACGGTCGATGGAGGATACGATTCGGGTGCGCGATCTTGCGGAAATCGTCGCCGAATCGACCGGCGCCTTGACGAAGTAAAGGGCCGCGGAACGGCGGGGAAAACCCCGATTGACACTGCCGCAGATGCGACCGTAGCTTGAGCGGCATACGGCATCGGACCATACTTTCTGTAGGCGGGAGGAACTCCCCATGAACCGCGACGTCGAATTCAGGGCGCTGTTGCGCGCGTTTCGCAGCGGGATAATCAGCGAGCGGACGTTCGAAGACGAAATGGCCGTGCTCGAGCGCGAGGGCGCCGCCACCAACGGCGCCGCAGGCGGCGGGTTTCACGCCTTCGGCCGCACCTACCAGAGCGAGCGCGCCGCGATCGTCAGCTTCCTCGACAAGGTTCGCGCCGGTGAGGCGAACGGCGGCGAGGCGTTCACGGCGTGGGCCGACGTATGCACCACGGATTGCCTGCGCACGGGCCTTCGGATTATCGCCGAACGCGAGGCGTATCACTCGCGCGTGTTTGCGCTGCGCGTCGCGGAACTCGGCGGTGAGCAGCTCGCCACCGCGACCGACGCCGCCCGCAAATTCACTGCCTACCTCGGCGACCCGAACATCCCCGACGCCGAGAAGTTGCTGAGCTTTACCAAGCGGGTGGGCAAACCCGACGATGCTATCAAGCCGATTTGCGAGTTCGCGAAGCTAATCAAGGAAGACCTCGGCACCAGGGAGGCGCTGAGGCTTTTCGCGGAAGATGAGCTTTCGACCGCGAAATGGCTCTGGGAGTCATGCGCGGCTCTCAATGCCGCCGAGTCGAAATCGGCCTCGATGTAGTTTAATTGCGCGCTGGCCGCGAGCTGGTGAAATGCGAGCGGGGCCAGGCGGCCCCGCTCTTCTTTTGTCGCCTCGCCGGCGCTTAAGCTGCGCGCCGATCAGTGCGCCTCAGGCGCAGCCGGAGGCGCAGGAGCCGGCGCCGGGGCGCCCGCGGCTGCGGGCGGTTTCCCCATCGGCACGCCCCCCATCGGACTCATCGCCGGCATCTGGACCTCGCGCTTGGTGAAACCGGCCGGGACAGTGAACGTGTCCGCGGGCAATTTCTTCACCTCGATCTTGGTGACCGTGGTTTTCATTGTGATCGGCCCATGCTTCGCCAGCATGTCGCGGATCCTCTGCGCCTGCTCGGGGTTCATCCCCGCCGGAGGAGTGAATGAGTTCGGCTTCATCTCGGAGTTCGAGGCGAGCGGAATGCCGTCGGGCACCTCGCTCGGCGGCGCCATCGGAGTGTCCTTCAGCTTTGCCGCCATATTTTTCTGGAACGCCGAGAACTCCTTCGCGCCCGGCGCATTCTTCGAGAAGCATTCGGTGATCGTGAAATTTCCGCCCATCGATCCGGCCGAGCCGGTGTAGTCGTCGCAGGTATAACCGGCCACCGTTCGCGTGGTTGTGCCCTTCTTGAAGTCCACCATCGTGGACTGCCGCGAGACCATGTGCGCCATCTGCCCCGTCGGCGGGAACGGGAATTCGAGGTATGTCTTGGTGGCGGGCTCGACCACGTACAGCGCGCCTTTGTCGAGATCGGTGATGATTTCGCGCGGGCCGGTGACCATCTTCTCCTTGTTGCCCTCGACCATCACGCTCTGCGGCACTTTGCGCTCATTGGCGCCGCTATTGACGGTCTGCTCCTGCGTGATGACTACCCCAGCGACGGCCGTCCGCGCACTGAGGGCCAACACGAGCGCCGCGGCTGCGGCTGATAGTTTTCTCATAGCGATTGCTCTCCTTGTAGCCTTTGAATTTCCAATTCATCCCGCCGGCGTGCCGGCGCGGCTTCAGACACGCGGGCGCCACCATTGGCGACTCGATGAAGTGCGAGACTGATGAGCCCGAACAGCACCCAGACCATCTCCTTGATGCGGCGCAGAAATCCGATCGCGAAACCCACCCCCGCCGGATAACCCAGCGCCGCCAGGATGAGCGCCTTGCCGCCCTCCTGGCTGACGAGCTTGGCCGGAATCAGGAAGGTCGCGCGCTCGATCAGCAGCCCGATCGCCTCGACCGCAAGCGCAATCTGCAGCGAGGCCGGCTGGTGCAGCAGCTTCAACAGGATATAGATTTCGATCGGCCCCAGGCTCCACGCGAAAAAATAGCACAGGCAGGAGAGCAGGAGGCGCGCGCGATGGCGTGCGTAAAAGTCGATCAGAAGGGTGTCCGCCTCCTCCGCCGACTCCTTAATCTCGTAACGATTGATGCGCGCGACGTCGAATTTCGCGGCGGCGCGCCACAGGTGCGCGAACGGGCGCCTGGTCTGAACGAAGAAAAAGCCAGCCACCAGCGCGACCACCAGCGCGAATCCGGCCATGATCGGACCGTACATTCGCTCCGCCGAGGGCAGCAGCCGAAGCGAAATCAGCAGCGCCGCGGTGATAAACACGATCTGGCCGAGCGCCTCGGTCAGCGCCGCGACCACCACCGTCGCAAGTCCTACCGGCATCCTGAGTTTCCGCCGCACCATCAACGCCATCACGAATTGGCCGCCGAGTTGCGCCGACGGCGTCGTGTAATCGACCGCCTCGCCGGCGATCCGCGCGGCGAACAGCTCTCCCGGCTTAAGCGAGGGCGGGTAGTTTTCGATCGTAACCCGCCATCCCAGCGTGTTCGCCGCGCGCGCCAGGGACTCAAGCGAGATCGTCAGCGCGAGGCCCCATCCCGCAAGCCGCAGGTACCCGAGCACCTCGTGAAGTCCGAAGTGCGCGAGGAACCAGAAATAGAATCCCGCCGCGGTGACCAGCAGGATAGTTTCGATGCGGCGCATGCGATCAGTGACGCCGCTCAAGTGGGGGTTGCGCGGCGCTGGTGCATTGTTTCAGCCACGCTGCACGAGCGCAACCATCCAGCGATGGCGGCGCATCGAGCATTCCGGGCGCTCCGATCTGATTGTCGGACCGCCTCCGATCACGGTACATAAGAAACGACTTGGCGCATTTCCACGCGGAGGTAATGTCGATGCTCAAGATTTACGGCACGTCGCGTTCGCGGTCCTCGCGCTCGCTGTGGGCGCTCGAGGAGCTGGGAATCAAGTATGAGCACATCCCGACCGCGGTTGCGGACGCTCGCAAGCCCGAGCACCTGAAGCTAAACCCCAACGGCCACGTACCGGTGATCGATGACGACGGCGTCATCATCTGGGAATCGATGGCGATCAATCTTTATCTCGCCGAGAAGTACGGCAAGCCGCCGCTATGGCCGGCCTCCGTCGCGGATCACGGGCACGCCTACCAATGGAGCGTTTGGGGAATGACCGAGATCGAGCCGCATCTGATCGCGATCCTGCGCAATCGCGTGATGGCGCCGCCGGAGCAGCGCGATGAGCAGGCGGTGAAGAAGGCCGAGGATGCGCTCAAGGCGCCGCTCAAGGTGCTCGACGATCATCTCAAAGGGCGCGAGTACCTGCTCGGCAAGGACTTCACGATCGCGGACTTAAACGCGGCAGGAGCCCTGATGTTCGCGCCGCTGGTCCGGCTCGACATGTCCGCGGTCTCGGTGGCGAAGGGATGGCTCGACAAGTGCCTCGGGCGACCGGCGCTGCAAAAGGCCCGCGCGCTCAAGTAGGACGGTATCGCCTGCCGCAGGCGCGCGCCATCACACGTTGAAGCGGATGTGAATGATGTCGCCGTCGCGCATGATGTAATCCTTGCCCTCGAGGCGGAGCTTGCCCGCCTCCTTCACCTTCGCGTCCGACTTGAGCACGGCGAAATCGTCGAAGCTCACGACCTCGGCGCGGATGAACCCGCGGGCGATATCGGAATGTATCTCCCGCGCCGCATCCAGGGCCGTCGCGCCTCGCACGAGCGGCCACGCGTGCGCCTCGGGCTCGCCCGCGGTGTAAAACGTGATGAGCCCCAGGTGGCGGTAGAGCGCGGCGATCAGCCGGTCGCGCGCGGGCGCTTCGAGCCCCGCCCCGGCGAGCATCTCGCGCTGCCCGGACTCATCGAGTTCCCATAGCTCGGCCTCGAACGCCGCCGCCAGGCGGAACGCCTCGATCCCGCTCGTATGGAGCGCATCGAGATCGGCCGGCGCGATTTCCGCCGCCGCGCGCTCCATCTCGCAATTGACCACGGCCAGAGCGGGCTTGCGCGAGACGAAGCCGAAGCTCGAAAACGCCGCCTCTTCCTGGCGCGTCATCTCGAACTTGCGAAGCGGCCGGCCCTCCTCGAGCCACTTGAGCGCGCGCTCGAGCGCGGCGCGCTCGAACTCGCTCCCGCCTCGCTCCTTGACGAGCCGGTCGTGGCGGCGCTCGGCCTGCTCGAAGTCCGCGAACACCAGCTCGCCCTCGATGCTGCGGACCGCGGCGGCCAGATCGCGCTCCATGCCGGCGAACTGAGGGACAACGAACAGGAGCGCATCAAGGTCGCGAATCAGCGGCAGGAGGGTCGCATCGAGCGCGGCGCCCTCCTTCTGCTCCTTTGGGTTGGGAGCGAAGTCGATTACGGTGAGCTGCACCGAAACCTTCTTCTTCGATCCGTAGGTCGCCTCGAGGAAATCGAGCCGCGGATCGCTGACCTTGATCTGTCCCGGACGCGCGCGGCCGCGGCCCTCGGCCGTGCCCGGAATAGGCTTGAGTCCCGTAAGCGCGTGGAACACGGTCGATTTGCCGACTCCGCGCGCGCCAATTATTCCCGTCTTCAATTCCCGCTCCCTCGAAAACCCAAAGCTTACACGACCGGAGCGTCCCGGTAACCCCACCGCCGCGCGAGCGATCGGGCATGCGTCACGCGCAGTCGTGCCCGGCCGCATGCGCACGCCCACATAATGCGCGCCGTCCGCGGGGCTCGCGAGCCGGTCGGCGCCAGTTGCGGCCGAATCCCTTCCTCGATGCGCTCGGCTCGGCTAATCTCGAATGCCGGTCGGCGGGCGTCGCGCGCGCGGGGTTGCGATGCTCGCGATGCGAGCGGGGCCACCCTAGCTCAGTTGGTAGAGCAGCTGATTCGTAATCAGCAGGTCGTCGGTTCGAGTCCGACGGGTGGCTCCAACATGCACTGCCAGCCCCGTTGACTGCCGTGGCCGCCGTGTTGATCGACGGAGTCCGGTTCGGCGAACATTCGGCGCTGTTGGCGGCCGGGGTCGACCGGGACGGCGAATAACACGTCCTCGGCCTGCGGGAGGGCGCCCAAACTTGCAGGTCGTGGCCCGAAAGCCTCTTTAGAGATCTTATTTTCTCGCGTACGGGGCGATCTGCTCGCGCCACTTGCCGCCGAATGCAAGCACGAGCACCTCGCGGTCAACCTGCTGATCGCCCTCGAGACTCTTCATCTCGCCCCCGCCAACTTGCGCGAGCACCTGGTAGGCCGTGCGAGTCTGCTGATAAAACTCCGGCAGCGGCGAGATCTTGGGCGGCTCCTCGCGATGCACCTTGAGCCAGAACTCGCGCTCGAAACGCTCGTGCTCCTGCTCCGTGACATCTACCGTATTGAGCGTACCGTTTTCGCCGCGGAACTTTCGAATCAACGCGGTCACTCGGCCGAAAGCATCCGGCTTGGGCGGCGAATCGCCGACCAACACGATCACTTTCTTCGCGTACGGCTTCCAGTCCATCCCCTCGACCGCGGCCTGGAGCGCCCCCGCGATATTTTCCTCCCACTCGCCGCCGCCCTTGGCGGTCATCTGCGCGAGGAATGCGTCGAGCTTCATCGGCGATAGCGTGAGCGGCTGTTCGTCGATCGCCTCTCCTTCGCCGCCGTACACGACAATGCCCATCCGCGCGGTGGGAACCAGGCGATGGATTGCCACGACCAAGTCCCGCATCCGCGCCTTTACGTCCGCCAACACCAGCCGCATCGAATCGGTGCCGTCGATCACCAGGACGACATCGAGCCCCGTTCGCCTCAATTCCAGAACGTACCCGGGGAAGCCCCAGCCGATTCCGGGCCCGTGACCGAAACCAAATCCCCCGCCCCGGATGACGCCGATGCTGCTACCGTTTGTTGCGCGCACGTAGTCATCGGCGAGTCCGGCCGCCGGCGAGGTTTCGTTCGCCTGCGGCTGACCGATCTCGTCGGGCGCGATCTCGGGCATGGGGACCACGGGCATTTCGAGGTCTTTCATTTCGTTTTCGCCCGCGCCGCCACCGGCTTCGAGATTCACCATGACCAGGTCGCGTCCCCGGCTTTCATGGGCCGTGATGATCAGCAAGAGCAGCGCGCCGGCGTGGATCGCGATCGAGAGTGGAAACGGGCCGCCCGCGAATCGAGTCGCGCGGCGCATGATGCTCGGGCGCCCGCCCTCGGCTCGCCATCGCGGGGCCAGGGCGAGAGCGAGGATTACAGTCGAGATTGCAAGGATTGCCGCCGCAATTATGAATGCACTCATCGCCGCACCTCCCCGGTGGATGAATGTGCGCTCTCATAGAGGAGATCGCTCGAGGGCGGCTTCTCTTGCGAAATTTCGTGTCGGAACGGCCGGGAGCGCCTCCCGATTTACGGGCTCGATGTGTCCGATTTCGCGAGCCCTCGGCCGAAGGCGGAGACCTGGGTCTGCCACTGTTCGCCGAAGGCCAGGATCAGCACCTGCTGGTTGATGTGGGTGTCCTTGGTCA
>DASPOF010000133.1:0-9836 GCA_035626155.1 Binataceae bacterium (SeqCode)
GCCTCGCCGCCGAGCGGACCGATGCGCCCAGCCGCCGCCAAAATTCCAGGAACAGCGATCTTACGGGGTCCGGCTCGCTTGCCGCAGGCGGATGCGCCAGCGCCTGCACGAGCCGGTAGCGGCTGTCGAGCAGAGTTTGCAGCAGCTCATCGCGAAATTCCTGATCGCCGACTGTCTCGCCGAGCTGCTTGACCGTGAAGACCAGGAAGGCGTCCCATTGGTCCAGGAGCTTGTTCACCGACTCGATCTCGGCGGCGGTCAGCTCGGCTGGAGCCGGACTTGCCGCGGGCGCGGGAAAATCCGGCACCGAAATCACGAGCGTCAGCCGGACGCCGTCATCGAGCGGCGTGACCTCGGGCTCGGCGGTCACCGTCCCGAGCGCGCGCTTGATCCTGCCGGCCACGTCGGGCGGCGAGGCATCCTCGGCCAGCGCGCCAAGCTCGGCGACCGCGGGATTCAAATCGTAAGAGAACGTTTCCAGCCTCGGGATGAAGTACTGTTTGATCAGATCGAATCCGCGGCCGGCGAGCAGCGTCTTTTCGTGCTGCGCGTTATAGAGGTTGATGTCGAGGACGGTAAGCTTGAGTTTCAGGCCCGGCGCGATGTAGGGCGCGCTCTCGGCCTCGATGATCCCGTCCCATTCGACGGGACTGAGGCATCGGTCGCCAACGCTGACGCCCAGCGCGAGCGATGCGTCGGTCTCGAGGCGAACGCGCGCCTGGGAGCGCGAGAATCGCGGGTCCAGGGCGTAGAGGAACTGGCACTCGTCGGAGCCGTTCCACAGCCGAGCGCGCCCGCCCGGGCCTGTGTACAACTCGTGCTTGAGCGTCTCGGTCAGGGTGACGTAGTCGATCGCGATCGGAACCCTGACGTCGCGCGCGAGGGCCGATTGCGGCCCTGCCGCCAGAGATGCGGCCATCGCAACCGCGGCCAGTGTCATACGGATCGCGCATCGGCTTCCAGACCGGTTGCGGAGCCTGCCTCCGGCCGCGCATCCAGTCGCACGCGCCATCGTGCGATGGAGGGGTTGGCGATAAGGCATCACGTCAGAAACATCCCGCAGTCCGTCGCGAGTCTGCTCGCACGCCGCGAGTCAATAATTAACCTCACTACGATTCGTCTTGAAAGACGGAAATCCCCTCACGATAATCGAGATACGAACATGAGCGTGGAGCGCCAGCCAAACTTTTACGAGGCCGAGCCGCCGCAGGCATCGCGCGAGCTCGCCGAGCTGCGCACCTCGCGCGACTATCTCGCCCCCTTCGAGATCGTCCGCCGCCGCGTAATCGACGATTACTTCGAGGGCAAGATGACGATCGATGCGACCGTCGTCATCCGCATCGGCGCCCTCGAGGAGACCGAGGCGGCATCGGGCGTCGGCGTCGTGCACGCGCTCGACGTCGCGCTGCGCAAGGCGCTGCTCAAGTATTTCCCCTTCCTGGATTCGGTCCGCGTGACCGAGACCTACACGCATGCGAGCGGCGATTCGACCGAAGCGGAAGTCGTCTCGGTAAAGAAGTTCTCCGACGGGCAGCTTTCCTGGACCACGCTTGCGAAGTCGGCGAACACGGTCGAGGCCGGGTGGAAGTCGCTGCTCGACGGCTACGAATGGCGCATCTACATGGAGACTCTCAAGCTTCGCAGGCTCGGTTCCAATCCGCGGATATCGCGGCGCTAGCCGATGGACATCGACGCACCGGCGCCCGGCGCCGGCAGGGCATCGCCGGGCAAGCTCGCAATCCTCTACGACGGCTCGTGCGATCTGTGCCGCGCGAGCGTCGAGGGCGTCCGCTACTTCGACAACTCGGGGAACATCGAGCCGCTCGACCTGCACGTTCCCGAAACGCGCGCGCACTTTCCCGGCTTGCAGCTTGAGAGCCTGCTCGAAGAGTTGCACGCAGTGGATGATGCCGGCCGGGTCTATCGGGGCGCGCGCGCGATAAATGAAATCCTGCGCCGGCAGAATGGAATCATGAGCTGGCTTGCGTATCTCTGGTACGTTCCAGGCTACGCGTGGCTCGCAGACTGGCAGTACAAGCGCATCGCTTCATCGCGCTACCAGCGCGACATCGCCGGCCGCCTGAAGACTCCGCCCGCGGCGGCCCCGCCAGGCTGAATCACGCCGTTGTTGGCGGCTCAGCGGTCTCCCCGGTTGTTTCGGCACAAACGGGCGCGATAAGCTCATGGCCTCGCGGCCGTGAAACCGTTCCACATCTACAATACGCTTGCGCGAAGCGTCGAAGAGTTCCGCCCGCAGGACCCATCCGCGGTCACGATCTACTCGTGCGGGCCGACGGTTTACCTGCCGCAGCATCTGGGGAACTTCCGCACTTTTCTGTCGTGGGATTTCCTGCGCCGCGCGCTCGAGTTCACGGGCTATGGAGTCCGCCACGTGATGAACATCACCGACGTCGGACACATGACGTCCGAGGGCGATGTGGGCGAGGACAAAATCGAAAAGACCGCCCGCGCCGAGCACAAATCGCCGCTCGAAGTCGCCAACTTCTACACCGACCTGTTCCTGCGCGATTGGGACCTGCTGCACCTCAAACGCCCGGTGGTTATCTGCCGCGCAACCGAGCACATCCCGGAGATGCTTGCCCTGATCGAGCGCATCATCGCCGCCGGATACGCATACGTCACGCCGTCGGGCGTCTATTTCGACGTTGAGAAATGGCGCGGGCCGAGCCGAATCGGCCGCCTGTCGCGCCAGTCGCTCGATGAGCAGGACTCGGCGCAGCGGCTCGAACATTCGCCCGACAAGAAGAGCCCGCACGATTTCGCGCTCTGGTTCCTCAACAAGCCGAGCCACATCCTGCAGTGGGAGGGCCCGTGGGGGCGCGGCTATCCGGGATGGCATATCGAGTGCTCCGCGATGGCGATGAAGTACCTCGGCGAGACGATCGACATCCACACCGGCGGGATGGACCACATCCCGATCCATCACGAGAACGAGATCGGGCAGTCCGAGAGCGCAACCGGCAAGCCGTTCGCGCGCTACTTCATGCACAGCGCATTCCTGGTGAACAAGGAAGGGGTCAAGATCAGCAAGAGCGCGGGCAAATTCCCGCTGCTGTCGGAACTCCCGCGCGGAGTCGAGCCGCTCGCGTTCAGGATGCTCTGTTTCGGTGCGAAGTATCGCTCCGAGCTGGTCTATTCGGACGAGGGCTTGCGCGCCGCGCAATCGAACCTCGAGTATCTGCGCGAATTCGCCCGCAACGTGCCGCGCGATGCCGAGGGCGCGCGCGCGGGCGAATGGACCGGCGAATTCGGCGAGAGTTTCGAGGACGCACTGTGCGACGACTTGAATACCCCGCGCGCGTTGGCCGCCACTCTGGAGCTGGTCGCCCAGGCGTATCGACGCCAGGACTGGAGCGCCTGGAATTTGCTCGGGCGATTCGACCAGGTTCTGGGGCTTAAATTGGCCGAGCACCGCGAGGCTTCCTTGGCGGCGGCATTCCCGGCGGAGGCCAACGCGCTGATTGCGCGCAGAGAAAAGGCCCGCAAGGAGCGGGATTTTGCGCTGGCGGACCGGCTCAGAAAAGAGCTGCTGGACTCTTTTCAGATCGTCGCGAAGGATCTCCCGGACGGGAAAAGCGCCTATTATGGTAAGATGACCGGCAGGGACGAAACGGGCAAAGGTTGAAATTTGTCCGCCCGCGCCTTGAACCTTCGGCCCCTGCTCTCTTAGAATCGCGCCGTGACGCGCGGCGCAATCGCCATGGGTGACTGATGGGAATTGAAGTTAAAAAATTCGACACCCGGCTTCGAGCCGAGGGCGCCGAGGTCCAACACCTCGACCCGCACAACGCTCCCTACTACCTGCCAATCGCCGACGAGGTTGAGATCTTCACCGCGGCCTACAACGCGCGCCTGCCGGTGCTGCTGAAGGGGCCGACCGGGTGCGGCAAGACCCGTTTCGTCGAGCACATGGCGCACAAGCTCTCGGTCCTCCCCGGCGGGCCGAACGAGATGATCACCGTTGCGTGCCACGAGGACTTGACGGGCAGCGACCTCGTCGGGCGCTATCTGATCCAATCCGACGAGACGGTCTGGATCGACGGGCCGCTCACGCAGGCGGTGCGGCGCGGTGCGATTTGCTACCTCGATGAGATCGTCGAGGCGCGCAAGGACACGACCGTGCTCATCCACCCGCTCTCCGACCATCGGCGAATTCTCCCGATCGAAAAGCGCGGCGAGACCATCGGCGCCCACGAGGGCTTCCTGCTGGTGATTTCCTACAATCCCGGCTACCAGAGCATCCAGAAGAACCTCAAGCATTCGACCCGCCAGCGCTTCGTCACGATCGAATTCAACTATCCGCCCGCTGATAAAGAGGCCGAGATCATAGAGCACGAGGCGGGCGTGGATCGTGACATCGCCATGCAGCTTGCGGTCCTGGGCGAGAAGGTCCGCAATCTCAAGGCGTCAGGTCTCGAAGAGGGGGTTTCGACCCGGCTCCTGATTTATGCCGGCGAGCTGATCCGCCACGGAATCGCTCCGCGACGCGCCGCCACGGTGGCGGTTACCTGGTCGCTCACCGATGAGTCCGACAGCAAACGCGCCATCGATGAAGTGGTAAAGGCAATTTTCCCCTGAACGCGCCCCGGCGCGCCGGGGCGTCGCAAGAAAGGTGAGGCTCGAAATGACTAATCTCGCTGCACGTGCAAGGCTGCTCATCATCGCGAGCACATGCTTTCTTTTGTTCGGCATCGCCGCGTCGGGGGTAGCGCAGGCGCAAGCCGAGAGCGGGCCGCGGCTCGATTTTCCGGCCGGACTCGCCACCGACGGCCGCGCGGTCTACGTCGCGAACAGCCGCAATAACGCCATTACCGCCATCGATCTGACCACCAAGTCGATTTCGGTGCTGGCGGGCGAGATCTTTAAAGAGGGCAGCAACGATGGGGTGGGTACGGCGGCGCGCTTCAACAGCCCCGACGGGATGACCATCGTAGGACGCAGTCTCTACGTGATGGACACCAACAATTCCGACGTCCGCAAGATCGACCTGGACACCAAGGTCGTGACCACCATCGCGGGGACCGCCAATATCTCGGGCACCGAGGACGGTCATGCGACCGCCGCGCACTTCAACCTGCCGACCCAAATCGCGAGCGACGGCAGCTATCTATACGTTGCCGACAGCGGCAACAGCACGGTTCGGCGCATATCCCTGGCCGACGGCATGGTGAAAACAATCGGCGGACAGGCGCAGCAGACCGGCAAAGAAGAGGGGCCGCCGAGTAAGTCCGTCTTCAGCGGACCGCGCGGAGTCGCGACCGACGGCAAGAGCGTCTTTGTCTCCGACACCGGCAACGAATGCATCCGCAAGATCGATCTTGCGACGATGACCACCAGCACGGTCGCGGGAACCGGCGAGGAAGGCGCTGACAACGGCCCGGGCGACAAGGCCAAGTTCAATAACCCCGGCGGGATGTGCAGCGACGGCAAGACCGTGGTCTACATCCTCGACGCGGACAATCACGCGATTCGCAAGCTCGACATCGCCAGCAACCAGGTCTCCACGCTGACGCTGGCCAATGGCCATATCGGGTCGGGCTGCACCGTTTCGTCCGACGGCAGGACCCTCTACTATTCGGACACCACCGAGAACTCGGTGCAGGCGACCGATACATCGAACGGCAACTATGTAGCGCTCTATCCGCCGGGGTCGTGATGACCGGCGCGGCTGAAGTCGCATCTTGATCGACCTGCGAAGCGACACCGTCACCCTGCCGACGCCCGAGATGCGCGAGGCGATCGCTCGCGCCGAACTCGGCGACGACGTTTACGGCGAGGACCCCACCGTGAACCGGCTCGAGGCGATGGCGGCCTCGATCGTGGGCAAGGAAGCGGCGCTGCTGGTGCCGAGCGGCACGATGGGCAACCTAGCGGCGCTGCTCACGCACTGCCCGCGCGGGACCAAAGCGATCGTCGGCGCTCAGGCGCACACCAACGTGTACGAGGCCGGGGGCGCATCCGCGCTCGGCGGCATCGTGCTTGCTCCGGTTGCCAACAACGATGGGGGCGAGCTTGATCTCGACGGGCTTGCGCGCGAGTTGTCGGCGCCGCTGGACGATCACTTCGCCCAGCCCGCGCTGGTCGCGCTCGAAAACACGCACAATCGATGCAGCGGCGCGGCGGTCGGGCTTGCGCACATGGAGGCCGTCTCCGCACTCGCGCGCCGGCGCGGAGTGAAGGTTCATCTCGACGGCGCGCGGATTTTCAACGCCGCCCTCGCCCTCGAGACCACCGCCGCCACGATCGCATCACATGCCGACACGGTGTCATTCTGCCTCTCCAAGGGCCTTGCGTGCCCGATAGGCTCGATGCTCTGCGGCCCTCGCGAGTTCATCGCGCGCGCCCACCGCACGCGCAAGGTGCTGGGCGGCGGGATGCGCCAGGCGGGGATAATCGCAGCGGCGGGAATCGTCGCGCTGACCACCATGATCGACCGTCTCGCCGAGGATCATGAGAATGCGCGCGCGCTGGCGCAGGGATTGGCGCGGGTTGAGGGAATCAAGGTCTGGGAGGTTGCGCGGCGCACGAACATGGTCGTGTTCGATGTCGATGGGGGCGCGCAGGCGGGGCGCCGGTTCCAGGCCGCGTTGAAAGATGAGGGCGTGCTGGTTTCGCCGCGCGATGCGGCATCTTTCCGCGCCGTGACCCATTACGGAATCTCGCGCGCCGATGCGAACCGCGCAGTTGCCGCCGCTTCCGCCGCGGCGAAGGCAGCGCGCGGCTGATCGCGTCGGCAGCGCCGCACGATGGATTCGCTCGAATCGCTATTCTCTCTGCGCGGCCGCCACGCGCTCGTCACCGGCGCATCGTCGGGCCTCGGCGTCGAATGCGCAATCGCGCTTGCGATCGCAGGAGCCGACGTCGCCTTGATCGCGCGCCGGGAGGATCGCGTCGTCAGACTGGCCCGCAAGATCGAACAGGAGCACGGTGTGCGATCGATCGGAATCGGCGCCGACGTCACCGTCGATGCCGACCTCGACCGCGCGATGGGGCACGCGTCCGCCGCGCTCGGCGACATCGATATCCTCGTGAACAATGCAGGCGTGTCCCCGACCGGGCGCGCTGAGACGCTCAAGCGCCGGCTTTGGGACGAGGCGATCGCGGTCAACCTGACGGCGCCGATGAGTCTCTCGCAGCGCGTCGCGCGCCGCCTGATCGAGACGAAGAAGCCCGGCCGAATCATCAACATGGTCTCCATTTACGCGACGGTCGCAAGCGCCGTGTATCGGCTCTCGGCGTACGCCGCGACCAAGGCCGCGCTCGCAAACCTCACGCGCCAGCTCGCGGTCGAATGGGCCGGCTACGGCATCCTGGTCAACGCGATCGCGCCCGGATGGATCCCGACCGAGGCGATCGAGGGCGGCCTTGCGAAGCCGGGCAACCGGGAGCGGATGGAGGCGTTCACGCCGATGGGGCGGCTGGGGCGTCCCGAGGAGATTCGCGGCGCGGTGGTTTTTCTCGCCAGCCCCGCGGCGAGCTACGTGACCGGCTCGGTGCTCTCGGTCGACGGCGGTTACCAGGCGTGGTGAGCCGCGATGCCGTGCGGGATCGGCGCTGAGTCCGTCCTTCGAGGAGGGGTGGTCCGCAATCGTGAGCAAGCCGGGACTTAGAGAACAGTTGGTGCGCCGAAAGCCGGTCGCGACGCTGATGGCGGAGGCGGGCGGCGGCGAGTCCGGACTCAAGCGTGCGCTCGGCGCGCTCGACCTTACTCTGCTCGGCATCGGCGCGATCATCGGCGCGGGCATCTTCGTGATGACCGGCGTGGGCGCCCGCCAGGCGGGTCCCGGCCTGATCGCATCCTTCATTCTGGCCGGCACGGCGTGCGCGATGGCGGCGCTGTGTTACTCGGAGTTCGCCGCGATGATCCCGGTCGCGGGCAGCGCCTACTCCTATTCCTACGCGACGATGGGCGAGCTGGTCGGATGGATCATCGGCTGGGACCTGGTGCTCGAGTATGCCGTCGGCGCCGCCGCGGTCGCCTCGGGATGGTCGGGCTACTTCGCGGTGATTCTGGGCGGGCTCGGGTTTCACCTGCCGGTAGCGCTTACCCACGCGCCCGGGTCCGCACCGGGCGGCGTGATCGATCTTCCGGCGCTGGTCATCGTGCTCCTGATCAGCGCCGTGCTCTACGTCGGGGTCTCCGAGAGCGCGCGGCTCAACTCGCTGATCGTTGCAATCAAGCTCACCGCGGTCGGCGTAGTGATCGTGGCCGGGGCGTACTTCATCCGGCCGCACAACTGGCAGCCGTTCGCGCCATTCGGATGGCAGGGGATCAGCAACGGCGCGGCTTACGTCTTCTTCGCCTACATTGGCTTCGATGCGGTCTCGACGGCCGCCGAGGAGGTGGTCGAGCCGGGCCGCGACCTCCCGCTGGGAATACTCGGCTCGCTGCTCATCTGCACGATCCTGTACATAGCGGTGACCGGGGTTCTGACCGGGATGGTGCCGTACACGCGGATCGACGCGCAGGCCCCGCTCGCATCGGCATTCGTGGCGCGCGGGCTGAATGCGGTCGCGGCGGTGATCTCGATGGGCGCAGTCGCAGGGCTTGCTTCCGTTCTGCTCGTACTGCTGCTCGGACAATCGCGGATTTTCTTCGCGGTCTCCCGCGACGGGCTGCTGCCCGCGACGTTCAGCCGGATTCATCCCCGCTATCGGACGCCCTACATTCCGACCATCATCACCGGCATCGCGGTCGGCCTCGCCGCGGCGCTGCTGCCGATCACGGACATCGCGGAGCTGACCAACATCGGCACCCTGTTCGCCTTCGTCCTGGTGTGCGCGGGCGTGTGGATACTGCGCCACCTGGAGCCCGGGATGAGGCGGCCGTTCCGCACGCCGCTGGTGCCTCTGGTGCCGTTGCTCGGTGTCGTCCTATGCGCCTACCTGATGTCGCGCCTTCCGCTGGTGACGTGGATCAGGTTCTTTGTATGGATGGCGCTCGGGTTCTCGATCTATTTCGGCTACGGGCGCTTCCACAGCCGGGTCGCGCACGAGGCGGCCGCCCGCGCCGCAAGCCGGGCTGATTGAACCTCGCTTACGGCCGGCAAAATCCCCGCTTACTGGTTTCCGGAGGCGTTGGCGGCCTTCTGCGCCGCCGCGGCGGCCGCTGCTGCCGCCGCCCGCGTTTTGGCCGCCTGCTCCGCGGCGGCCTTGGCCTTCTCGCCGCGCGCGATGTTCCCGGTCATCTGTTGGGCGCCCTTGGTGCCCAGACTCTCGGTCTCCCATCTGGGCTTCTCGATCTCCACCCACTGCCCCTTCTCGAGCGAATAGCTGAAGACCAGGTACTTGAGATTTCCGGTCGGCTTGCCGTGCGAAGTCCCGGGCTTGGTCGGGTCGTACTCGACGCCGCCCAGCTTGACGCTCACAACGAGCTGGCCGCGCGGGCCGTAATTGGGCAGATACTCGAACTTCTGCTGCAGATCGACGAAGACTTTTCCTGAGTTGCGCTTCTGGTCTTCCTGGTCGAGGTAGGTCCCCGCCTCATCGGAGACCTGGTCGGTCAGCGACTTGCGCAAAGCGGGTGTCAGATCGCGCTGGGCGCGGGCGTGCTGCAGATCCAGGGCGTGAGCCGAGCGCGGCGCCGCCACGCTCAATAAAAACGCGGCCGCCAGAACGGCGGCCGCGTTTGCTATCCCATGCTGCTTCATGCCGTCTCGTGCTCGACCAATTGGACGGCCGGGAGCGCCTCCCGATTTACGGGCTCGATGTGTCCGATTTCGCGAGCCCTCGGCCGAAGGCGGAGACCTGGGTCTGCCACTGTTCGCCGAAGGCCAGGATCAGCACCTGCTGGTTGATGTGGGTGTCCTTGGTCA
>DASPOF010000134.1:0-28614 GCA_035626155.1 Binataceae bacterium (SeqCode)
GCCGCAAATGGCTCTCCACGACTTCGCGTGCGGACGCCTGCCGCTCGCGTATCACACGAGCCAGTTCTGTCGCGCTTAAAGTGAGAAGCCGGTCGTACATTTGGAATGATCTATATACCTCGAATGCCGGCTTCTAACGAGGCACGGATTGCAGCATCGACGCTCGCCGTTTTGATGGCGAAGCGTTAGCAGGATGTTGAGAAAAGCGAGATTCTCGCAGTTCGACAGCGCTGCGGTCTCAACGTCCTGCGTAAAGGACGGCTTCTTTCCTCTATCTTCTCCCCCGGTCTGTTCGGCGATTATGCAGGATTTGACGAATAGCGCGAGATCGCGCTATTCTCCGCCGCATGGCAGAAGAAAAAGCTGGCCTTTTGGCTCGACTTCTCGGTTCGATTCGCAATCGGTTCCCACATGCGCGTTTGATCGCTTATGGGTTGGTCACCGTCCAGTTGATGTGGCGTCTCTGGAATGGAGTGGGCAGCGTGCTTGATGCTTACAGCCACGCCGAGTTCTTTGCGCAGCACGGCAAGCAAATGGTTGCGGCGGTAGCAACGGCCGCGCACGCGGTATTCTCGCCCACTGGAAGTCTTGTCAGCGTGCTGATGGCAGTGGGCTATCTGATAATTGATGGTCGCACAAGCCGATCATCGATAGTTGCCATGTCTGATACGGCGACACTGCCAGCGCGACCGGCTGTTGGAGAGGGACCCGTAGTTCCAGTAGCTCGCTCGCGAGAGATACGGAAGCCGATCATAATCGAGAAACAAACGTGGCACCCGCTGACAGCGGGGGAAGTCGTCCAGTTCATAGAGTTTCTTGGACCGCGAAGCGGTCTCAACTATTCCATCGAACCCATAAAATTCCTTGCTACGGATGACGGACGAGCGATCGCGGAACCGATCGCACGCCTTGTCGTTGCCCTAGGCTACGAGGTCATCGTAAACCACGACAATGCAAGTTACATCTTCCCCGTACAGGTATCTTCAGGAGTTAACATGCGCTATCCGGTGGGCAGCGCCGCGGGGATCGCCTTTCGCTTGGGCACGGCCCTACGTCGTGCGAACCTAAATCCCTCCCAGTCAGAGTTTCCCAAAAGCGATCAGTATAATTTTGTTCAGGTTGAAATTGGCAATTATACAAACTATGCGCAAATTAGATTAGGCTGACCATGTACAAGCAGAAAATCATTCACTTTTTCTGCCGTCCGTGCGGCGAGTACCACCTAAAAACTCATCCGCACTATGCCGCGATGAAGCGCAGAGCGGCAGAGCGCCAGAAAAAGAAGGCCAAACAAACGACCTCGCGCCGGTCGCGCTAATGCTGCGCCAACTGGATACGGATGGCCTGAAGGATCGAGGCGTCTATTTTGTCGATGTCGGCATTGTCTGGCACGCCAACGCCGTGCGCGAAGCCATCGGTTTGCGCGCATACTTTCAAGATCGCATCCCTTTCCTGCTGAGGCGAATACTGGCGTGTCTCGTAGATGAGGGCGACAATTTCGTTGTCGATCCGACCGTTCTGCTCTGCGTGAGCGACGGTCTCAGGCTTTCCAGTATCCCGGTCCTTGGCCACATCTTCCATGCTGGAAGCCTCGACAACGCACAACGGGCTGCCGAGATCCTCGGCACGAACGGGAGCCGTTACAGAAAAGAGTACGAGTACGATGGCCGTAAGGGGCAGGGACTGGAATTTCATGATCGCTAACTTCCCTTATTGAGGTGCAAGATGGATCGCATAGATAAAATTACCACCGAAAAAGCATTCAAGATTGTCTGCCTGCTTGATGGCCTCATGCTATGCGAGGCACGCCAAGAACTTGACAAAGTGGAGCGCATCCTTATGTCGAGCCATCGTGTCTATGCGTCGAATGAATGGCTCAAGATGTTTCAGTCAGAATTCGAGAACGCTCTTTTGAAATCACCTTGAGCGCCCTATCAATATCATCATCACTGCTGCAAGTGTTTGTTTGAAAATGGTCCTCAGTCTTGATGGATCTAGCCAGCGTCAGAACCTGAGCGACATAAGTGTCTTGAATAAGACGACCATCATCGTCGATCATTCGATTGCCCTCCTAAATGCAGATCCAACTGCACCGGCCCCCTGGCGCGGACGTGCTGGAGCGCCCGCCAGTTCGGGCGCTTCAGCATCCTGCGATTGCCGCTCCGAAGATGTCCTCGTTCTTGCGCTTGTTGAAGCGGAAGGAAAACGCGTTCAGGTACAGCGGCAGATATTTTTTGGAGACGTTGTGGTACGTGCCGACGACTCCGCGCTTGAGCAACGACCAGAAGGAATCGATGTTTGCGGTGTGAACCTCGCCGCGCACGTACTCGCCCCGGCGATGGTTCACGGATTGGTGCGGCACGCCGGTCGGCTTGAGCCGCGTATAACCGGCGTGCTCGTCTGTAGCGACCAGATCGACCTTTCCGGTATCGACCACCTTGCGGACGAAGCGATCCATCGCCGGCACATCGGCGTGTTCGATCATCTGGCAGACGACATTGCCCTTGCGCGCGATCGCGCCAATGACCGCGGCTTTATCCCAGCCGCCGGGGTGGACCTTCTTTCGGCTTTTATGGCGATCCTGCGCCTTCCCGCTGATGTAGGTCTCATCGACTTCCAGGATTCCCATCAACTGCCGGAACTCAGGATCGGCCAGCCCTGCGCGAAGTCGATGGCAGATCAACCACGCGGTTCGGTACGAGCCGGTTCCGATGATGCGATGAATCTGGAGAGCGCTCATTCCTTTCTTGCTGGTCAGCATGAGATAAAGGACCTTGAACCAGGTTCGCAATGGGTAGTTGGTGTTCTCGAAGATCGTGCCGACGTACAGCGAGAAGCGATAGGGATGCGGCCCGCACTTGTGGCATTCCCAACTCCACGGGCGCTTGGCCTTATAAACCTTCTCGTTCCCGCAGCGCGGGCAGCGCGCGCCCTTGGGCCAGCGGGTCGCGAGCAGGTAGGTCTTGCATGCGTGCTCGTCGGAGAACAACCGATCAAACTCGGTCATCGTCATCTGCCGCGTGAATTTCGGCTCGCGGGGATTGGTTTCGTTTTTCATGGTTGTGAATTTAGCAAATTCGGCAGTTCTCGTCAAGTCCTGCATAATCGCCGTCTTTTCCGGGGGAGATAAGAGAGGGGGAGCAGGCTGTGATTTATCACCAGCCTGCTGGAGTCAAGGTTCAATGGAGGCTCAGGGTGTTCCACTGACAGCCGCCGCTGCCCCTTCTCAATTCCGCTCGCATTGAGAAGGGGCGGCTCGAAGGGGTCCGGCCCGAAAACATTCGGTCCGCCGGTGACCGTTTATGTAGCCAAAGGCGCCAAGGCCAAGATTGAAATTCGGCTTGGCTCGTGCCAGATAGGACTTCTCTGGGGAGCCGCGGTGGCCTGATTGATGTTGTCGCGCCGTTTGCGCCGCGCAAAAAGAGATGCAGGTCAGCGTCAGATTTTTCGGCAATTATCGAGCCCTGGTCGATTCGCCTCAATTTACGTTCGAGATCGCCGAGGAGCAGGCGACTCCGCTAAACGTATTGGACGCGCTTACCGAACGGTACGGAGAAAAGATGCGCACCGCGTTGATTGTCAATCGCGGCGGCGAGGTTCGCCTGAAGCCCGGAATCAAAATCGCAGTCGGCGACGAGATTATCGACTTCAGTTCCGATCTGCGCACTCCCCTGGAAAAAGGATCTTACACTTCAGAGAAACCGATCAGGGTATTCATTTTCCCATCGCTAATGGGAGGCAGGTAGCAATGCAAGCAGCGGCCGCAACGCACAAGCAGGGTCTCGCCAAAGAAGACGTCTGGATCCCGAGCGCCTGCAGCATGTGCTACTCGAATTGCGGGATCGTCGCCCATCGGGTGAACGGGACCGTCATCAAGATCGAAGGCAATCCTGCCAATCCCGTATCCGCGGGCCGGATCTGCTCCAAAGGACTCTCTTCGATCATGACTCTGTACGATCCCAACCGGGTCAATTACCCGCTCAAGCGCACAAATCCGGAAAAGGGCCTCGGCGTCGACCCGAAGTGGCAGCGCATAAGCTGGGACGAGGCATTGGATATCGTCACTGGCAAAATGCGCGCCGCGATAGAAAAAGACCCGCGCTCGATTCTCAGTCTGGTGACTGCGGTGGACGTATGGTCGTTCGGCTTCCTCGGCGCTTTCTCCGTCGCGCTTGGCTCGATCAACGTCTGGGATTCGGGCGGCGGTCCTCATTGCGGCAATGGCGAGCATGCCATGGCCTACATACTTCACGGTGCAATCCACACCCAGGTCGATTACGACCATTGCAACTACTTGCTGATGTTCGGATGCGGAAGCGGAGCTGGCGCTTATTACAACGCAACCCTGGCAATCAGGGGAATATCCGAAGGCAAGGCGCGAGGGATGCGCGTGGTGGTGGTCGATCCGCTGCTTTCGCCGGCAGCGGAGCGCGCCGATGAGTGGGTGCCGATACGGCCGGGCACCGACGGGTATCTTGCGCTGGCGATTCTCAACTGCCTAATCAATGAAACCGGTCTCTATGATTCCGACCATCTGCGCGCTCATACCAATGCGGCTTATCTGATCGGGCCCGACGGGCGCTACGCGAGGGACGAGAAGAGCCGCAAGCCGCTCGTGTGGGACGTAAAAGAGGGAAAGAGCAAGACCTATGACGACCCGACCATCTCGGAGGCTGCGCTGCTCGGCCGTTATCAGGATCGCGCGGGGCTTTCCTGCGCGCCCGCGTTTCAGTGCCTTGCCGACCGCGCGAAGCAATACTCACCCGAGGAAGCGGAAAAGATAACCAGCGTTCCCGCCGCTACCATCCGCCGCATCGCCCGCGAGTACGGAGAAGCGGCCCGCATCGGCAGCACGATCAAGATTGAAGGCCACCAGCTTCCTTACCGGCCCGCAGGGGTGCTCTACTTCAAAGGCGCGCAGGGGCACAAGCATGCGCTTCTGACCGCGATGGCGCTTTCTCTTCTCACCGAGGTGGTGGGAGCGGTGGACACGCCGGGCGGCCTGCTGGGGAGCAACCCTCGATGTCTGGGGTTTCCCGACACCGGCCGCCCATTCGGGGAACCGAAGGAAGGTCCCGACGGTCTGCTGGTGCCCGGCGAATTGTCGACGGCGCCGGTATCGGCGTTCTCGGAGCCTCGCAAACCGGAGTCGTTCTCTCTGCACGAACTTGCCCCGCTGTCGATCATGGCAACGGGCCATCCGTTTACTCTTTCCAATCCGGAAAAGTACCAACTGCCGTGCAAGCCGGAAGTGCATATCGTGACCGGCGGCAACCCGGTTATGACCCTGACCGAAGTGTCCGCGATGGCGGAGGCCCTCAAAAGCATTCCGTTCACTTTGAGCTTCAGTCTATATCTCGACGAATCGACCGAATTTGCCGACGTCGTGTTGCCGGATGCGAGCTTTCTCGAACGTTACGAAGTATGC
This sequence comes from Binataceae bacterium (SeqCode), assembly GCA_035626155.1. Taxonomy (GTDB): domain Bacteria; phylum Desulfobacterota; class Binatia; order Binatales; family Binataceae; genus DASPOF01. The sequence goes on from DASPOF010000134.1 coordinate 5,429, forward strand.
GGCCTCGGCATGTGGGGCGGTTATGCCAATTCGGCCATCATCAAGGACTGGACTTACTATCTTCGCCAGCCGGTAACGGAGCCGCTCTACGAGCGGAGATTTCGAAATGATGTAATCCTGGAGTTGGCGGATCGATTAGGAGCCAGGGAAACGATGCTGTCCGCATTCAATGCGATGTTCCAACTCCGCGCGCCGTATGCCCTCGATCCCGGCAAGCGGTATGCGTGGACCGAGATGATCGACGCCACGGTCAAAAGCTATTTCGGTCCCGACCACGATCTCGAGTGGTTCAAGACGCATGGGGTGCTCACCTGGCCAAAGAAGGTCGAGGAGTCTTACTGGAAAAACTTCATGCATCTCAAGGTGCCCATCTATTTCGAGTGGTTTCTGGATATCAAGGAGAAAATCGAGCGGCTCAAGGAGGAACTGCCCTACCGCGACGAGGTCAGCACCGCCGACCTTCAGCCGTTGCCGGATTGGAGGCCGTGTCCGAGCCACGAGGAGAAGCGGCCCGGCTTCGATTTCTTCGCATTCTACTATCGCGTGCCGACACAGACTTTCGGCTGGACCTATAACAATGCCTGGCTTGATGACATCGCAAGCCTGGACCCTTCGGTTTACGGTTTCGCGATCAACACCGAGGCAGCTCGGAAAAGGGGAATCAGGGACGGGGACTGGATCTGGATCGAGTCGATGTATGGCGGAAAGGTGAAGGGAAGAGCGCGGCTCACACAGGGAATACATCCGGAGGCAATCGCGATGGCGAACAACGGCGGCCATTGGTCAAAGTATCTTCCGATTGCCAGCCAACAGGGCAAGGGCGCCTGCTTCGAGCAACTGATGAAGAGCGACTGGGAGTGCGTCGATTGGACGGTGCACAACTGGGACCTTTGCGTAAAGGCGAAGGTATATAAAGCGTGAGGTCGAGGGAGGATGGTCGATGCCGCGTCTTGGGATGGTAATTGACCTGAAGAAGTGCGCGGGCTGTTACGCCTGCGTGGCGGCCTGCAAGACCGAGCACGGGACACCGCCCGGCGTTTTCTGGTGCCGAGTGGTGAAGCAGGAGAGCGGGACCTACCCGGCAGTACGGCGCATCGCGCTGCCGCTTCAGTGTATGCATTGCGCCGATCCTCCCTGCGAGAAGACCTGCCCTACCGGTGCGACCAGAAAGCGGGCCGACGGTATCGTCCATATCAATTACGATGAGTGTATGGGATGCCGCGCGTGCATGATCGCATGTCCGTACGAAGCTCGCTATTTCCTGGCCGAGTTGCGCCCCTACTACAATGGCCAGGGCCTTACTCAGTACGAGGAAGTCGCCTACGCCGCCAATGGCTACGTCGAAGGGACGGTTAGTAAGTGCAACTTCTGCCTGGAGCGGGTCGATGGAGGAAAACAACCGGCGTGCGTGGCGAATTGTCCGGGGAGGGCGCGCTATTTTGGAGATCTGGATGATCCCACCGCGGAAGTCGCGCGCCTGATTCGCGACAAACGCGGCTTCCAGATCCATCCGGAGTTTGGCACCAACCCCTCGGTATATTACTTGCCGGCTTGAGGAGAATAGTCATGCGGACAGCCATCGTCGGCACGTTCGAAAGAACTCCCCTCTCGTCGGGAACGGTGGTTTCCGAGAAGGGTGGACTGAGATTTGAGGCGCAGAGCCAATGGCGATTTCTGATTCTGGTCGCTTTTTTTACCGGTGGTTTCGGCGCCGGGCTTTACATCGCGTCCTGGGCGCTTAACTTCCGCCTCGGCATGGTGATCGGCCTTTTCCTGGTCGCGGTGATAAAGGGCGGCGCGCACATCGCCTACCTCGGACGGCCCGAACGTTTCTGGCGCGCGATCAAGCGTCCCCGAACCTCATGGATCAGCCGCGGCGTCATCAGCATGGGCATCTTCGTGATTGCGGGAGCCTTGTACGTGATCCTGGGACTCCCTGCGCTTGGCTGGCTCGCGGTTGCGGCGGCGATCGTGGTGATGGCTTACACCGGTTACCTGATGGCGTTTTCGCCGGCGATTCCGTTCTGGAATAACGCGCTGCTACCGGTGCTCTTTCTTATCTTTTCGGCCGAAAGCGGGACCGCAGTGGCTATTCCCTTATACGCCACGTTCGCCGGCTCGCGAGCCGAGATCCTGCAAGCGGTAGAAGTCGCGCTGCTGGTGTTGGTAGCGATTATCATTTTTTCATATCTATACGGAGCGTATCACTCGTCCGTGTCCGCGCGGGAAGCGGTTGTCCTTCTTGTGCGCGGGAAATTGGCGTTGGGATTTTTCTTCTGCGTCGTGGTGCTCGGACTGGCGGTTCCGATCGCGCTCGAAATCTTCCCCGGCGCGGGCGCCGTCTCCCTGGGCGCGAGCTGGCTCACGGCGTTGCTATGCATCCAGGGCGCGATCTTCTTTCGCTGGGCGGTTCTGAGGGCCGGAATCTACGCGCCGGCAAGTTACTGATTCGCTCTGGCGCGCCGCAAAGAGGACCTCCCGCCTCAGGTATCGGCGGCGGGCGCGGCGGTCAGGCGATTTGGCGCCTGCGGGATCGTCTTCCACAGATCAGGGTCGTGGCCGGTGATGATCATCGCACCCGAGTCACGCAACGCGCGCAAGCGGCGAATCGACTCGAGCATCTGCTCGCGATCGTACATTGTGGTGGGCAGATGAAAGTTGTCCAGGGTGCGGCGCAGATAGCACGCATCACCGGTCAGGACGACGTAATCGCCGTCGATTTTGACTTTCAACGACTGATGGCCGGGCGTATGACCGGGGGTCGGGATGCATAACACCGAGCCGTCGCCGAAGACGTCGTGCTCGCCATCGATCAGCTTCACCTGGTGACCATGATCGTAGTCGTGCGGGTCGTAGTATACGCGCTCGATCAGGTCGGCGTCGTGCCCGACCTCCCATTCGCGGCGCTGAATCAGCAGCGTCGCATCGGGGATCTGCTCATTGCCGCCGCAATGATCGAAATGCAGGTGCGAGTTGATAATGAAATCAATCTTGCGCGGCGCAACCTGCATTGCAGCGAGCCGCGCCGTAATTTCTTCACCCGCTTTGAATCCGACCGTGTGATACTGCGCCAGCCGTCCGAGCCGCCGATCCGGATCGAGCTGGGTATCTACATGCAATCCCGTGTCGAAAAGGACGCGGCCCTTGGGATGTTCGATTAGATATGATGGAACGGGTACGGTGAGCTTGCCTTTTTCCCCGGCAAGCAGGAGCGCGGCCGGCATAGTCAGCCATCCGCAGGTGAATGCATAAACATCAAGCGGCATAATATTCCCGCATCGGCACGCGCGCGCTCGGCGCCGTTAGTAGCAGTCCGGCCGAATCCTTATACACCCGAATGCAGGCGCAGCGCGACCGATAGCGCCGATCGTGATCGTTCGGCGTCGGCCATGCACGCGATAAAACACGCCGGCGAAAGCGCTCGTGAAAATCGTCCGCGCATGCATCGCTGTGGCGTTTTGGCACGGTAGGGCTCACGAAATCCACTCTTGGCCAACCGCAGCCTGCGCTTGCATCCCTGTAAAGATTCTACCTTTCCTTCACGGTGGGTCGTAAATACACTTAAAGTCATCTTCCGCGACGGAGGCTCGTGAGGTAAATAGGAGGCAAAAGCGAGATGCCGGCGGCGGGCGAAAGTTCCCGGATGGCGCCACGCCGCATCTCTTGGGGGGGAGGGTAGCCGCATGCGTATTTTCAGGGCAAGCGCGCGCCCGGGATTGCTGGCCGCTTTGTTCATCGCGTTCGTGCCGGCCTGCGTGATGCTGATCCGCTCCACGCTCCATGCGACCGACAACACGATAACCGTCAACAACACCACCGACCCGGCAAGCACCTCCGGTAACGGGTTTTGCACGCTGCGCGAGGCGATCAGGAACGCCAACGCAGAGTCTGACACTACCAGCGGAGACTGCGCAGCCGGCACGGGTAACGACACGATCGTTTTCAGCGTAAGCGGCACGATCCCTTTGCGTGGGACGCTGCCCGCAATCCTGAACAATCTGACTATCGATGGCAGTGGGCAAACGATCACCGTCGATGGCGGCGGCCTGTACGGCGTAATGGCCGTAAGCTCAAGCGGCACGCTCGATTTGGCCAACCTGACCATTGCCGACGGCAATGCCACGTATGGCGGCGGCATCTACAACCAGGATGGCACGCTGACCGTCACCAACGTCACTTTTCAGACGAACTCGGCGCAATGGGGCGGCGCGATTTCCAACGGTATCTTCGGGAGCTTGACGGTCACCGGCTGCACGTTCTCCGGAAACCAGGCGCAGTATGCGGGCGCTATTTATAACGCGGGCGCTTCCGCCCCGCAGACGATTATCAATAGCACCTTCTCGGGCAACTCGGCACAGTATAGTGGCGGGGCAATTTTCAGCGACGTCTTCAGCGTACTGACGATCACAAACGTCACGTTCTCGGCTAACACGGCGACGAATAGCGGCGGCAATGTCTTTAGCTATACCGGACCTCCGCATGGCGGACCGCTGACGGTCGCCAACAGTATATTGGCCGGTGCGAGTCCGGGTGGTAACTGCCACGGTACGGTCACCGATGGCGGCTACAACATCTCCGATGATGGCACGTGCAAATTCAGCGGAACGAGCCTAAACAACACCGACCCGCTGCTCGACCCGGCGGGGTTGCAGGATAACGGCGGGCCTACCGAGACGATCGCGCTTCAATCGACCAGTCCGGCGATCGACATTATCCCGGTTGCGGATTGTCCAGCGACGGACCAGCGCGGCGCCCCGCGTCCCGATCCCGAAGACAGCCCTGGCGGTCCCTGCGACATCGGCGCGTTCGAGTCCGGCGGTGTGGTCCCGATATCCACTCCCACCGCGACTCCGACCGCGACTCCTACGCCAAGCGGTCAGATTACTCTTTCGCGGGCGTCCGTCGATTTCGGCCAGGTCAAGCTCGACGCGACCGCCCGGAAGACGATTACAATCAAGAACTCGGGCAAGGGCGTGCTGAATATCACTGTGGAAAACGATCTTGCCGCGCCGTTTGGGGAGAAGGGAGCGGGAAGCTTCATACTTCACAAACACAAGTCGCACGATGTGGTGGTGACATTCAAACCATCGGCTACAGGCACAGCGCCACCGCAAACGCTGGTGATCGACAGCAGCGATCCGAACCACACGCATCTCGAAATCCCGGTGAACGGCGCCGGGAAATAGCAATTCGCCGTTAATACTTTAGCGTTCGAGTGCTGAGTATCGGATTGCCGGACTTGTCTGCTGACTCGGAATTCTGGGTAGTGGCGGCGATTAGCGCCTGCGCATCGCGATAGCTGACGCCCGATAACTTTCCGTGCCATCGGGCGATATCACCCGCCCTTCTCGGTATCGCAGAATGTCGAGTCCCGAAAGCAGCTCTCTCAGCTCGCCGCGGTCAAGCAAATGCAGCGGGTTGCGCAGATGGCCGAACGCGGCCTGGTCGATCAGAAACGTATCGACCAACAGAACGCCGCCCGGTCTGAGCCCGGCCTTGAAGGCGGGGAAGAGCGCGCGGTCCAGGAAATTGGTGTCGATGATCGCGTCGTAGGTTTCCGCGCGGATCGGAAAGCTGGCTAGGTCGGCGAGGACCGGCCATATCGGAAGGCGCTCGGCACGCGCCCCGGCAAGCAGCATCCGCAAGCCCGCCTCCGCATAATCGACCGCGAGCACTCTCATCCCTGCGCGCGCAAGCAAAATGCTATGGCGGCCGCGCCCGGCTGCAGCGTCGAGCGCAAGGCCGCGGCGCGCGACGAGGAGCGGCATCACCTCGACCACGAACGGCTCCGGCTCGCCGGGCTCGTTGGCTGCCCGATGCCGCTGCTCCCAGGCGGCGCGTTCGTCTTCGCTCATCTCGTCAAAACGCGCGCGAGAGCGCGTCGCCGCAAAACGTATTCCCGCTCGCATCCACCGTTTAACAAAACGGTATGGACACTCCTTCCTGGCATGCGCGGATTTTCCCACCTCTCGCGGGCGTTTGCGAGCGCGATGAGCCGACGCGCCTCATCGCGGCTCGCAAAAGCAATTGTCATGTTGCCTCGATCAGGCCGCGTGAAAACAAGGGGGCTACGCACACTGACACGGTCTGCCAGGTTCTCGATCGCCGGGCCTCGCTGGTAGACTTCCACGCATGACTCACTCAGCGATTCAGTTCCTGGTCGGCACGGCCTCGTGGACCGACCCGTCGCTGACGGACTCGGACCTGTTCTATCCGCCCTCGGTTCGGACCGCAGAAGAACGTTTGCGCTTCTACGCCGAGCGCTTCGATACCGTCGAGGTCGACTCGACCTATTACGCGCTGCCCGCGGAACGCAATGCGCGGCTATGGGCGGAGCGCACGCCCGAGCGGTTCATCTTCAACATCAAGGCCTTCGCGATGATGACCCAACATCCGGCGGAGGTCTCACGGCTTCCCAAAGACCTGCGCGAGATGCTGCCCGCCGGCGAGCGCGACCAGCCGCGTGTCACCCGGCCGCCGCATGAGATGGTCGATTTGGCGTTTCAGATGTTCTGGAGCGCGATGGCGCCCCTTAAAGAGGCGGGCAAGCTTGGCATGATCGCATTCCAATTCCCGCCGTATTTCACCGCGCGGCCCGCCAATTTCGATTACATCGCGAGTCTTCCTGAGCGCGTGCCCGGAGCATCGATCGCGATCGAGTTTCGCCATCCGAGCTGGGTTGGCGAACCGGCCCGGCGCGCGGCCACGATGGAGTTCCTGCGATCGCACGGCCTTTACTACACCTCGATCGACGCGCCCGAGGACAAGTCGATCGTGCCTTCGTTCATCGAGGCGACCGGCGATCAGGTTTACCTGCGGCTGCACGGCAAGAACCGGGGCAACTGGTTCAAGCGCAACATCACGCCCGCCGAGCGGTACAAGTACCTTTATTCCGAGCGCGAATTGCAGGGGGTCGCTGACGGGCTGAAAAAGCTGGATGCGCGAGCGGTCAAGCGCGCCTTCGTCATCTTCAACAATTGCTATCAGAACTTCGGAATCATGAATGCCACCACCATGGCCGCGATCCTGCGCGGCCGGGAACGAACCGCCTGAAGCTTTAGGGAGGCCCGCTGCGGTCAGATGCTGGCAGTGGTCCCGCGATAGTAATGCTGCAAGATATCCTTGTAAGTCTTGCCCCGGTCTGCCATGACCGCGGCGCCGATCTGACACAGGCCGACGCCATGTCCCCAGCCGGCTCCTCTCAGAACAAAGTAGCCGGGTTCTTTGTCCACCACGAATGCCGAGCTGTAAAGATGGGTTTGCGATAGAGCGCGGCGAATCTCCAGTTCCTTACCGACGATGATGTAGTCGCGCTCACCGGTAATTTTCAGCCGATATATTCGTCCCGATGGCCCGCGGGCGAGCGCCTCCAGGTCGCGAATCGGACCGAGGTCCACGGCAAGCCTCGACCCGATCAATTCGGCGAGTTCCTCAGGTGTGTATGCGACCCGCCATCTGTAGAAATCGCGCGTCTCCTGATCGAATCCCGGCAGAATGCGCGACAGAAGATCCGAATCATTCGTACTGCAGTAAGCCGGCGGGCTGGACCGTATCCACGCCTCATGGTTGCCAGAAGGGGCCTTGGCCGAACCGTCGTAGACAGATACTAAATAGGGAATATCTTCGTCTTCCCAGGCGGTCGCATAACGTTCGGTAATCCCGCCGCAGCACTTGGAGAATCGGGCGTCGCAGATCGCGCCATCATATCGGAGAAACTCGCCGGCGGTCGCGCGAACCGCCTGGGCCGCAGCCGGCGAGAACGCTTTCGTGATGCCCTGATAACGCTGGCAGTGGTCGTCGGCGCACACGTCGAAAGCCGCATGCGCTTCCCGGCCGTACCAGCGAACGACCTCGTGTGAGTCGCGGCGGCGATTGCGCTCTGGTTCCGGGCGCGAGGGATTAGCTTTTGGGAACCAGAGCCAACTGCGCGAAATCACTGCGTGGGCCTTCAGCAGCTCGAGCGGGCATGATGCGCTCATCTCGGATGAAATGACGCTCGTGACGTACTCTTCGAGTGGAACATCGTTGATCGCGGTCAAACCGGCGTCGCGTTTGACGATGCGGAGAACCCCGCGAAATACCTGGCGCTCCTTGCGTTCCCAATGAAATCCGATTCCGATCGTGACCTCATCGAGAGAAAACGCGCACGATACCGGGTCCGATGGCGTAAGCGTGACTTCAGAGCCAAATCGGTATCGTCCGGACGGATAAGCCCTGCCGGAGGAATCAGCAAATCCGCCCGTCAATTCGACTTCAATGGCCGGACGTCCTTCAACCAGCCCCACGGATACGTTCAACGTCCGCTCTCCAGCTTTTCGGCGACTTCCCGAAATATACTGTCAGGCAAAGTAATCTCACGAAAGATTGCGGTGATAGCATCACCCGTGATTCGTTCGAAATCCTTCTTGAGCGGCACGACAAACATTCCGCACAGATCGATCGTTGCCGGACTGACCGTCAGTTCGCCGGTGTGAAAGACCTCTGGCCGATGTTTTGCCCTGGGAAAGAGGTACGTGACCCACTCCCCGCTCTCATGAAAGACCGCAATGTTGACCAATGGTTCCGCACGTGCGCCAGTCGCCTCTGCGAGCAAGTCAATTGCGCGGTCCATTCGATCGATGAGAGTGGATCGATCCCGGCCGCGAAACAGGAACACATTCCTACTGTAATTCGGCACCGTGATGCCGGCGAGTCGGGCGGTGTCCTTCTCGATGGGGAAGAGCCCCCGAGAGCCAGCCTGAAAGTGCAAATGGTCCGGCGCCGAGGCTCCGCACTCGGGACCGTTGTAGACGACGAAATAGCCGGGCAGGGCCGCGGCAAGGTCGAGCATGTTTCCGAACTGATCGGCGATACGCTGCAGGCAATGTTGTCTATGGGCGATAGTCAGATGGCGATCCACGATCGGAAAGGGATTGCAGTAGATCGTGAACTCCTCGCCAAACTGCACGCCCTCTTCCTCCGGGGGAAGATTCCCGGGACACAGGAAGCAGGGCCGTTTCGCAATCGACTGCGGGTCGACGGACGCCGTTGTGCTGACCGCACGATGGGGAATGTGACATAAGAAGACGTCGGACCAGCCGATCCGCACCGGGCGCATCTCCGCCTGCGAGAGGCCTTGAATGCCTTTCGCAAGCTGCGGCCATGCTTGAACTTGCCGCCGAAACAACTCTTCGAGTTTGCGGATCACGGCCGCATTCGGGCTTCGATTTCGATAGTGCGAAGCCAGTCCTTGTACAGATCGTATCGATTCGCAACGTTGAGCGGCAGGGCGGCGTCGCTGTTGCCTTCCCAGCGGCGGCAAAGATAGAGCGACTCGTAAATCCGGCCGATCTCGTAGTCGCGGCTGATGCGCAGCGCCACGGCGTAATCCTCGCCGTAGCTGACGTTGGGAAATCCGATACGGCGCACAATCGAGGTATTGAATGCGCGCGGCGCGCCGAGACCGTTGATACGCAGCGCATTGTTTCTTCCGTTCTCGCGGCTCCACTCACGATGGTCGATAAGACCGGGCGGAATCTCATTCAACGAGAAATCGACCATCGTGTATGAACCTATGACCATCGCATAAGGTCCCGCCTCGAGTTCGGCTACGATCCGCCAAAGGACGTCGCGATCGGCGTACAAGTCATCGGAATCGAGTTGAATAGCGTATTGTCCGCAATGCTCGGAGTAAATCGCCTCGTTCCAGCAGCCGCCGATTCCCAGGTCCCGGCGGTCGGGCACGATGTGTTTTAGCCGCGAGTCGCCAATAGCGCGCAGGATTTCGGTCGTCCGGTCGGTCGAATGGTTATCGACCACGATAACATTGAATTCGAACTCAGCGCGTTGCGCCAGCGCGCTTTGGACGGCGTCCAGGATCGTCCGGTCGCGATTGCGAACGGGTATGACGACGCTGGCTTTGACGAGATATTTTTCCGGGGCAGCCGGAACGGCCTCGAATCGCGGCGGCAACCAGGCGCCGCTGCGCTTCAGATGCGCGGTTGCGATGCGCTCCATCTCGATTTGGTACTCGCGATTGCGCGGGTCCACATAATCGAATTGCTTTTGGCCCGTCGGCCGCGAATCTGCGATCGCCGCGCTATACAACGGTTCGGGAATCCGCACGATGGCGTGTTGCTCCGAAATCCTCAGCCGCAGGTCGTATAGCGCTCCCCACCTGCACGTGCCGTCGATTCCCGACTGACGCGCAGCGGGGACCGAGAGGGCGATCAGCGGGCCAAAGTCGAACGTGTCGCAGATGCTCCCGCGCTGGTAGTCGATGCGAGGATGGTCCTGTGAATCCGCGTAGACCCATCCGCAGCCGGTTTCACGTATCACCTGCGCCATCCGATCGAACATCCGCGGGCCGGGTTCTAGATCCACGCGCGGATCGCCTAAAAAGAGTACGTCGGAATCGGCAGCGTCGAGGAGCGCCTGAATCGTGGCAGATGAGTAATCCTTTGGATAGACGATTCTCACGGTTCGATCCGCCGATCGCTGCTGCCTTGCGGCCGCACCACGATTACGCCGGTCATCCGGTTTGCCTCGAGAAACTCGTTCAATTCCTGCTCCACGACAAAGCCCTGGCTGCGCGACGCGTGGCGCAAGAGAACTTCATTGCGATCGCGCGCGATGATCCCGGCATGAAACATATCAAGATGCTTGCGAGTGGAAACGAAAAAAATCAGGTCACCGTCGCGCAAATACGCTGAGAGGCGACTCGCTGCCCGCTTCGGCACGCATTTCAGGCGAGTGCGCATTGGAGGAAGTCCGGGCACGGTGTTCAAAACACGTTCCCTGCTGACTGTCGGGAGCGCCCGCGGTGAGAGGGGCCGAAGGATTCCTTCGCGGACATTGTTGCGAATCCAGGCCGTCATGTAGTGATTGCGCCGCTCCCATTGAATGCGGCCGCGATGATAGCGAATCCTCCGCAGCGACTCGATAAAGTCATCGACTGTACTTGCGCGCGCGAGCGCCAGAACTGTCTCGATGTACGTTACACAATCGAACGCGCCGAGCGAGGCCGTGAATACTTCGGCGGTATCGGCCGATCCAATCAGCGGATTCGATTTGTAAGGACGTCCAAGAAAGTGGCGGGAGAAGAAGCCAATTCGGCTCGTGAGCGATCGGTCACGCTTTGCTTTCAATAGAAGCCGTTCCACGCCTCGCCGGCTGAGTCGTGTTGGTTGCGCGTGCTGCATCAGAACGGCCGAAAGTTACGAGTTCGAGTGTGGCGGCCTAAGCAGCAGAGCGAACCCGTTGGCATCATGAAAATCCGGCTTGTCCGATAGATGGCGGAGCGCCCAGTGGGAGATGCCGTCGTCGGCTTCGATGACCGCCGAGAGCCCGATGCTTAGCGGAGCACGCGCATGGACCGGGGACAGGAGATCGAGTTGAACTATGGCATCGAGCTCGAGCCGAGTCTCAGTACGTCTCACGGCAATGCGCGGACACGTCGATTCGTTCGAGACGGGACCGCCATTGCGATAATCATGAAAGGCGTAAACCGCCCAATCACCGGAAGGTGCGAAATTGAACTCGTGGTATGCCTGTTGCCCTTCCACTGCGATGAAGGCTTCGAAGCAGGTGTGACGCCACAGTTCGGTCGCGATGCGCGGTACGCCCGGCACAGGCAGGCGGATTCGGGACATATCTCCGTCGAGACGGAAGGTCATCCGGAGCGCGCCGTCCCCCGAGTGGCGAACCAGCGCGTGGATGGCGCGGACCGCCTCAGGACGCGCCGACGGATGACACCTGAGGTCGATCCACATTTCGGCGGTCATAACGGGCTTCGCGGGCGATGAGTTCCTAGCAGGATGTTGAGACCACAGGCCGGTCGGGCTGCGAGGTTCTCGCTTTTCTCAACATCCTGCTAGGCGCCCCCCGCCTGACTCAGTGCCGCAGCGGCATCCTCGGGCGCCTGCGCCGTCGATTGCGCGAACTTATAGAATGGGCCGCGCGAGAGCGCCATCGCGACGATATAGAACACTATGCCGCCCGCGCATACCTTGATCCAGCTTGCCCAGCCGTAACGCGAAACGACGTAGAGCGAGAGCGGTGACATTCCCACTCCCCACACCCGCCCGACCAGGTTAAAGAAGGCCCACCCGGTCGCCTGAAGCGCAGGCGAGATTTCCTCGAGAGTCTCGGAGTACTGCGCAGCCCACGGGATATAGGCCATCGCCATACACGCTCCCAGTATCGCCGCCAGCCAGGCGAGCGTGCGCTCGGGAGGCGTGTGACCGAAGAACGGAATCCAGTAGATCGTGATAATCGTCGAAAGAATTGCGCCGAAGATCGCGATCGGCTTGCGGATTTGGAGCCGGTCCGAGACCCAGCCAAACACAATCAGCGAGGCCGCGTCCGCCAGCCAGAAATTCGCGTTGAGGCGCGCGGCATCTCCCGGACTGTAATGGAATGCCTCGGAGAACATCAGCGGACCCAGCGTGGTGACCATCATGTAAAACATCAGGAAGGCCATGACCCCGATCGCCAGCAGCCACACTTCGGCGTGGCTGAGCAGCCGCGCGTACGCATCGCGCACGCCCGATGGCAGGTTCTCCGGCGCCGGATGCTTCTTTCCTTGCGCCTCGCGCTCGGCCATCTCGCTGCGGAACACCTCCATTCGCAGCTCAGGGCTCAGATCGCTCAGCCAGAACAGGATGGGGAGGAACATAGCGATCGACAGGCAGCCGGTGATCCAGAACTGCGATTGCCAGGTGTGGTAGATCGGCAGCGTCTTGCCCGCGACGAAGTTTACCAGCCAGTTTGAGCCTACCGGCCCGATCGTGAACAGCGCGAAGGCAAGTGCGCGGCTGACCCGCGGCGACATGTCGCGCACCAGCGCAGCAATCGCGCCCGCGATTAGCCCGCCGATGATCCCCATCGAGTAGCGCACGACCAGGAACGTCGGGATGTTTGTGATGAACAGGTTGGCGAACACCAGGACGGTCAGGACGGCCAGGCAGCCATCGATCACCACGACGCGCCCGTAGCGATCGGCAAGCGGACCGCCGTAGACGGCCGCGATCGCGCCGACCGGCACGCCGAAGCTCAAGAAAAAGCCGTATTGGATCTTGCTCAGGTGCAGGTAGGGCAACATCAAGGGCAGCACCGGCGCAAGATGAAACTCGTAGCTGGCCAACACGCTGGCGAGCATCGTGAGTATCAGCAGGCCCCATCGCTTGGTGCCGTGCGGATAGTGCGTCAGCGTGCGCCTGCGGACGAATGCGCCGATCCAGCCTTCATTCGGAATCGCCTGCTCTGTCGTCATGTTTCTTTCCCCAGAAATCGGCGGCACAGGCCGCGCAGTCAGTGGCGCGTCTCGGAAATATCAGGAATGCCGGCTATGTTTCCCCCGGTTTTGGTCTCCGAAGCTTCGGCGTGGAATTTCCTTTTGGACCGTTAGTCCAGAGAGCATATAAAGCAATTCCCCGCCTTAAAGCAAAATGCCTGGCGCGTTCGCCTTCGCGCGCCAAAGCCGCGTCATCTGCTGTGCGACGACGGCGCTCCACCCCCCGCTTGCCTTGCTTTCTGAATCGCGCTAACTGTCCGTTGAATTAGTCAGGATTTGTCCAACACGCGGGATGGCGCTGGCGTGAGCGCCGTTCCAAGGAGAAGTTGGCGATGGCGAAAATGGCGGTTTTCGTCGTCCTGGCAGTTGCCATTACAGTCGGAGCTCTTGCAATAGCGGGCATCCTCGGCGGCAGCCTCTAACGCTGCAGCCGCCCTCGTCTGAGGGCATCCGCGCTCTGACTGCCTTGTACCGGCCCAAGAAACCGGAGCGCGGTAGACTACGCCTCATCCCCGGTGGGCGCCGCAAGTCGCGGGAATTCATCGAACCCCCGGAATAATCGAACGAAATTCCGCTGGCGGGCGCCTATCCCTCAGCTCGATTTGCGAGCGGTCTGAGGCCCGATGCCGCTAAGCTCGGCTTCGCGCGACTGCCCACCCGACCCGACGAACTCCTGCATCCGATTCCTCGCCGCAGGCGTCGAGACCGATTTCCAGAACAGGTGCTCCTCTTCGGTCAGACCCTCCGCGATCGGCACCTCGCCTGCGATCACCGACTGTTTGCACAGCGCGATAGTTTCGGCCGGGAACGACGCGATTCGGTACGCGAGGCGCTCGACGAACGGCCCGAGTTCGGCGGGCGGAAGCGCGCGATTCACGTAGCCGTAGCGCTCCGCGATGTCGGCGGGAAAATCTTCGCCGCTCAGGATCACCTCGAGCGCGCGCGCCCGGCCAATGATCCGCGGCAGCCGCTGCGTGCCGCCTCCGCCCGGGATGATTCCCACGGAGACCTCGGGCTGCGCGAGCACCGCTTTGCCGAGCGCGGCGAAGCGCATGTCCAATCCGAGCAGGAACTCGCTGCCGCCCCCGCGAGCGCGGCCCTCGATCTGGCCGATCGTCGCCTTGGGCATCGTGCGGAACCGATCGACCATCTGATCGAAGGGTCCGGGCTCTTTGGCTCGCGGCGGCGGCTGCGATGGTCCCGCCAGGATCATGTTGACGTCGGCATGGGCGATGAAGAACTCGGGGTCGGCGCTCTTGAAAACCACGACCCGGACTTCGGGATCGGCCTCGAGTTCGGCGCCGGCGCGCGCGAGATCCTGCACCAGGTTCAGGTCGAGCAGGTTCATCGGCGGATGGTCGATCGTGACCCACGCCACGCCGCGATCGATTTGGAACCTCAGGCAGTTGTAACCCTGGTATGGCATCGTGTTTCCTCCGCCGAGACGCTCGCGCGCGGCCAACAGTCAGGTCCAAAGGCGTCAGCGCGCACCCCCGGTGTAATCGAAAATCGTGTGCTCTTCGGTCATGAAGATGGTCGAGCGCTTGAGGTCGATGAAGCGCGCCTCATCCTCGAGCAGCGCGCGCGACGCGGCCTGACCCTCGGGCGTGGCGGAGCCGGCGGCTAAATCCTCGGGGCTGTTCCACCAGACTTCGGTGATGCCGTCGCAGGGCTCGCCCATCCCGCGCCTTTGCGCGTTCTGACGCGCCTCCTCCATCGGCACCATCGTGTGGCTCTGGACGTATTTGGCGGCGCGGATCGCCTTTGCGAAGCTGCGCACGAGCGGCCCGTGCTTTTCGAGCCAGTACTTGTGGAAGTCCGCTTCCGAAACGTCGGCGCGACGGTGAACGACGTAAACGAGTTTGATCATGGCAATTCTCCCCCGGCCAGCTATAGCATGGGCCGGGAGGATCGTAGAACCGGACGCGATCCGATCGGTCTCGAAATCGGCGATAACGGGTGATAACGCGGAAGCAATCACATGAAATACACACGCATCTACTCGGACAGCAACGGAGAGTCGCACTTCGAAGACGTGGAAATCGGAATGAAGCCGGGGCCCGCCAACGCCGGCACAATCTCCGAGATGATCGCGGCGAAGGGCGTGATGTTCCGTCGCACGGGCGAATACCTGATCGACTGGCACAACGCGCCACGCCGCCAGTTCGTGGTGAATCTCACCGGCACGGTCGAGATCGTCGCGAGCGACGGGGAGACGCGGCGCCTCGGTCCCGGGACCGTCCTGCTCGCGGAAGATGTCACCGGAAAGGGGCACATCTCGCGCGGGCTCGGCGGCGAGGAGCGCATCTCGCTGTTCATTCCGCTCGCGAATTAAGAGTGGCGGCGGCTCGATGGCGGCCCGGGCATCAGGGTTGCGCTCGCAGAATAGTTCGAAAGGCGCAAAGCGCCGCCAAATTGAATACTCAGTATCGAAGAGGATTTACGTATGAGCAAACTGGAAAAGCGAAGGCTGGGACGCACGGGTCTTGATGTGACAACGCTCGGCTACGGCGCGATGGAGCTGCGCGGGGCGCCACGGGGGCCGGAAATCTCCGATGCGGCCGCAGAGAAAATTCTCAACGCGGTCCTGGACGCGGGCATCAACTTTATCGATACGTCGATCGATTATGGGCGCAGCGAAGAGTTGATCGGGCGTTTCATCGCGCATCGCCGCTCCGAATACTTCCTAGCGTCCAAGTGCGGCTGCGTGCCCGGGATGCCCGGGGGCTCCGAACACGTTCACACGCCTGAAAATATCCGCAATGGTGTCGAGCAGAGCTTGCGCAAGATGAAGACCGATCATCTCGACCTGGTCCAGTTCCATCGAAGCCTCACGCGCAAGGAGTTCGAGGAGACGGGCGCGCTGGCGACGGTGCTCGCGCTCAGGAAGGAAGGCAAAGTGCGTTTCATCGGAGTCTCGGCCACTCTCCCGAACATCATCGAGGAAATTGATATGGGCGTGTTCGACGAGTTCCAGATTCCGTATTCGGCCCTTCAGCGCGAGCACGAGCAGGCAATCGCTCGCGCCTCGGCGGCCGGCGCTGGAATAGTCATCCGCGGCGGAGTGGCGCGTGGCGCACCTACCGATTGGGAGGGGCGTGTGTATCGGATGATGCCCGGCGATACGCTGCGCGATCGTTGGCAAGAGGCGCGCCTCGATGAATTGCTCAATGGCATGAGCCGCATGGAGTTCATGTTGCGGTTCACGCTTTCCAATCCAGACCTGGACACGACGATCGTAGGAACGAGGGATGTCGGACATTTGCAGGACAATATTGATGCCGCTCTCAAGGGACCGCTTCCCGACAGTGTTATGCAGGAGGCGAAGCGACGGCTTGCGCAGGCAGGTTCTCGTCCGACTTGATTGATGCGTGCGCCCGGCGCGCCGATGCCCGGCGACCTCGTGATCCGTCAGCCCATAGGAATGCGCGTGGTTGCAGGAAACTGAGAACCGCGCCTGGCGGCGACTCGTTACGGCAGTATCGCAAACGCGCGCGCCGGGAAGCCGAGGCCGCGCTCCGGCTTCGGCCAGGTCACAACGATTAAGGCACCGGTGGCGGGAACCTGGTCGAGGTTCGCCATCGCCTCGATCTGCCAATGTCCGTGGCTCAGCAGCCAACGTTCCGCCTTCATATCCGGCGTCGCATCCGTGTCCAAAGATTCATGACCGTTGGCGACGATTCCACGCTGCTCGTAAAGAAACTCGAGCGTTTCGAGCGACCAGCCCGGAAATGGGTAACGTTTGAAGCGCTCCGAATTACTACTCCAGTCTTTGTACATATCGGTACGCAGCGCGGCGAACGAGCCTGCCGGTACCGGGCCATGCTTGCTCTCCCATGTCCTGATGTCGCCGACGGTGAGCGCGTGATTGGGATCTTTCGCGAGCATCGGCGTCATGTCGAAAACCACCAATGGAAGGATCATCTGTTTGACGGGAATCTCGTCGATAGTTTTGCCTTCGGGATCAAAATGCGCCGGCGGATCGACGTGCGTCCCGTATTGCCCGACCAAGGTGTAGGAGAGCGCGCGAAACCCGTCTCGGTCGATCGTGTAGGGCCGTCCCGTCTCCGGGTCGGCCGCCGGCGAAAAGCTCGCCTTGCCGAACCCCTTCCATACCGGTGTCAACGGGCTGAACGTGTGCGTGAGATCGATGAACTGCTTCGACGAAATAATTTTGTATGCGTCGGCGAGCGATTGCCCTTGAGTCCGCAGAGCCGAACTTGTATCGCCCGCAAGCGCGAAGTTTGCGAATGCGAGCAACACCAGCATCGACGCCATCGTTGGTTTCGCTTTCATTGGCACCCCCTCTTCGGAACTCAAGCCCGGACAGCTTGGCGATGCAACCTGCTCGCGAGAAATTCCGCTGCTGGCCGGAAATTGCCGCTGTTGTTAAGATCGTCCGTTGCCTAGGATCTGGTGGACGATTCCGTGAAGCACATAAGATAGGAACCCGATTGGAACCGCGCCGGCCACCGCACCATCTCGCGCGGTTCCTTCAACATTCTTAGTGCCGCAGCAGGGGGAGTGTGAAGATGGCCAAGCAAACATCCAGGCGCGGAGCGCCCTCAACCGGGTCGCGCGGCTCAAAGAGCCCACGCGGTAACGCGGCCGTCAAGATCCCGTCGCCGGTGCCGATGATGGAGGACCTGTGGGCCTCGTGGCGGACGTATGCGCTGGCCGCGGCGTTCGAACTCGGGGTTTTCACGCATATCGCGTCGGGCGCCCAGACTGCCGAGGCAGTTGCTGCCAAGGCGAGCGCCAGCGCGCCCGCGATGCGCCGCCTGCTCGACGCGATGGTTGCGATGGGATACCTGCGGCGCAAGGGCGAGACGTACTCGCTCTCGCCCGAGGCAGAAACCTATCTGGTGCGCGGCCGCCCGCTATACGCCGAGGGTGCTGAGATGATGGCGCGGGGGCTCTCGATGGGGTGGTCGCAGCTTGCGGAAGCGGTCCGCACCGGACGCCCGGTCATGCCCGCGGCGGAGCCGGGGCGAGGCCGGCGCGAATTTTTCCCGATGTTGGTGAAGGTCATCTTCCCCACCAGCTATGCCGCCGCGAGGGCCGCGGTCGCAGCGATCGCCGCGCCGCAGCGCGCAAAACTCGCGGCGATCCTGGACGTCGCAGCCGGCTCAGGCGCCTGGTCGATCGCGTTTGCCGAGGCGATCCCCACCGCCCATGTGACGGTGGTGGATTATCCCGAGGTCACGCCGATCGCGCGAGAGTTCGCCGAGCGTCACGGGGTCGCCGATCGGTACGACTACCTCGAGGGCAACCTCCGCGAAGTCGATTTCGGCCGCGCGCGCTACGACCTCGTGATCCTCGGACACATCGTCCACGGCGAGGGGCGCGAACACGGTCGGCGGCTGATTGAGCGCTCAGCCGAGGCACTGCGCGAGCGCGGGATGCTCCTGATCGGTGATTTCATTCCGCGCGACGATCGCACCGGGCCGCCGATCCCGATGTTGTTCGGACTCAATATGCTGATCGGTGCCCCGGAGGGGGACGTGTTCACGCTGCGTGAGTATCGCGAGTGGCTAAAGGGTGCCGGCTTCAGGCAGATTCGGGTCTTGCGCGCGCCGGCGCCGTCACCGCTGATTCTCGCGATTAAGTGAACGCGCACAGGCCGCCGGCTGAAGGCTTCTCAGGTACCGAAAAATACTTTTTCGGCGGCTCGTGCCAGATGGCTTGGTTCGGTCAGTCGTCCCTGCTCTAGATCCTCGACGTTGGCGCCTTGCCCTCCGGCCAACCCGCGACACCGGGATCGAGCGGGACCTCCGCCGCCTTGAAATACAGCGCAAAAAGGCGCCAGGTCCCGGTCACCGCCAGCAGCTCGATGAGCTGCGGGACTTCGAGCGCGCGGGTCAGCGTGCCCCAGAGGCCGGCGGGAATCTCCGTTCCCGCAAGCAGTGTGTCGACAAGCAGGATTACGGCGCGGTCGATCTCGTTGTACGACTCGCACGAGTCGGGATCGCGCACGCCGAGGATATCCGCGTCGGGAATCTTGAGCCGGCGCGCGATCGCCACGTGCTGGCAGAACTCGTACTCGGAGCCAGTACGCCATCCGGTGCGCAGAATCACCAGCTCGCGCAATCGCGTGTCGAGCGATCCCTCGACCCCAAGCGTTGTCAGCAGCCTTCCGAGCGCGCCGCCCGCCTTCGGATTCTGCAGCAGGCTTCGAAACGCGTTGACGGCGGCGAGCTCCTCGCGCATGCCGACCTCGGCGCCGCGCCGTTTGGCTTCTTCGATCGATAGTAGTGGGAACATTTTTTCACCTTATCACGTCACGCTTTCTGCGCTGTAGCGCGCGATGAGACCGGTGCGCACGGCATAGCGATAAACCTGCGTGAATCCCCGGCATGCGCCCATGATATACGCGATAGCAAGTCCGATCCCCAACAACGCCGTGCTTTCCGATGCTCTGCCGCCGGCAACGATCGCCCGCAGGCTCTCGAATACATATGAAGGCGGGAGAAGATACGAGATACAGCGCATCCATCGCGGCAGCGTCGCGAGCGGATAGAAAACCGCAGCGAACGGAGCAACCAGGGCAGGAATCGGCCAGATAAACCATTCCGAGGCCGGTCCGAACCGCAACACGATGGCGCATCCCGTGATGCCAAGCGCGATCCCGAACAGGAAAAGCACCAGTACGAACGGCATGAGCATAAGACCGTAACCAAAGAATGAAAGCCCAAATACCATGCTTGCCAGCACGAGCATGACGACGAGCCCAATAGAGCTTGTTGCGATGCTCGAAAGCACGAGACCGCCGACGTATTCGGAAATCGAAAGCGGCGTCGCAAAGATATTAAGGAAATTGCGCGACCATACGTCTTCGAAGAACGCCATGGTCACGCCCTGCATCACGCGGGTGAAAAAATCCCATAGCAACACGGCGCCGAGCAGCCTCGGAACGAAGTTATAACCGGAACCGCTCACCGAATTCAGATACTTGGTGATGAATCCCCAGAGCACAATATCGACCGCTACCCACACGAACAGCGGCAGGACCCGCGCGACGCTCCCGCGTATGAGATAGAAGTGACGCAGGACGATGGCAAAGACGCGGCGCGCATCCATGACGGTCAGACCGGGGCCGACGATGTGAGCGGTTCGCTCGCGACGGCAATGAAAAGCTCTTCGAGCGTCCTGCTGCCGTGTTCGCGCGGCAAAGTTTTCGGATTGCCCTCGAGCACGATCCTGCCGTGCGAGAGAAAGAGGACGCGGTCGCAGACATCCTCGACCTCGTACATGTTTTGCGAGGTCCACAACACGCCGCTGGAACCGCCAGCGGCAAATTCCCGGATATGAGCGCGGATATCGCGCGCTCGCGCCGGGTCGAGAGACGAGGTCGGCTCATCGAGGAGCAGAAGGCTGGGGCGGTTTAGCATCGCCTTGGCGATTCCGACGCGCGTCTGCTCCCCCGTCGATAGCAGGCCGCATTTTACATCCCGGAATCGCTCGAGATTGAATTGCGTGAATAACGTTTCGATCCGATCCCGCAAGTCCTTTACCCCGTAAAGCAGGCCGAAGATGTGCAGGTTCTCATATACAGTCAGGTTACCCGGCAGCGGCGCATAAACGGCCGCAAAATTTGCACATGCCAGCGCGCGCGAACGATTGGTCGTGATATCCATACCCTCGATTCGTATGATCCCGGCGCTCGGCTGCAGCACGCCCATTATCATGTTGATGATGGTAGTCTTCCCGGCTCCGTTCGGGCCCAGGAGCCCGACGATTTCGCTCCGCCGCACCTCAAAGGAAACGTCATTTACGGCTACGAGATCGACGTATTCCTTGCGCAGCCCTGTGACCGAAAGCGTCGCAGGCTGAGAATTGCCGAGGCGTTCCATTAGCTCATCCAGAGTCATCAGTCGGGTACGAAAACGAAGTATGGCCGCCGGCGAGTGGTTATTCCCGGAGCGACCGGATCTTGGCGATACTCAGGGTGCCCGCGGCGCCCCAACCTTTCACGCCCGCCGGCACTTCGGGGCGAAACTCCTCGTAGAGCTGGTAGGCGCAGCCGGCGAGCCTGGCCGGGCTCATCGATCTCGCAAGCGCCACCATGGCCCCGCGCACGTCGTCGAGCGCGGCGCCGAACTTGCCCGTCAGGTATCGATCGACGCTGTCAGGGTTGATCGGGCGGTCGCCGCTCAGCGCCCGAATCCCATCGTCGGTCCGCTCGCAGGGGACCGCGCGATGCAGCAGGTCAACGGTCATGCCCTCGGCCGCCCGCATCTTCCGCCGCCGTTCGCTCACTTCTTTCGGCGTGGGTGCGAACAGGCCAAGCGCCTTGCCTTTCGAGTAGGCATTCAGACCCGCCACCGCCCGGCCGAGCGTGAGCGCCTCCTCGCGGTCGAAGCCCAGGCGCTCCGCTACCACGGCGGCCCACAGGGTCAGCACCGGAGCGCGATTGATTTGAATTTCCTGAGCAGTTGGCAACGGCAGGATTCTAGAATGAGGTCCGCGAAATGTCACGCCCGCGGGTCCGCTTGGCGCGCCGCGGGCTCATCGTGGACCTCAGCCGATGCATCGACCCGCTGCGCGCCGCGGCCGAATTGGGGACTCGCCGCCGCAGCGGGTGCAGGACCCAACATTCGAGCATAGAATTGACGTTTTACGAGTTCGATGACAATCAGGAATCCCGCCACCGCGAAGAGAAGGAACCCGAAATACAACGCAGACGTGGGCGTGAATCCAAACCAGTGGTTGACCGGCGAAAAAGGCAGCACGATAGTTACTGTCGTGATGCCAAGTGCCAAAGTGGTCACTGACGGGTGGGGCCTGCTTGCGAATGGATGCCGCCGGGTGCGGACTGCGAAAATCATCAGCAACTGAGTAACCAGCGACTCGACGAACCAGCCGGTCCGGAATTCGACCATGCCCGCGCGAAAAACGAAAATGAGGACCGCGAAGGTAATCAGATCGAACAGTGTACTGATCGGCCCCATGACCAGCATAAAGCGCTCGATGAGCTTGATATTCCAGTGCACCGGCCGCGCGATCGCCTCGCGATCCACGTTGTCGAATGGCAATCCTGTCTGAGCGATGTCGTAGAGCAGGTTGGTCAGCAGCACCTGGATTGGAAGCATCGGCACGAACGGCAGGAACAGGCCGGCCAGCGCCGTACTGATGATATTTCCGAAATTGGCGCTGCTCGCCATGAGAATGTACTTGTCGACATTCACGACCGTGCGGCGCCCCTCGATGATGCCGTCGTGAAGTACCGTCAGGTCGCGATCCAGCAGGACGATCTCGGCCGCAGCTTTGGCGACATCCGCGGCGCTATCGACTGAGATGCCGACGTCCGCGGCGTGAAGCGCCGATGCATCGTTGATACCGTCGCCGAGGAATCCGGCGATTTGGCCCGCGCGCCTGAGCGCGGCGAGGACGCGAAGCTTCTGCTGCGGCGTTACGCGGCAGAACAGATTCAGGCGTGGCAGCGCGCCAAGCAGAGCCTCGTCGCTCATCGCGGCAAGGCGATCGCCGGTGACGATTCCCGATGTCTGAATGCCAAGGTCATCGCATAGACGGCGCGTCACCCGCTCGTTATCGCCGGTCAGAATCTTGACCGTCACTCCGGACGCATCGAGGGCGCGGATCGCATCGGCTGCCGAGGCTTTGGGAGGATCCAGAAAGACAGCGAAGCCGGCGAACGTCAGCTCGGGTTCGTCCTCCGCCTCGACGCCCGTGCCGTCGCCGGATGACGTTATCGGCCGCGTGGCGACTGCGAGCGTTTGGAAGCCTTCCGCACCAA
The DNA here is from genome assembly GCA_035626155.1 of Binataceae bacterium (SeqCode). Taxonomy (GTDB): domain Bacteria; phylum Desulfobacterota; class Binatia; order Binatales; family Binataceae; genus DASPOF01. Next base: position 28,459 of record DASPOF010000134.1, read on the forward strand.
GCCGCTCGAAGCGCGCGTAAATCTCGGCGCGGCGCTCATCGGTTAGCGGCTGTGGCTTGCCGTCTGCGGTTTCGAAAGTTGTCGAGAGACGCAGGATGTCCTCCGGCGCGCCCTTTGCGACCAGCAGCCGTTCGTGGTCTCTTTCGACCAGCACCG
>DASPOF010000135.1:0-8363 GCA_035626155.1 Binataceae bacterium (SeqCode)
CCTGCACGAAGCTCTCGGGACTCAGCGCCGCCATCCAAATCGGTGGGTGAGGCTTCTGCAGCGGCTTCGGGCGCACCTGCACATCTTCGAACTTGAAGTGGACGCCTTTGAAATTGACCCGTTCCTGCGTCCAGGCTTGCAGGATCACCTCGACCGATTCGTTGAAGATGCCGCGCGATTGCTCCTGCGGGACGCCGTAACCGCGAAACTCATGCGGCTGATAGCCGCGGCCGATGCCGAGATCGACCCGCCCGCCGCTCATCAGATCCAGCAGCGCATATTCCTCCGCGACCCGGATTGGGTTGTGAAACGGCAGCACCACGATTCCCGTCCCGAGACGGATTCGTTTGGTCGTCTTGGCCAGCGCCGCCAGCATCAGCGCGCTCGACACGCAGTAGCCATACTCGGAAAAGTGATGTTCGGCCGGCCAGACCGAATCGAAGCCGAGATCCTCGGCCGCCTGCAAAATCGCCATCTGCTCTTCCACGATTTGCCGTTCCGTCTTGCCCGCCGGATTTTCGAGCAGATGCAACATTCCGAATTGCAGCATCGGTCACCTCCTGTTCAGAGACCTGCGTCCACCGCCTGCGCGCGATCTTTCATTCGTTGGCCGGCCAGCGCTTCGACCGGAATTGTATGAGCGGGAATTTCCGTTCTCCGCCACGCCGCTTATAGGCGCGGTGCCGCGCGTAGCGCAAGGCAGGCGGCCCGTTTCATGCTATCGGCGGAGTAAGTTTGCCTATCTCGGTTTGCGGGCGAGGAACGCGTAGCCGTAGACCTCGAACAGGCGGGCGTTGCTCTCCCCGGCCGAGCCACCGAAGGCGTCAACGGGCGGCCCTATCTCGACATCGACGAAACCGCACTCTTCCAGCATCCGCCGCCAGCCTGCGCACGGCAGGCCGCCGGCGATTCAGCCGCACCAGAGGTCGATATTGCGGACCGCCGATTCCGGCACCGCCTTGCCGTTGGCGATGTCGGCGAACTGGAGGCGTCCTCCCGGGCGCAGCACGCGCATGACCTCGCCGAAGACGGCGCGCTTGTCCGCGCACAGGTTGATCGCGCCGTTGCTGATCACGACGTCCGCCCAGCCGGATTCAACCGGAAGCTGCTCGATAATGCCCTGGCGAAATTCCAGATTCCGCAGGCCCATCGCCGCGGCGGCTGTCCGGGACCGCCTGAGCATTTCCTCGGTCATATCGACGCCGACCACCCAACCGCCGGCTCCCACCTGTTCGGCGGCGACGAAGCAGTCGAATCCGCCACCCGAGCCGAGATCGACGACGCGTTCTCCCGGCCTCAACGCGCCGACGGAAAACGGGTTAGCGACGCCGGCGAACGCTTCGATTGCGCTGTCCGGCATTCCGGCGATGAGTCCTTCGTCATAGCCCAGGCGCCGAGCCAACGGCCGTCCGGTATGAAAATGGAAGCTGCCATGCGGGTGGAGCGCGACCTCGCGATACTTGGCCTTGACTTCCTCGCGCAGCGCGATCGGGTCAACTGGGAAATCACCACTCATCGGGAATTTTCCGAATTTACGGTTTGAGCCACGCCGCTTATAGGCGCACTGCCGCGCATTGCGCAAGGCAGGTGAACCGTTTTCCCGGCCGAGCTTGCCGTCTGCGGACGAAGCAGCCGGTTATATCGTTGTGGCACACGGCTTAACTCGGCGGCGGCGTTTGCACGCGGGTCCGGCGGGCATTACGCTCGTGGCGCGTGGTCGTGGAAGAGGTTTTCAGTTTCCGTTATGCCATCCGAAATTTCTCCTGCGCCGCCTGAGGCGCAGCCCGTCCAGCCTGCCGAGAGTGCTCCTCCCGCGCCGGCGGCGCGCGACCGCCTGGGCGCCTTTCGCGCGCTCAACCATCGCAATTACCGGCTCTACTTCGGCGGACAGCTCACATCGCTTGCGGGCACCTGGATGCAGAGCGCGGCGCAGTCGTGGCTGGTGCTCAAGCTTACGAACTCGCCGATGATGCTCGGCACGGTTTCGTTCGCGCAATTTCTGCCGGTCCTGATGGTGGGGCTGTTCGCCGGCGTGACCGTCGATCGGCTCGACCGCCGCCGCCTGATCATCACGACGCAGACGATTCTCATGTTGAGCGCGTTCACGCTGGCAACGCTGACGTGGACGGGCGTGGTGCGCGTCGAGCACGTGATGATGCTGGCGGCGCTCAACGGGACGGTCGCCGCGTTCGACATGCCGGGCCGGCAATCGTTCGTGGTCGAGATGGTCGGACGCGACGACCTGCCCAACGCGATCGCGCTCAACTCGATGATGGTGAACGGGGCGCGCATGATCGGCCCCGCGGTGGCGGGCCTGATCATCGCATCGCTCGGCACGGCGACCTGTTTTTTCCTGAACGGCGTGAGCTTTCTCGCGGTGATCTGGAGCCTCACGCAGATGGATGTCCCGCGCAGAACGGTATCGTTCCCCGACGCCCATCTTTTCAAGCAGCTCCGCGAGGGCCTCACCTACGTGTGGCGCCATCGCCAACTGCGTCATCAGATCGCATTGTCGGCGGTGAACAACGGCTTCGGCGACCGTTACATGGTGCTGATTCCGTTGTTCGCCCGAAATCTCCTGCACGGCGACGCGCGTACCTACGGCTTCCTGGTTGCGATCCAGGGCCTCGGCTCGGTGCTGGGCGCAGCCACGCTCGCATCGCGGGTGACCACCCGCGGCATCAGGAACAATCTCATCGCAGGGCTGTTTCTCACCGCAACGGGGATCCTGACGTTTGCGGTTTCGCGATGGTTCGCGCTCTCGCTGGCGGCGCAGTTGATAATCGGCGCGGGCCTGACCAACTTCAGGGCTAGCAACAACACGCTCGTGCAGATGTTCGTATCGGACGATCTGCGGGGCAGGGTGATGAGCACCTATCAGCTCTCGACGATGGGGCTCGGGCCGATCGGCGCGCTCGAGGTCGGCTATCTCGGCTCTCACTGGGGTCCGCGGCAGTCGGTGGCGGTATGCGGGACGATCTCGATGATCTGCGCAATCACGCTGCTCACCCAGCTCAAGTCGATTGGAGCCAACCCCACCGAGGCGCAGCGGGAATAACTATCCGGTGAGCGCCCGGGCCGATCCAGACCGAGTAAGCACCAACTGGCGGTAGCTATATTTTCCCAGTCCCCGCCTATTGTGAGACGGGCATTTGGGAAGTTGCGGTGAGCGGGAACGTTATCGGGCTGAAAGTTATGATGTGGCTCGCACTGAAAGATGGCACATTGATTTTATAGTTGTAGGTAATTACCACTTTCGCATCCAGTTGCGATGGTACCGCGGTGTCGGCCGGGAAGCTTACCGCAACATTCGAGGTAGTGAGGCTCAATTGCGGCGCCGCGTTGATAGCGGCCTGCTGAACGGCGGACTCCTGGGCTGCGATCGTCGAGGCGGAACCGGTGCCTTCGCCGTGCACGATTGCGTATCGCACCGCAACGCGCGCCGCGGAACAGATCGTATTATAGGCGAGCACCGCCGATGCGAGCTGCGTGACGGCAAAGGTGGCAAGCAGGAAGACGCTAATCACTAGTGCGAACTCTGCTGCCGCCTGGCCGGCCTGAGAGCGCCACTTCTGAATGCCGCGTGCCGCGGTTGTCATTGCTGGATCGGCATGATGGCCGTGCTGGTCATGGTGGTAGAGGATGCAACTCCCGGAATACTCGCGATCGTCTTGAAGGTGGCCGAAGCGGTGACCGTTACGAACGTTGCCCCCGGATTGTCAGAGCAGGGGTAAGTCGCGGAACAGACCGGGACGTTCGACCCGCTTATGCAGGTGCACTGGCTTACCGTCGGAGTCCCTGTGAGCGTGATGTTTGAAGCATCGTTGGTGACGGCATTCTGGATCCCCGTAGCGTTTGCCGCTGTCACGCGGCTCTGCGAGCCGTATTGCGCGCCTGCCCGGACGGCATTATTCAGCGCCGTACTGACGTAGAAAATGCGTGCAAAATCTGCCGCGGCGAGCAGCAGCAGCACCAGCACGGGCGCTACCAGCGCGACCTCGACCGTGCTCTGACCGCGTTGGTGATGAGAATGGTTACGAATCATCAGAGTGTCGCGGCTCCGCGGTTATTGATAGATCGTGTCCGACGAAATCGGCGACTTGCCTCCCAGGGAACTATAATCGCTGCAAACGCTTATGGTTGAAGTACCAGTGAATGTGATCGTGTCGGCAATGATGTCGGTATAGCCACCGGTTCCGCCGGAGGGATTGCAGGCGGCAGAACTGGAAGTGCCCGTGTAAGTGAGCGATGAGTTCGGAAAATACAGGACGCCCTCGTATGTGCTGCTTGACGTGCCGGTGACGGTCGTACCGGTTCCCGTATTGCGGTCGAAGAACAGGATTCCGGCCATCGAGCCCGAAGTGGGCGCGCTCAAGCTGGCCGTGACCGTGCCGGTTATATCGATCGGTGCGTATGCATAGCTCCCGCAGGTGGTGTTGTAAAAGCTCACTCCGCTGCCGGTCATCGTGGACGTGCCTGTGTTTACCAGCCCATTGCCCCCGATAATATATTCGCCGGGATTAAACGTCACTTTGGTGGTCCCGGTTATATCGATGCCGCCGCAATAGACGCCAGGGCTGAGCGTTACGTTGCCGGTTCCAGTCAGCAGGACCGGACCATCGAACGTGTAGTTACCCGCGGCCATCGTCACATTGGTGGTTCCTACAATCTTGAGGCTGTACGAGCCTCCGCTCGCCATCTGGTACTGGCCCGGGTTCAAGTTTACCGACCCCGTTCCATTCAACACGATGCCGCCGCCATAGTTGCCGGCCGCGAAGGTTACGCCGTTATTGAAGGTTCCGGTAATAGATATCCCGTCCGTGCCGTCGCAACCGTAAGTCATGCCGGACAACGGCGGTTTCGACGGATTCGACGGTGATGTCGGATAAATGCCTGCAGGAATGTTCACCGCCGACGATGAGGTCCCGGTATATCCCTCGCAATACGATTGGTTGGTTGCCAATAAACTCGGAGCAGAGAAAGTCGGCGCCGCAAGCGATGCGAGCGGGTCCGGAGCAGGGGCGATGTTCGTCACCGGTGTGGGATTCCACGTAATCGTCCCCGTGGAACCGTAGCCATTTCCGGCGACGCCTACGCCGGTCGTGGTAATTGTTGCGGTCCCGGTAACATTGAGACCGGTCGAGCTGCTGGAATCGACGAGCATCCCGCACGACATGTTGATATTGAGCGTGCCCGTCAGGCCCACCGCGGAACTCTTGGTCGGGTCGAGCGCGTACACGCATCCCGACGAGTTCACGCCCCCGGCGATCGCCTGGGTGCTTACGTTCATGGTGCTGTAGCCGAGCGCTCTCAGGAAATAAGTCGGCACCGCCTGGGAGACGTTCACCTGGACGCACTGTTGGCTCGATGCGCCCGGGCAACTCACCTTGGTGGCGGTGACTGTTATGCCATTTTGCGAGTTCTGGAACCCGTCGAGCTTGGCGACATCCTGCGCCGCGGTCGCATACCCGGCGGCGACGCTTGACGAGCCCAGGAGCGCGCCAGCTCCGGCGATCGCTGCGGCATCGGCAGCGCTCTGCATGCGGCGGCGGGTGGCGTAAAACATGCCGATGTCCACCGCGAGCGCCGCGAAGCCGATCAGCACGACGATCGATGCCGTCGCAAGAACGACCGCCTGTCCGGAGCGGAAGCGGCGAGAGGTGCTGATTTTCGTCGTCCGCAAGGTGCGTCTCAGCGCTTGCATGTGCCCTCCCAAAAATAACACCCGGACTATGGAACCCTACGGTGTCGCTTGCGAAAAAGGACGTTCGCCGGGTACCCGTCGCGGGCGGATTGCAACTCTGCGGTAAATCCGCGCTAATGCCCCGTGTTGTGTCGCAAGCGGCATGCCAGCGGTTTTGGAGCAGAAAAGCTCAGCGACTGAAAGAAAATTTCGCAAAGCGTGCGAATGATTGGATAAAATGTTTCACGCGAGCAACAGTTCGTGGCCCGAGTTCTACAAAGAGTACGGTTCACAATCGCCTCGCTCCGCGCTCGTCGGACCGTCGGATCGGAAGTGCTTTAGGCGGGGTGCCGAGCCGCCCCGCGGCGAATAATCGGCGCGCGTGCGGCTTACCGTACCTGCTCGCGGCACGCGGGATTGACGTCCTCGAAATGATTGTCGACAAGCGTCGCGCGAGCGCCGTTGACCACCCCGATGCCCGCATAGTCGCACGGCCGCCCGTCCATCGCGCGGATCCGGTTGCCGCGCACGATGCTCGATACGATTCCGGGGTTCGTCAGCCAGATCGCCCGCGCGCCGGACCTCTCCGCGATGAGCGCGTGCACATCGCCGACGGCCCTCGCAGCCGGCGTGCTCAAGGTCGCGGTCGCGCGCCCATCGACGGATGAAATCTCCGCGAGCAGATCGCCGCCCGATGCGGCACCCTCGACCCGCACCCATCGGCGCACATCGCCAGACGTGAACATCGCGCTCGGCGAGTCGAGCCGCGCGCTATGGGCGGCCATGCGCGCATCAGCAATGCGCCGCCCCATCTCAAATGTGTTGTCCTCGATCGCGACGCTGATCGTTTTGCCCGAACTCGAATTGTCGATCACGTCGATTCCGTCCGATGCGGGCGTCAGTAAGAAGTTGCGGCGCACGGCGACGGTCGAAATCGATGCGGTGGTGCCGATTATCATGAGCGCCCGCATCGAGCCGCCGAGCGCATGGAGAAAGCGGTTGTTCTCCCACACCGCGCCGCGCGTGAAATCGCGCGTCCAGCCCTGCGCATCCGTGACCGCGGACGCGGTCCACTCCAGCACGTTGCCCGAGATTCTCACATTCTCCCACTTGTCTTCGAGCGTGAGCCCGCCAAGCCAGCTCAAGCGGTTGCCGGTGATCTCGCTGCCGAGCCGGCCGCCGCCATCGAGTCCCCCAAGCGAGATTCCGCCATCGCCGTTGCCCGCCGCGCCGTCGATTCCGCCCGCTCCCGAGATCGTGTTGCCGGCGATCGCGAAGCCGTCCTCGCGCGTAACCGGCGAGTTGGTCCAGTTTTCGATCGCAAAGGTGCCGCTTGCGCTTCGGCCGAGCGCGATCGTGTTGCCCGCCTCGCGCACATTGACGATCGACGCATCGCCCGCGTTGTCGCTCACGAGCACCTTGATTCCCTCGGCGCCCGAGGAGGCGGGCGAGGTCGAGTCGATGCGGTTGTTCTCGATCGTGAGGCCGTCGGTGATGCCCGCGCGCTTGCGCAGGACGTTGATCGCATGGCCGTTGTTCACGCCGTCCTCGCCGGTGTCCGAGATCGCGTTGGCGGCGAATGAATTGTCGCGCAGCGGATCGATGACGTTGAGGCCGTTGCCGCTGAAGCCGCGGATTTCGAGATTGGTGACCGATGCGCGCGAGGTCGCGGCGAGATAGATCGCATCGGCGCCGGCCAGCCGATTTTCGCCGCGGTCGCCGTCCAGAGTGAGCGCGGTAATCGTCACGCCGGTCGAGTTCTTGCTCAGGATCATCGCATGATGCGGTCGCGCGGCGCCGGCGGCATAGCGGATGACCGTCGCGCCGGCCCCCGCGCCACGCAACTCGGCCCCGCTCATCATCACGAACGCCGCCGGCGACGCTGCGATTATGCGGGTGCGCCCGAGGGTCAGGCGAGTGTCTGCGGGAATCGTGACCGCGCTCCCAAGCCGCAGCGCGCCGAACGCGCGCGCATCGATGAGATGCGAGGCTTGTCCCGCGGAATCGAGCGCGGCTTGCAGCGCCGGTGCGTCATCGGTAATTCCATCGCCGCGGATGTCCGCCAGGCCGAGACCGGCCGGCGCAGGCGCAGTCGGCGCCGGAGCCGCGACGGCGCTCGGATGCGCTCCCGCGCACGCGCCTGCGAGCAACGCGCACAGGACCCCGGCCGTCAGACCGCGAACGGAGGACCGAAGCAGCGGCATCATCGCCGCTCATTTTGAAGCAGTTCAGACCGCCTTGGAATTCGCCCGCCCGCACGGCGAGCGGCCTACCCGGTCGAGCATCGGCGATTTGGCCGGATTTTCCTCCGCCCGCCCTTGAACGGCGCGCGAATCTTCGCGAACTTTATCATGGTGAATGGTTCGGCCCCGGCATGACCCCATCGCGTACGCACAGACTTCCGGATTTCATCGCGGTGGGACCGCAACGCACCGGCACCACCTGGCTGCATCAGGTGCTGACCGGGCATGTCGGCCTGCCGAGCATCAAGGAGACCGACTTTTTCTCCAAACATTACGACAAGGGAATCGACTGGTACCTCGCGTTCTTCGCCGGCTGCCCATCCAACCTGCCGATTGGCGAGATCGATCCCAACTACTTCGGAAGCGTGCAGGCGTGCGACCGGATCGCCGCGACGATCCCGCAATGCCGGATCATCTGCTCGCTGCGCGACCCGGTC
>DASPOF010000136.1:0-12476 GCA_035626155.1 Binataceae bacterium (SeqCode)
GATCGCCGACACCGATTTCCGCAATGACGCCGAACGATGGATTCTGCCGGCGCCAGAGGGAAAATACGATGACGGCATACGGCACCTGCGGATGTACGTCGAGGGCCTTCACGCAAGCCCGGAAACCTCGCGCGAGCTGAATCAGCGGGCCGTCGAACTGGTGCGGCTCTTCCAGGTATGGACCGACGTCCTGGGCGATGCGCACGCGAACCTCTATCGGACGACCAAGGATGACGGCAGCCCGGTGCGAAGCTGGGATTGCGACCACTATTTCTACCATTCGCAGGGATACGCGCACGTCATGTACTACATGATGCAGGCGCTCGAGAGAGAGTACGCGGGCACGCTCAAGGATGACCCGGTGCTGCGCACGATGTTCAACGAAACCATCGACGCGCTGGGAAAAGCCGCGATGCTCAAGCCGCTAATCGTGATGAACGGTGCGCCGGACGGACTGTTCGCGAATCATCGGCGCAATCTCGATGCCTACATCACCGAGGCGCGCCAGAAAATGTACTCGATTCGCGAGGAACTCGAGCGCTCGCCGCTGTCCGCGTCCTGAGGGGCGCGCCGGCGCGAAGAATCACATCTCCACGAAGGGGCAGAGCAGCAGCGCGCCGCCGCGCAGCAGCATCTGGAACAGGGCCGGCGCCCATCGCCGCGGAATCCCAAGCCTCTCGGCCGCGATGTTAATCGCCCACGGCATCGCGGCGGGAGCAAACGCGCTGTCCAATCCGAAGAATCGTTCGCGCGCGGCGAAAGTCACCAATTGATGCGGCTCGCCGGCGGGAATTTTGGCGCGCTCGCGGGCGATTTCGATCGCGCGCGCCAGCCCGCCGAGGTCATCGACCAACCCGCGCTCCTTTGCCGCGACTCCGCTCCACACGCGCCCGCGCGCGAGCGCTTCGGTCCGTTCCGGATCCAGCCGCCGCCCTTCGGAAACCTTCGCGGTGAAATTGCCGTAAAGCTCGCCGACCGCATCGTTTAGCTGCGCCAGTTCCTCCTCGCTCATGCCGCGCGAGATTGAGAACGCATCGCTGATGCCGGCGCTCTTGACGTATTCCAGTTTCACTCCGACATCGGCGAGCAGCCTCGACAGGTTGAACTTGGCGAACACGACGCCGATCGATCCCGTGATTGTGGCCGGTTCGGCGACGATCGCATCCGCGCCCATCGCGACGTAATACCCGCCCGACCCGGCGACATCGCCCATCGACACCACGACCGGCTTGCCGCGTTCGCGCGCTTGCCGGACCGCGCGCCACACGAGGTCCGACCCCGCCGCGGAGCCGCCCGGAGAATTCACCCGGAACACGATCGCGCGCACGCGATCGTCGCGCGATGCGCGTTCGATTTGGCGCGCGGTGGTCTCTCCGCTGATGAATTCGCCGGTAGGCGGCGCCTCGCCCGAAATCACCGGACCCGTGCCGTGCACGAGCGCGATCGCGGGCCGTCGTGCGCGCTCGCGCGTGAAAGCGATATGGCGCAGGTAACGTCCCAGTCCCACGAACGGCTTTCCCTCGCCGGCAGGATCGAACTCGGCGCGTATCTCCTCGATATAACCGTGACGGTCGGCAAGCCCGGCTTCGCAGGCGGAGCGCGCACTCATGAAACCGCCGGCGACGAGTTCGCGCGCGCGCTCCGCCGGGAGTTTCCGCGCCGCCGCGATCGCATCGACCAGGATTCGCTCCCAGTCGCCGATTATCGCCTCGAGGCTCTCGCGCACCTCCGGCGACATCGCATCGCGGGAAAAAGTTTCGCCCGCGCCCTTGTACTCCTTCCATTGCAGCGTCTGGACCTGGACCTCGGCCTTCTCGAGCGCGCTCTTCAGAAACGGGCTGCCCATCGCGACGCCGAGCATCGTGAGCATCGTGTCCGGATTGATCACGATCTGGCCGGCGCCCGCCGCGACCAGGTACTCACGCAGACCGGCCTGATCGCCGCCGATCAACGCGATGACGCGCTTGCCGGAGTCGTGGGCCGCGCGCAGCAGCCGGTGGAGTTCGTTCGCGGTCGCAAGACCGCAGTCGAATCCTGCGATCTGGACCACCACCGCGCGCACGCCGGCGTCGCCCGCGGCCGCTTCCAGCGCGGTGCGGACATTATCGAGAGTCAGAACGCCCCGGCGCACGAGCAGGTCCAGCCCCGCGCGCCGTGCGCCCTCGTGAATCGTCCCTGCGAGCCTCAGCATCACGACCGCATCGCGCGGAACGCGGGCCGGGCGCACCACCAGGAACCAGAATGCGGCCACGACGCCGGCGGCGAGCAAAAGCAAGCCGATGCCCGCCTCCCAATATCCGCTCGCGCAGGCGATGGTGCCCGCGGCGCTCAGGATCGCGACGATAATTGCCAGCCGGACCTCGCGGCTCAGCCAGATACGCTTGAAGGGAGATTTCTTTGTCATGTGGAAACGGTCGCCTTTTTACGCCGCGCCATCTAGACTACCGTTTTTCGATGCGCAGGTCTTTCCTCATCGCGCTCTTCATCGCGCTTGCAGCGGCCTCGTGCTCCACGGCACCGCAGGCGCCGCCATCGCCGCGTCCGCACCTGGAAGCCACGGCAACGCTCGCAATCACGGCGGGAATAAGCGTGCTTTCCATCGTGCCGCTTCCGCAGGGATTCACGCCGATTGCCGGGCATCCACCGCTGTGGCTTCAGAACGGAGCGGAAATCGGCGTGGTGGGCACCGAACAGGGCCGGCTCGTCGTCCTCGGATACGGAAATCAGGAGTGGCGCACGCAGCGCGTGCTCGCCGCAGAGACCGGAGATGATGCTGCCGAGGAGGGGACAATAGTGGACCTCGCCGCGAGCCCCGATGGGATGACGCTTGCGACCGCGGTCGTGCCGCGCGGCGAGCGCCGCCTCGACATCATCCTGCGTGACCTGATCGCCGCCGGTCCGGGCCATTCGGTCGTGAGCTTCGATGGCGCGTACGACTCGGTGAGCATGAGCTGGCTGAACACGCAGACGATCGCGCTGGCCCTGCGAGCGCATCCGGAGCCGCCCCCGCCCCCGCCGCCGGCCACCGTCGCGCCCGGCGAACTGCCGCCCGAGACCCCGGCCCCGCCGAGCGAGGGACTGCAACTCATCGTGGTGAGCGGAGCGGGCTCGGTCGCGCCGGTGAAACTTCCGTGCGTGATGTCGCCGCTGAGCTGGAGCGCGCACGGAGTCTATGCGATCGGCGCGGGCGATGCCTCCACGCCCCCGATCGCGATCAATCGCCGCACTTCGACCTGCCGTAAATTCGCCGCCCAGGCACCGATGCGCGTGCTCGCCTGGTCGCCGCGAGACGAGTCGTCATTGGTGTATGCCGAACCGATGCCGGCCGCGAAGAGCGCGTGCGTATTTCGCTACGATCTCGAATCGGGCGAGGGCAAGCTGATCGCGGCCGGAAGTTCCGCGGCCGCATTCACATCGAGCGGTGCGATAATCGCCCTGGGCAATCAGAAGCTCAGCCGCCGGTCGGTCGCCGAACGCCCCGACACTCCTGTTCTCGCCCAGCTCGCGATTTTCGATCCCGATCAGGCCAGGGTCGATGTGAAATCGCTCGGCTTTCAGACGCCTCCTGCGATGCTCGTCGAGAGCACGATCGCCTATGCGGCCGAAACCAACCGCGCGGCTATCGAAACCTTCGCTCCGGCCGGGCCAGTCCCGATGCGCAAGATAATCGTGTACTCGGTGCCGCGCGATGCGGCTTATCAGATCGCGTCCGGTCCCGCGCGCGGTGTCGCCGTGATGAGCTGGTCGCCCAAGGGGCGATGGCTCGCGATCGAGGACGGCGATGCGGCTTCGAGCACGCTGACGGTAATCCAGCCGCCCGGTTAATTTCCCGCAGCCGCGCCGCCGCGCTCCGCCCGCATCGCCCAGTAATCCGTCGCAGTCGCAAAGGCGCGGGCCACGCGCTCGAAGCTGTCGAACACGACCAGCCCTCGCGCGCGCGCCAGTTCCTTCGCGCGGGCCACGACCGCCTCGACGTGCGCGGGATGGAGCACGATCGCGAAGGGCTTCTGCGTGCGCCGCCCGAATTCGCCGAGCCGGTCGAGCATCGCGATGAGGTCGTCCTCGCGCGATGCCCATCGCGCAGCCCTGAGCCCGGTTCCGATTTCGAGAACGATCGCGTCGATAACCGGATCGCGGTCCAGGATATCGAGAATCCGATCGAGATTGCCCTGGTTGATGCCCTGCCCGATCGTGCCGCCGGCATCGAGCGGATTGCGGTAGCTGCCGCCCACGATGTTGAAAAAGGTCTTGAGTTCATCGTAGGAGCCGTCGGACAGCGCCGGTATCTCGAGCCCCGCCGATGCGAACGTATCGGTGATGACGACCGACTGGCCGCCGGTCATCGCAATCAGCCCCATCCGCTTGCCCGCCGGACGCCGGCCGCGCGCAAGCAGTTCGACCACGTCGAGCATCGCATCGGAACTCCCGACCTCGACCGCGCCCGCCTGCCTGACCATCGCCGACCACATCGCGTGCGGCGTCGCCAGCGAGGCGGTATGGGAAAACGTCGCGCGCGCGCCCGCATCGGTCACGCCGCCCTTCCAGACGACGACCGGATGGCGCGCCGCGGCGCGCTTGAGGCTTAAGAAGAAGCGCTCGCCGTCGCGCACGCCCTCGATATACATCCCGATCACGCGCGTGGCCGGGTCCTCGGCCATCAGGTCCAGGTAATCGGCGGCCTCCAGCACGATCACATTGCCAATCGAAGCGGCCTTGTTGATTTTGACCCCGCGCGCGGGCGCCTGGAGACAAAAGTTGATCGTGTGCGTGCCGCTCTGCGAGATGAAGCAGACGTCGCCCGCCTCGCCGGTCCGGTCGTCCGCGAAATTCTTGAGCCCAACCCCTGGATTGGCGAGCCCCATGCAGTTGGGGCCGACCAGCGCGATGTCGGAGCCGAGCGCAATCTCCCGAAGCTGCGCTTCCAGGCTGATGCCAAGCTCCTCGCCGGTCTCGGAAAACCCCGATGTGAAAAACCCGATCGAGCCGACGTGGTTCGCGACGCAATCGCGCAGGATTCGCGGCGCAACCGGCCGCGGCACCGCGCTCACCGCGTAATCGATCGGCTCCGTGATCTCGGCGAGGCTCTTGAGATTCTTGACCCCCATCGCCTCGATTCCCGGAATCTCGTTGGGATCGATCTGCACCGAGTAAAGCCTGGCTTTGAGCTGCGACATCGCGCGCAGCCACATGTATCCGCTGGCCCGCTTGTCGCCGATCACGACGACGGCGCGCGGATTAAAGGCGCGCTTTAAGTTTTCGAGTCGCGCCGCCTTGTGCTGATCGGCCGCTCGACCTGCCGGCGCGTCCCCCGCGCCCACCAGCACGCGCGCATCGAGCACCGCGACCCCGTCCGGGTACGCGACGACCGGATTCAGATCCATCTCGCGCACTTCGGGATGCGCGGCGGCAAACGCGGAGAGCTTGGCGAGCAGCGATGCGACCGCGCCGAGGTCGGCGGGCGCCCTGCCCCGCGCGCCGCGCAGGATTGCGGCCCCGCGAAGCTGCGCGAGCATCGCACGCGCCTCGCGCTCGTCGATTGGCGCAAGCCGGATGGCGGTGTCGGCGAATACCTCGACGAAGATTCCCCCGATTCCCACCATCACCAGCGCGCCGAACCGATCGTCGCGCGTGATCCCGGCGAGCAGCTCGACGCCGCCCGCGCGCGCCATCGGCTCGACCGCGACGCCCTCGAAGCGCGCGCCCGGCGCCTTCGCCGCGAGATTTTTGCGGATGCGCTCGAATCCGTCGCGCACCGCGGCCTCGGAGCCAAGCCCAAGCTCGACGCCGCCGACCTCGCTTTTGTGGCTCACGTCGGGCGAGAGAACCTTGAGCGCGACGGGGAACCCGAATCGCGCGGCCGCAGCCGCCGCATCGCCCGGGCTGCCGGCGGCTTCAGGAACGGCGATCGGCATCCCGAGCGAGGCGAGGATGCGTTTGGATTCGATTTCCGACAAGGCAGGCCGTCCGGCCCGGGCGGCCTCGGCAATTATTTGTGATGCGATGGAGTCATTCACGCTTGTGGCGTATAGCAAAGCTTCGCCGACATTTGAACCATGCGGGCGATGCGATGAGCAGAGATAACTCGAATCAGTGGCGGGTCTTCGTGACGCGCCCGATCGCCGATGCGCCGCTTAGGCGCCTTGCGCGTGTCGCGCGCGTGGACCTGTGGGATGACAACATGCCGCCGCCGCCCGATGAAATCCGGCTGCGGCTGCGCGGTACCGACGCGGTGCTTTCGCTGTTGACCGACCGGATCGACGCCGAGACCATCGCGAGTGCGCCACGCCTGCGCGTGATCAGCAATATGGCTGTAGGCGTCGATAATATCGACGTCGGCGCGGCGACGCGGGCGGGAATCCCGGTCGGCCATACGCCGGGCATTTTGACCGAAACCACCGCCGACCTCGCATTTGCCCTACTGATGGCCGCGGCGCGGCGCGTGGTCGAGGGCGACCGTCACGTGCGCGCAAATCGGTGGCGCACCTGGGGACCGCAAACGCTGCTTGGGCACGACGTTTTCGGCGCGACGCTCGGCATCATCGGATGGGGCGCGATCGGACAGGCGATGGCCCGGCGGGCCGCCGGATTCAACATGAAAGTGCTTTACACCGCGCATCGCCCGGCCGCCGGGAAGGCGCGCAAATCTCATGTATCGCGTGAGATTCCGGCCGGACCGCCGAGCGCGCCACGGCGCGTGAGCCTGCCGCGACTGCTGGCCGAGTCGGATTTCATATCCTTGCATGTCCCGCTGACCGCCGAGACCCGCCATCTGCTCGGGGCGCATGAGTTCGCCCGCATGAAGAGGAGCGCAATCGTGGTGAACACGTCGCGCGGTCCGGTAATCGATCAGGCGGCGCTTGCGGCCGCGCTCAGAACGGGACGCATCGCGGGCGCCGCGCTCGACGTTACCGATCCTGAACCTATCGCCCCCGACGACCCGCTGCTCGAACTCGAAAACGTGGTGATCACGCCGCATATCGGGAGCGCAAGTTACGCAACGCGCGAGATGATGGCGAACGTCGCAGTCGAGAATATTCTTGCGGTCATGGCCGGACGGCTTCCGCCGTTTTGCGCCAACCCCGCCGTGCGGCTGCGACCGAGCACCGCAAACCGCGCCTGAGCATCGGACCTTTCCACAATGCGAGGCGAAAAAGACCCGCATCGTTACGCCGGGGAGTTTGATTTTGGCTGCAATGCGGGCAAACTAGACGACAGCGAACGGTTGGCTTTGGCCGTGCGCAATGCGGAGGGGGAGCGGCTGCGGTGCAAAGAACCAGTGGCGACACTCCCGCGGAATTGGGCACAAGGTAGGCCATTTTGATGGCTGCAAATAAACACGCGAATTCAATACATATGCTTGCGGGCTTCCCTGCCAGCCGAAGCGGCCCTTCGGTCCAGATGCCGGCCAAAAATGGCCGATCCACATATCAGCCGATTAGCAGCGTGTGGCAGGGAACCGATGGCGAGTTGCTTGAAGCGATGCTGACCTTCTACCCGACGATCGACCCGGAACCGATCCTGGACGCGACCTATAACGCAGGCCGCATCTGGCGAGGGTCAAAGCGGCGCGTTGTCTCGATGGATATCGATCGGAAATACAAGCCGATGATCGTGGGCGATAACCGAAAGATGACCGGCGTTCGCTCCGCGACGTACGGCACCGTCGTGTACGATCCGCCGCACGTCGGGCCGCAGGGGCGCGACAAGAGCCGCAAGCGGTTCGACGTGGATTTCGGCGCGACAGTCGAGTGCGGCAAGGATCAGGACTGGAACTTAAGCTACCTGTATCCGCCGTTTCTCGCGCAAGCCAGGCGCGTGCTTAAACCCAACGGCCTGCTGCTCGCGAAAATCACAGACATGGTGAACAACCATAAGTCGAAGTGGCCGCACTGCGATTTCATGCGGATGGCCGAAGAGGCCGGGCTCACCGTGTGCGATCTGATCGTGAAGGTGCGGGTCGGCCCGATGATGTCCACGAAATGGAAGGAAGCCCATCACGCGCGCAAGCGCCATTGCTTTTGGATTGTCTGCCGAAACGGCGACGACTGCGAGCGCCAGGGTGGCGCCTCGGGAAAAGATCCTCCGATCGGCTGATAGGAGAGGTGCCGATGGGCAGGGGGTCTCCAGCTCTTCATCAATACATAGTGGGGCGGGCCGCCGTGCCCGCTGTCGATGCGCGGGCTTTCGCGCCCGCGCCACCGATTAGGATTCTGCTGCGCAACGCGATCGCGCATCACACCGCGCTCTTCCTCTTTTCTGAATCCCTCTCCCGGGACGGGAGAGGTTATGGTGAGGGTCCGTAGCGTCGCACGATCGTCCTCGAGCGCGCGACATATGACTCTGAAAAGACCGAATGAGGATCCGGGATTCCTCGCGCGCGCCGGACACGCGCGCGGGAATGACAGCCAAAAGGACCTGGATTCTACGCGAGGCACGCGTTGAATGACCGGTTAAAAGCGGTTTCGCTTGAATCGGCATCGCGAAGGCTGGCGCGCGGGCGGAGAGCCTCTCGGGAGGAATCATAAAGGTTGCGCGGACGAAACGCCCGCGCCTCTACAGCGGGCACGGCGGCCCGTCCTACTACTCAAAAAATCCGGGCTCAGGACACGAGGTGCAGTGCCTCGCGCTTTACTCCTTACGCCCGATGTCCTGCGCGTTCACCAGTGGCACGCCCAAAGGTCCGACTGGAATATACACTTCAGTATGATTCGGAGAGCCGACCATCTTCTCCTGGGCCTGGATGGCCTCGTGCTGAATGTATAGAGGGGTCAATTGGTTTTTTACGATCTCCATGGCATCGGCGATGCCTCTCGCTTCGACCACGCGCTTTTGCGCCTTTGCCTTTTCGGTCTCGATTTCGATTTGCGTCTGTTGCAGGACCTGCGTGGCGGCCATCTTCCGCGCGACAGCTTCCGCGACTTGCGGCGGATACTGGATGTTGCCGACCACCAGCGTGCTGATGATGAATGGCGTACTCTCGGCGCGCTGCGCAACCCGATCTGCAATTTCCTTGCTGATCGTGTCGATATTCTCTTTGATATCGAATGCAGTGTATTTCTGAATCGCGTCGCGCGCGTAGGTTCTAAGCGGCTCCTGGAAATACTCGTTGAAAGAGGAAACGACCGGGTCCTGATTGCTAACGTCCGACTCGAATCTCTCAACGAACGATCGGACCATGTCGGGATTGAGGCGCATGACGACATGGACTGCGAAGCTGATCTTCAAGTTGTCCTTGCACAGCACTGCGCTGTCGCCCTCGAACGTTTGGTCGATGTCGAATGGAGTGATCGAGTAGTTCCTCACATTCAGCATCCAACCCATGCCGGTAGATGCGGGGCCGACCTGCACCTCGTAAAAATGAGCCTTCAAGAAGACGGGCGTTTTTGTCACATACCCCACATAACCCGCTGGTGTGTGGGGGTTGCTGCACGCGCCCAAAAACAGCGGTACAGCAATTGCGAACATAACGTGAGCTTTCATCGGCGTTCCTCCCTCCCCTCTTCTCGAGTACACCGTTGCAGCGCCTGACTGGTCGCGGAGCGGCTCAGACGCTGGAAATCCAGTGTCGTCCGGTTAACTGCCTGTGTAAATCGTGCGGAGGCGGTTTCTACTTCCGCGCGATTGCGAATGCTTGCGCCAGAGTGAAGCGGCCCTCGTAGAGCGCCCTGCCGACAATTACGCCGACCACGCCGTCATCGAATCGCTCGCGGAGCGCCGCGATGTCGTCGAGGCGCGCGACCCCGCCCGATGCGATCAGCGGAACTCCGACCTTGCGGGCGAGCTGGCCCATCCGGGAGGCATCGACGCCGGTTTCCGCCCCATCGCGAGCGATATCGGTGACTGTCACCACGGCGACGCCGGCGTCCTTGAAAATCGCGGCGGCGCGCTCCACGGTCAGCGGGCTCGTTTCGACCCATCCCTTGATCGCGAGCCTGCCGCCGCGCGCATCGATCGATCCGCCCACTCGTCCGGGAAATTCACGACACGCGCTGCGGACCAAATCCGGTGAGAGGAACGCCGCCGATCCGATCGACACCTGGTCGGCGCCGGCCGCGAACGCCTCGCGAACGTTCTCGATCGTGCGAAGCCCTCCCGCCACGTCGAGCGCGCATCGGACTGCGGCGCGAATCGCGCGGACCGCATCGAGGTTTCGCGGCGCGCCCGCAATCGCGCCATCGAGATCGACGACGTGGATCAATTCCGCACCTTGCTCGGCGAACTTGCGCGCAGCCTCGGCGGGATCGCTGCCATAAACGGTCGCGCGCGCCATCTCGCCGCGCAGCAGGCGCACGACCTCGCCGCCCTTGATGTCGATCGAAGGGATGACCGTGAACTTGTCCAACGTCTCTCTAGGACGTGAGCGTGCCCTTGGTGGAGAGCACGCCCGCCACTCTGGGCTCGAGCGAGGTCGCCTGGTCCATCGCGCGCGCAAGCGCCTTGAATGCGGCCTCGATCGAATGGTGCGGATTGCGGCCGGCGTGCAAATTCAGATGCAGGTTCATCCCGACTTCATCGCTCATCGCCTTCATGAAGTCATGGACGAGTTCGGTCTGGAACGCGCCGACGCGCTCCTGCTTGATCGGGACGTTGTAGCCGAGGTACGCGCGCCCGCTGATATCGACCACCGCGGTGCATAGCGCGTCGTCGAGCGGGACGGTCGCCTCGCCGAAGCGGCGGATGCCGGACCGGTCGCCGAGCGATTGCCGGAACGCGCGGCCGAGCACGATCCCGACATCCTCGACCGTGTGATGCTCATCGATATGGATGTCGCCGCGCGCCTCGACCTTGAGATCGAAAAATCCGTGGCGCGCGAAACTTTCGAGCATGTGATCGAGGAACGGCACGCCGGTCGAGATTTCGCCGCGCCCGGTCCCATCGAGCTTGAGCGCGACGCTGACTTGCGTCTCGCGCGTCTTTCGCTCGACGTCGGCCGAGCGCCGCGGCGCGTCGTGCGCCACGACGCGCGCTGGAGACTCCGCCCCCGCGCGCGGCCGCGCCGCCTTCGATTTCGGCTTGCTTGCCATCGGTCTTTCAGCCTGCCGCGCGATCTTCTTTCGCGCTCCGGCCGCTCCTCAGTTCGATCGCGCGCGCGTGTCCCTCGAATCCCTCCATCCGGGCCAGATGGGCGACCACCGGTCCAAGACCCGCGACGCTGCGCCGCGAAGCCTCGATTATACTGGTTCGCTTGAGGAAATCGTATGCACCCAGGGGCGATGCGAACCGGGCGGCCCCGCCAGTCGGCAGGACGTGATTCGGCCCTGCGGCATAGTCGCCAAGGGGCGCCGGCGAGAGCCCTCCGAGGAAAACCGCGCCCGCCGCGCGCACCTTGCGCAGCCATCGGCGAGGATTCCTGATTTCGAGCTCAAGGTGCTCCGGCGCGATTTCGTTGGCAAGCTCGAATGCCTCATCGAGCCCGCCGACGACCACGATCGCGCCCTTCCTACCGAGCACGCGCCTGACGGCGTCTGCACGCGGCAGGCTGGCGAGTTCGCGTTCGAGTTCGCGCGCAACATCCGCCGCGAGTTTTTCCGACGGCGTCACCAGCATCGCGGTCTCATCGCCCGAGCCGTGCTCCGCCTGCGCGATCATGTCCGCGGCCACCCAGGCCGGCCGCGCGGCCGCATCGGCGATCACGAGCACCTCGCTCGGCCCCGCCATCTTGTCGATATCGGCGACGCCATAAACCATCCGCTTCGCCGCCTGCACGTAGGCATTTCCCGGGCCGACGATTTTATCGACCGGGCGGATGCTCGCGGTTCCGTACGCGAGCGCCGCCACCGCCTGTGCGCCGCCTACGCGATAAAACTCAGTGACACCCGCGATCGCCGCGGCCGCCATCACGGCAAGGCCGCCGCCGTCGCGCGCGGGCGGCGAGACCATCACAATTTCCTCGACCCCCGCCACGCGCGCCGGAATGGCGTTCATCAGCACCGATGAGGGATACGCGCCCGCGCCGCCCGGAACGTAAATCCCGGCGCGCTTAAGCGGCGTCACCATCTGACCCAACCGCAGACCCGCGCGATCGAGATAGCTGAATGAGCGCTCGAGCGTGCGGCGATGGAATTCCGTGATTCTGCGCGCGGCAAATTCGAGCGCGCGCCGGTCACGTGCCGGTATTCGGTCTCGCGCCGAGGCGAGTTCATCGCCGCCGACGCGCAAGGTCCGCGCGGTGAGCCGCACGCCGTCGAACTTGCGGGTGTAATCGATGAGTGCTCGATCGCCGCGCCGGCGCACATCGCCGATGATTTTCGCAACCGCCGCGTTGACGCGCGGATCGTCGAGTCCGCCGCGCCGCGCGAGCATCGCCCCGATGAAACTTCGCGCCCGCGGCGTGCCGGCCTTGAGGATGCGCACGCTCACTGCTTCACTCGCTCGATTCTGGCTCCGAGGGCGGCGAGCTTCGCATCGAGCGCCTCGTAGCCGCGATCGAGATGATAGACACGGTCGATCTCGGTGGTGTTTTCGGCGGCCAGCCC
>DASPOF010000137.1:0-6228 GCA_035626155.1 Binataceae bacterium (SeqCode)
GTCGAGGCGCATCGGCTCGACGCGCTCGATGCGGACCGGATCGTCTATCGTTCGCACGCCGAGATGGCCGACGGGCTTTCCCGGATGCTTGGGGGCGCGCGGCGGATCGCGATGAACTATTCGCCGCTTGGCGCGATCCCGTCGGTTTCGCGCGTCGATGGGGGCACGCTCGAACTGGTTCGTTCGCTGGGTGTCGAGGTGATTTCGGCGGCCGACCTGATTCAGCGCTTCGAGGCGGCGCTCACCCCCGCGCAACTGGCGGGCCATCGCCGCGCGGGCATCGCGCTGCGCATGATCGTGGCAGAGACCTTTGCCGAAATCGCGCGCCGCGCGACGGCTGACCTGGGCGCAACCGAACTTGGGATTCAGGCATTCGTGATCGACCGGATCGCAGCGCACGGACTGGTGACGCTCACCCCGCCGATCGTCGCGGTCAACGCGCATAGCGCCGATCCTCACTTCGAGCCTTCCGCCGGGGGCGATGCGCCGATTCGGCGCGGCGACTTCGTGCTGCTCGACGTGTGGGCGAAAGAGCCGGGCCCCGACTCGATTTACGCCGACATCACGTGGACCGCATTTGTGGATGAGCACGTTCCCGATGAGCACGCGCACATCTTCGAGATCGTGGCTCGCGCCCGCGACGCCGCGATCTTGCTCGTGCACGAGCGCGTCGCCGCCGGGCGGCCGGTCAGCGGCGTCGAGGGCGACCGCGCGGCGCGCGCCGTCATCGAGCAGGCGGGCTTCGGCGATGCGTTCGTGCATCGCACGGGCCATTCCATCGGGCGTGAGGTTCACGGGATGGGCGCAAACCTCGATTCGCTGGAGGCGCCCGACGATCGCATGCTCATCGAGGGCACCTGCTTTTCGGTCGAACCGGGCATCTATCTTCCCGGGCGCTTCGGGGTGCGCAGCGAGGTGAATATGACGATCGAGAACGGGCGCGCGGAGGTGACCGGCGCCCCGCCGCAGGCCGTGATCGTGGCGCTGCTCGCGCGCCGCGCTTCCTGAGCGAATCAGAGGGCGCCCGCAGCGCAAGCTTGAATGATCCGCGCGATGATATTCGATCTCGACGGCACGCTCGCCGACACCGAGCCGCTTCATCTGGCGGCGTTCAACGATGTGCTGCGCGATCGGGGGATCGAGATTCCTCGCGACGAATACTTCTCGCGCCTGGTCGGATTGGACGATCGCGATTGCTTCGCAGCGGTGCTCGCGAACCGGGGCCAGCAAGCCGGAGCGCGGGAGATAGGCGATCTCATCGCGCGCAAGACCGCCGTCTATCAGCGGATGATCGCCAATCGCGACGTGCTCTACCCCGGCGCCGAGCGGTTCCTGCGCCGATGCGCCGCGCGGTTTCCCCTCCTGCTCGCTACCGGCACGCTAAGAGCCGAGGCGGAGATTATCCTGGGGCGCGCCGGCATTCGGCCGCTGTTCCTCGATATCGTCACGGCCGAGGACGTCGCGCGCGGCAAGCCCGATCCCGCAGGCTTCGTCGCCACGCTCGGACGGATCGATTCCCTGCTCGCCCGCCGCCCCGCGATTCAACCCGCCGAGTGCCTGGTCGTCGAGGACACCGGCGCCGGGATCGAAGCGGCGCATCGCGCTGGGATGAAAGTGCTCGCGGTGTGCCATACCGCGCCGGCCCCGGCGCTCGCCGCGGCCGATGCCGTGTGCAGTACGATCAATGACATCGACCTCGACGCGCTGGTCGGCCGGTTCGCCGGCGGAGAAGGAGGACGACGATGAAGGCACGGCTGTATCAGTTCGTCACGAGCCCGTTCTGCGCCAAGGTCCGCAAGATTCTCGATTTCAAGGGCGTCGATTACGAAGTGATCGAGGTCGATTACGTGGAGCGCAAGGAACTCGTGCTCGCGTCGGGACAGATCATGGTGCCGGCGCTGACGCTCGAGAGCGGCGAGACGATTTTCGATTCCGCGCGAATTGCGATGCGGCTGGAGGAGCTCTATCCCGACCCGACGCTCTTTCCGCCCACCTGGCGCGGCATCCATCTCGCGCTCGCCGACTACATCGACAACCAGCTCGAGGACGCTCTGTACCGCGCGGCAATTCCCGACCAGGTCGCGCACTGGCGCAAGATGGGCAAGGATCGCGAGGCGCTGTGGCGGCTGATTCGCGAACGCCGCTTCGGCGCCGGCTTCGTCGACCGGATGCTCGCCGAGGCGGATGCGAACCGGCGCCGCGCGGGCGAGGCGCTCGCACCGTTCGAGGACGCGCTTTCGGACCGCGCATTCCTGCTCGGGCGAATCGGGCTTGCGGACTTCGCGCTTTACGGGCAGCTTTGGTACTTCGCGCTGACCGGCGAACTCAAAATCCCCGGGGAGTGCAAGAACCTGCGCGCGTTCTTCGGCCGGATGGATCGCATCTCCTCGGCTCCCGAAGCCATTTAGCAGGATGTTGAGAAAACCCCGATCATCGCAGCTCGACCGCGGCGAGATCTCAACATCCTGCTAGCTCGGGTCACGCGGTTGCTTCCCGCACCGCGGAGTGCAGGAAGCCCCCGAACATCGCGCCCGTTGAATCCAGCGCGACATCGTACAGCGACGCCGTCCGTCCCGGCACGAACGCCTGGTGGCCCTCATCGAGCAACGCGTACACCACGCAAAGCATCAGCGCCGCGTACGGCCGCCCTTCCATCGGCCCGCGAATCAGCAGCCAGAAGAGAATCCCGTACTCGGTGAAGTGCGCGGCCTTGCGTATGAGCGCGTGCGCCACGTCCGCCGCCGGCCCCGCCAGTCGCGGAAACAGCCAGAGCAAAATCGGATCGATTATCCGCGCCGTGTTCGCCGCGGAAAACGCCGAGGTCGATAGCACGAAGATGACCGCGCCCCACACGATGACCGGCAACCACTGCTCCAGCATCTCGCGTTTCCAGCCACCAGGGTGCGCAAACTGTGATTCCATTATGCGATGCCTTACGCGGACAAACCCGCTAGACTTGAGAGCATAGGTGATGACAGACGCGATGCGAACGGGCTCATACGCGCGCTTGACTTGATGATTATCAGCCGCGGCGCGCCCGTTCCAGCCGCATCCCGAAACCGATCGCGACCGCAAGAGGACTCGATCGAGCCGTGGATCATCCGCTGACGATTCAGCCCAACCGCCCCACCCCGCCGTGCACGATCGTGATCTTCGGCGCCTCCGGCGATCTGGCCAGGCGCAAGCTGCTGCCCGCGCTTTACAACCTGGTGCATTGCGGAAAAGGAATGATGCCGGCGCGCAGCGCGGTGCTCGGGTTCGCGCGCACGCCGCTCACCTCCGACCAGTTTTGCTCCACCGCTCGCGAGGCGGTGGACCGATTCTCGCGGCTCAAGGTCGAGGAGGACTGCTGGCAGAGCTTCGTCCAGAGTCTCGGCTATCTTGGCGGCCTCGATCAGCCCGACGGATTCAGGCGGCTGCGCGAGCGTCTGGAACAGACCGAGCGCGAGCGTGGAATTCCCGAGAACCGGATCTACTATCTCTCGGTTCCGCCCGAGGCGTACAGCGACTGCGTCGCCCGCCTTGCCGCCGAGGGAATGATCGCTCCGGCCAATGCGCCGCACTTCACGCGAGTGGTGGTCGAGAAACCGATCGGCCACGATCTTCCAAGCGCGCTCGAAATCAATCGCACCCTGCGCAAGCATCTCGACGAGTCCCAGATTTTCCGAATCGATCATTACCTCGGCAAGGAGACCGTCCAGAACCTGCTCGTGCTTCGCTTCGCCAACTCGATCTTCGAGCGCCTGTGGGGCAGCCGCAACGTCGATCACGTGCAGATCACCGTGGCGGAGAGCGAGGGCGTGGGCACCCGCGCCGGCTACTACGACCACTCCGGCGCACTGCGCGACATGGTGCAGAACCACCTGCTGCAACTGCTCACCCTGCTCACGATGGAGGCGCCGGTGTCGCTCGATGCTATCGCGGTCCGCGAGGGCAAGCTCAACGTGCTGCGCGCGCTCCGCCCGATTCGCGCCGAGCTCGCGCGCACGCAGACGGTTCGCGCGCGCTACTCGGCGGGGCAGGTGGATGGAGTCGAGGTGCCGGGTTACCTCGATGAGCGCGGCGTGGCCGCCCACTCGCGCACCGAGACGTTCACCGCGCTCAAGCTCTATGTCGATAACTGGCGATGGTCCGGCGTGCCGTTTTACGTCCGCACCGGCAAGCGGCTCGGGCGCCGCGCAAGCTCGATCATCGTGCAATTCCGCGACGTGCCGAAAATCCTGTTCAACCGCGACGCGAACCTGCCGTCCAACCTGCTGACCCTGCGCATCCAGCCCGACGAGGGCTTCTCGTTCGATGTGATCGCAAAGCAGCCCGGCCTGGACCTCGGTCTGCGTCCGGTCCGGATGAATCTCAGTTATGCGAGCGCGTTTGGAGAACCGTCGCCCGACGCTTACGAGCGCCTGCTGCTCGACGTGATGAACGGCGATCACACGCTCTTCCCAAGCGGTGCGTTCGTGCAGAAATCGTGGGAGTTCATCCAGGGTATCCTCGACGCGTGGGCCGACGATGCGCGCGTGCCAATCGAGGAGTACCCTTGCGGCAGTTGGGGACCGCGCGCGGCGGATGCGCTGATTGCCGCGGACGGCCGCGCCTGGCGCGAGCCGTGATCGCGCGCGCCACGGAAGCCAAAGCGAACAAAGGGGGAGCGGGCCGCGCTTCGATCCAGCCGCAACCGGGGAATGAGTCATGCCGCACGAACATCATCACCATCATCATCAGCCATCTCAGGGTGCACCGATCGCGCGCGATATGAGCGCGCTCAGCGACGAGCAGAAGCGCCGATATCGCCAGCTTGCAAAAAAGTTCGCCGCCGCGATTGTCGAAACCCGCGAGACCGGCCGCGGCTGGGAGATCACGCTCGCCGAGCGGCGCCTGTCGATGCCCGAGGCGGGCGAGTGGATTCTGCTCGAGGGCAAGAGCTGTCCGTTCCTGGAGATCGCGATGGAGAGCCGGCCCGGCGCATTCGTGATCAAGCTTGCCGGCCGCGAGGGAGTGAAGGCCTTCCTCAAGCGCGAGCTTAAGATCTGATCCGCTGGCGCCTCGAGCATCGCAGCGCCGGGCGGATGCGGCATCGCATTGTGGCGGCGGTTTCGCGGCGGCCGTAAAAGTTCAAGCATCACATTCGATTTCGCGGCAGCCGTGGCGCGGCACCGCCGGGAGCATTTTTGCTGTGGAGTGATCCGATCCCGTCGGTTAGCATTTTTTGCGGCTTGCGCGCCCGCCGGTGACGAAGCCAAACCGCATGATTAAATTCGAATTCTGGCGCTGCGTTTCGCGGTGTCGGAACGCGCCGCCGGCGATGTGCGCGTATCGGAGCGGATCCTCCCAAACTCGTGGCGCGATCAGAGAGACAATTCGTGGCTAACAACAAGGTCGTGATTCTCGGCGCCAACGGCGCCATGGGCGCCGGAGCCGGATGCGTGTTCGCGGGCGCAGGCTTCGAGGTGACGATGCTCGCGCGCGAGATCGACAAGGCCCGCGCGGGGCTCAAGGCGGCGCAGAATGCCGCGCGCTCCGAAGCGATCGCCGAGCGCATCCGGCTTGGCACTTATGACGACGACCTCGAGCGCGCGGCCGCAGCGGCGGGCCTCGTGTTCGAGTCGCTCGCCGAGGACCTCCCGCTCAAGCGCCACTTCTTCGAACTCATCGATCGCTATCGCCGCCCTGAGACCATCGTCGCGACCGGATCCTCGGGGCTTTCCATCGCCGAGATGGCGCGCGGACACAGCGACTCGCTGCGCAGGAACTTTCTCGGAATCCATCTGTTCAATCCGCCGCACATGATCGTCGGCACCGAGGTCATCCCGGGGTCCGAGACCGACCCCGCGGTCACCGCGGCGGTCGCCGCGATGCTCGCGCAGCGGCTCGGCCGCAAGGTGATCGTCGCGAAGGACCGGCCGGCGTTCGTGGGCAATCGCGTCGGCTTCAAGGTGCTCAACGAGAGCGCGCAGCTTGCGGCGCAGCACGGCGTCGCCTTCATCGACTACCTGATCGGGCCGCACACCGGGCGCGCGATGTCCCCGCTGGCGACCATCGATCTGGTCGGATGGGACGTGCACAAGGCGATCGTGGATAACGTGTACGCCAACTGCGAGGACGACGAGGCGCACGGCTGCTTCAGGCTGCCCGATTTCATCGAGCGCGGAATCGCCGAGGGCCGGCTCGGCGACAAGACCCCGGAGTCGGGCGGATTTTACCGCAGGGCCGGCAAGGACACGTTCGTGG
>DASPOF010000138.1:0-38837 GCA_035626155.1 Binataceae bacterium (SeqCode)
CTCCAGCACGGAGTACTCGAGCCCGTTCGGAGCGCCGCCGAAGATCACCGGCGTCGTAAATACGATCTTCGTCAAGGCGAAGCGCTCGGACCTGGTCAATGACGCGATGGCGCAGGTGACCCATACGCTCCACGAACGCCACCATATCCAGCCCAAGCAGGACGATGATTTCACCGTGCGCAGCTTGAGCGACATCGCGCAGGCGTCCGAGAACGCGACCCGCGTGATGACGCTCCTGCTGGCGGCGGTCGCGTCGATTTCGCTCGTGGTCGGAGGCATCGGGATCATGAACATCATGCTCGTCTCGGTCACCGAGCGTACGCGCGAAATCGGAATCCGGATGGCGATCGGTGCCCGGCGCATTCACATCATGCTGCAGTTCCTGGTCGAGGCGGTGCTGCTGAGCGTGCTTGGCGGTCTGGCGGGAGCGCTGCTCGGCATGGTCTCATCGAAAATGATTTCCTTCCTGGCGGGATGGCCGACGCTGATCTCGCCGGCCGCGATTGCGGGCGGATTCCTGTTTTCGGCCGCAGTCGGCGTATTCTTCGGCTACTATCCGGCCCGAAAGGCCTCGCTCCTGCATCCCATCGACGCACTTCGCTACGAGTAGCGGCGGCCCGCTCGCCCTGAGCGGCCGGCAGGATCGATCCTCGCGGGCCGGCGTTCGCTTCGGCGCCACAGCCGCGGCGTGCCGGTTAAACCGGGCCTATGCACCGATTGCCCGCCCTGGGCGGAATCGGGCCCGCCCGCCCAAACTTGGGCCTATTGCTACATTTTGTTTCATCTGATAGCCCTAACTGTAGCAATAGAAGCCAGTTTGGCAGGATTCCCGCGAATTTAACGCCGGTGGGGAAAGCCATCGCTGGAAGGGGAGGAGTAAACATGGAGAGCAGCACGCGGAGGAAAGCGCTTTGCACCGTTGGCCTCTGCCTCGTCTCGTTCTTATTCATCTCATCGAGCCGAGCGTGGGCGGGAGTAAAGCCCGGCGACGTGATCGGCATATCCAACGCGGCGGAGGTGAAGCCGGTGGTGTCGCCGGGGGTCTACTACGCGGTCACGCACGGGATGCGCATGAACATCGTGCCGACCTCGGCAGTGGAGTGGCCGGCGCCATTTCGCGAGGCGACCGAGAAGTATTCGCAGCAGGTGCGTCTCAGCGAGGACCATCGCAGCCTGATCGGCTTCGTCGCCGGCCAGCCATTCCCGCTGATCGACTTCAACGATCCGAACATCGCGGAAAAGCTCGTCTGGAATAACGTATTCCGGCCGATCAACAGCGATGACTACGATCTGCGTTTCTTCGACTGCCAGACCGAGTACATAACGCCCGGCCAGGATCAGCGGGTCATCGACGAGATCGAGATTGGCCATTACGCGGGCTACGACCTGATCGGGCGCACCGAGGTCGAGCCGACCCCGTTCGATCCCGACTTCAAGCAGACCAACCGGATGTGGATGTTCGCGCTGTATCCGATTCTCGCGCCGGAAAACCAGCGAGGCGAAGGAGTGATTCGCTACCGCTACGCGGACCCATCGCGCGGCGACGATAGCTGGGACTGGACGCCCGGGACCCGCCGGGTGCGCCGGCTCAACGAGGCGATCCTGAGCAGCGCGATGGGCGCGCAGACCTACGACCTCGACCACTATTCCGGTTTCAATCCGAAGACGGAGCAGTACGATTACAAGTTCCTCGGCGTCAAATCGATGCTGGGATGCGTTCATGGCACACATTCGCCCGAGATGACCTGCCCGTACGACGGCGGCGGGACCGCGTGCCCGGAAGATTGGGAGATGCGCCAGGTGTATATCGTCGATGCGTGCCCGCGGCGCGACGGCAAGGGAGCGAACAACGCGCTCGATCGCGACACGGTGATTTACATGGACTCGGAGGCGTGGTTCGAGCCGTACGTGGACAGCTACGATCGCAAGGGCCAGCTCTGGCGCACCCACATCTACTGGCTGACCTTCCGCGACCGTCCGGTGCCTGATGCGCGCGTGGCGGTCTATCCGTTCAAGCGCGAGTTCGTGGTGGGCGCGGCGTCGATCGACACGCAGGGCGGAATCTCGACGATGTGTTACCTGCCCGGCCAGCACACGCCCGAGCGCGAATGCTGGTACATCAACATGGGCGCGATCAGCAAGGAGTTCTTCACGGTCAAGTCGATGGTTTCGGCGGCGCCGTAATCCGCCGCCGCGCGCGGGGGCGCTGGTTGCCGCGCGGAGCTTTGAGAGCGTCCGGCCGTTGGACTTCCGCGCGGCCTGGGTTGGTCCTTCCGATCGGTCCGGCGGGATGGGCGGGGCGGCCGCGCCTTGCGGGACCGCCAAGCCGGCGCAATTTCCGCCGGCTTGCAATAAAAGCTCCGCCGGCGTAACCTCATCGTAGTCCCGTGTCCAACATCGGCGCGGGGTGCCTTGGCGATTCACCAAGGCGCTCCGCGCCGGTCGTTTTTTTTTGGCCTGCCTTCGAGCGCTCTCGGGGGCCGTAAAGACACCCGATTCGACGCTGATTTCGCGCCAGCCATCACGGCGTGCGAACGCTGGCGGACCGCCGCGGGACGGTGCCCCTATTCGACCGTAACCGACTTCGCGAGATTGCGCGGCTGATCGATATCGGTGCCGCGTTCGGCAGCGATGTAGTATGCGAGCAACTGCAGCGGCACCGTCATCAGGACCGGCGTCAGCAGGTGGTTGGTCGCCGGCACCCGGATGATTTCCTCCGCGACCGCCTCCAGTTCGGCACTTGGTCCGTTGGTGACCGCGATGATGCGGCCGTTTCGCGATTCGATCTCGCGCAGGTTCGACAGCGTCTTCTCGAACAGGGCATCGTTCGGGATGATCACGACCACCGGCATCCGCTCATCCACGAGAGCGATCGGCCCGTGCTTGAGTTCGCCCGCCGCGTAACCCTCGGCGTGAATGTACGAAATCTCCTTGAGCTTGAGCGCGCCTTCGAGCGCGACGGGATAATTGATGCCGCGGCTCACGTAGAGGAAGTCGTGCGCGGAAGCGTACTTGCGCGCGATCCCCTGAATCTGCGCTTCGAGCGCGAAGATCGCCTGGATCTGCGCCGGGATCGCAAATGCCGGATGCAGCAATTCGACCGCCTCGGCGTTGCCGAGCCGGCCGAGCCGGGCCGCCAGATGAATCGCGAACAGGTAATACGCCTCGATCTGCGCGATGAAGCACTTGGTCGTCGTGACGCTGATCTCGGGGCCGCATCGCGTGTACAGCCGCGCATCGGCCTTGCGCGCGATCGATGAATCGACCGTGTTGGTGATCGCCAGCAGATGCGATCCGCGCCGGCGGCCTTCCTCCATCGCGGCCAGCGTGTCTGCGGTCTCGCCCGACTGCGCGACCGCGATGACGAGCGTGCTCGCATCGATGGGCGGGCGCCGATAGCGGAACTCGGACGAGTAATCGACCTCGACCGGAATCCCGGTCAGTTCCTCGATGATGAACTTGCCGATGAGCGAGGTGATCCAGGAGGCCCCCGCAGCCACCATCGCGATCCGACCGATAGCGCCTGCCCCGTCCTTTGGCAGCAGCTCGCTTTCGAAGCTTACGGTGGGCGAGCCCGCCGCCGCGCGGTCCGCCATGGTGTTGATCCACGCCTGCGGCTGCTCGTCGATCTCCTTGCGCAGGTAATGCCTGAAACCGCCCTTGGTCGCCGCGACAGCATCCCATTCGATTTGCCGCGCCCGGCGCTCGACCGGCGTGCCGTCGAATTTGAGGATTCGCACGCCTTGCGCGGTTACCTCGGCCAGCTCGCCATCCTCGAGCACGATCGTGTCGCGCGTGTGTCCGAGGATCGCTGGGATGTCGGAGGCGATGAAGTTCTCGCCCCGGCCCAGCCCAAGGACGAGCGGGGTCGCGGTCTTGGCGGCGACCAGGGTGTCCGGCTCGGTCTCGGAGAGCACCACGATCGAAAACGACCCCCTGAGTTCATTTACGGTTTGACGCACCGCCCCGGTGAGCGCGCCGCCGCCGCGCAGCCGCTCCTCGATCAGATGCGAGATCAGCTCGGTGTCGGTCTCGGAGCGGAGCTTGTGGCCGCGGGCCAGCAGGCCCGCGCGAAGCTCGAGATAGTTCTCGACGATCCCGTTATGGATCACCGCGACCGGGCCGGCCTTGTGCGGATGCGCGTTTTCCTCGGAGGGCCGCCCGTGCGTCGCCCATCGCGTGTGCCCAATCCCGATGTGCCCGTCCAGCGGGCGCTCGGCGAGAAGCTTGCGCAGGTTTTCGAGCTTGCCCACCGCGCGGCGAATTTCGAGCTTGCCGTTCTGGACCAGGGTCGCCACCCCCGCCGAGTCATAGCCGCGATACTCGAGCTTGGCGAGTCCTTCGATGAGAATCGGGTAGGCCTGCTTCGTTCCCACGTATCCGATTATTCCGCACATGATCGCTCCTCCGGTTCGGCTGCGAATATTTTTCTGTCCGCGCGCGGCATGCCGTGCGGATTTGGGGGAACGATCCTGCCGGGCACCGCTCGTTCAAGAGGCGCGGGCGCCGACACACGTCGGAAGGGAAATGACCGAGCCGAAGAGTTTGACCTTACTCACCAGGGCGCGTCGCCCTGCCACTTGAGGCGGGTTTTGTCGCGCGGTCACCCGCGCGGTTTGTTCGCCTCTAACGATCGTGGAACCGGGAAGCCATCCGCCGAGTCCTTCGATGCTGCTTCCACCTCGTCAACTCGAAGCATCACGATACTTCGAGTCCTGGCGCTACTCTTGTTGTTTTCTTCCGCTATATCGGCACTCCCTCGCCGGGGGTTTGGGTATCGTCCCCTTCGCGATTCATTATTCTTGCCCGCGCGAAGCCATTCAAGTGCGCGTCGGGCCAGTGGGAAGGGTCTGGCGCCTCTGACGAGAGCTGAACTCCCGGGTCTCCGCTCGGGCGGCGCGTTGCCGGGATTTCGGTGCATTTACGCCTTCGTCCCATTGTGGTAAAGTGGGTAATGGCATTTCTCCCCGAGCGTGACGCCCCGGCTCGGGAGGCGCCACGGGGAAGGAGATACATGGCTAAGGCTGCAAAAGTGTTAAGCGACCGGTTCGAGCTGGTGGGGCAAGTGGGCCTCGATGAAAGGAAGCGAGTGTCCCTGGCTAAGGCGTTCGAACTGCTCAAGCAGCGGCTGGGTGAAGACGAGGCCGGGCTAAGGTTTGCCGTCTATCTGAACGAGGCCGGACAACTTCTGCTTTCGCCGGAAATTGCGGTTCCAGTTCACGAGCTATGGCTCTATCGCAACCCGGAGGCTCGGAGGCGCGTCGGCAAAGGCCTGGAGCAGGCTTCAGAAGGCCAACTCAAAGACCTAGGGTCGTTTGCGAAATACGCTGACGACGAAATCGAATGAGTCTTTTTTGCGGGGAGGCTGAGTGGCGGGGAAATTCCAGTTACTCTTTACGCCGCAAGCGCAGGCCGACTTGACAGGCTTAGCGAATGATCCGTCGGCTGCAAAACGTCTAAAGGCTGCGCGAAAGGCCTTGGGGTTGCTCGAAACCAATCCTCGCCACCCAGGCCTGCGGACCCACGAATACTCGCGATTGCGAGGACCGAAAAATCAGAAAGTATTTGAAGCCTATTGCGAGAATCGGACGCCAGCCGCTTATCGGATTTTCTTCTGCTACGGGCCGAATCCTGACCAGATAACGATCGTCGCAATTACGCCGCACCCATAAATTCGGCCTTAATCTGCTAATCGTCCTCGCTGTGCTTCCCGCCACCGGCAGGATCGTCGCCATGGCGGATGCGCCAGGACGCCATCCAGCCGGGTTTTTCGCGCTGCGGATGATGCGACATCACGAGCGCGCCATCGGCGACCTCGCGCACGATCGTGGTCCCCGATGCAACGTACACGTCGTTGCCGACTTTGACCGGCGCGACCAACTGGGTATCGCATCCGACCATGCAGCGGTCGCCGATTCGGGTCTCGTGCTTTTCATAGCCGTCGTAATTGACCGTGATAACGCCGCATCCGATGTTCGTGTCGCGGCCGATGACCGTGTCGCCGAGATAGGTGAGATGGCTCGCCTTCGTGTTGCGGCCGATGCGCGCCTTCTTGGTCTCGACGAAATTGCCGATTCGATTGTGGCCCTCGAGATCGGTGCCCGCGCGCAGGTTCGCGAACGGACCAATCTCCGAGTCCTCGCCGATCCGGCACTCCTCGGCGCGCACGCCGAGCTTGAGATGGCATCGCGGACCGACTTCGACGTCCTTGAGCCAGGCGGTGCCGTCGATGCGCACGCCTTCGCCGATTCGGCATCGGCCGAGAATCTGCACGTTGGGGCCGATCACGCAGTCGGCGGCGATCTCGGCCTGCTCGGAGATGTAGGCGGTGGCCGGATCGACGAGCGTCACGCCCGCGGCCATCAGCTTGCGGTTCACCGATTCCCGGATTTGCGTTTCCATAGATGCCAACTCCCCGCGCGAGTTAATTCCCGCGAATTCCGCGCTATTGTCCGCCAGCCATGCCTCGACCCGCCGTCCGCGCTCGCGTGCAATCGCGACGATGTCGGTCAGATAGCATTCGCGTTGCGCATTGTTCGGCTTGAGTTCCTCAAGCGCCGAGCGCAGAAAATCCACGCCCGCGATATAGACTCCCGCATTGATCTCGTTGACCGCACGCTCGGCTGGCGATGCGTCGGCGAACTCGACGATCGCGCGCGCCCGGCCCGACTCGTCGCGCAGTACGCGCCCGTATTGTCCGGGCTCGTCGAGCTTGACGCTGATGAACGAGAGCGTGGCGCCGCTTGCGCGATGGGCGTCGATGAAGCGGCGAAGCGTCGCCGGGCTAAGCCGCGGCATATCGCCGTAGGTAATCAGTACGTCGCCGCCGAACTCCCGCGCGATCGCGCTGATCCCGGATCGCGCGCTGTCGCCCGTTCCGCGCAGCTCGCGCTGATAAGTGAAAATCAGGGGAGCATCGCCGCACGCAGCGCGCGCCGCGCCCTCAACCTCTGCGGCCTGGTGCCCGACGACCACCGCGATCGGATGCGCGCCGAGCGCGATAACCGCGCCGAGCGACCGCGCGATGATCGGCTGGCCGCCCAGTTCATGAAGAACCTTCGCCCGCTTCGAGCGCATCCGGGTCCCCAGCCCCGCCGCCAGCACTATCGCGGCGACGCCGCGGGACGCAGCCGGCGTTGCGCTTGTCGGGGGCGCGCTCATGGCTTCTTCCTGAAGAGCGAGTCGAGCTTGTTCTGCACCGCGGCCCTGGCCGCTCCCGAGCCAACCGGCCGGCTTGCGCGCGCCGGTGCGAAATACTCGCAGAAGTTCGCCCGATCCTTATCCACCACGGATTCGGCGGACGGTTCCCGGCATTGGTTATGGTAGGCCGGGTCGTAAAAATCGCAGTTGCGGCAGACGTGCACGGGCCGATCGCATCCGGAGCAGGTGTCGCGGAAACCGACGCGCTCCCGGGTGTCGATCTCACGTCCGCAATGCCAGCAGTTCAAAGCGCTCCTCGATGCCCGTTGCGGCCCTGCGCGGCAGGCGACGGCGCAGGCGCAAGCGAGCGCGTCGGACCGTCCTTTTTCGGCCAGAACGCCCTTGATAGCATAGCCGGTGCCCCTCAAGGGCGCGAGATAATGGAGGCGCAAGTCGAGGCGTTCGTGGCGGCGCTCAGCCGGGTGTCGCGCGCATCGAAACACACGGTCGAAAATTACCGCCGCGACCTTCTGTTCCTGCGCCGCTTCCTCCTCGACAGGCGCATCGCGCTGCGGGGCGACGGCGAGGAAGTCGATGTCGGCGCAATCAGCGCGGACAATATCCGTCAGTACCTTTTTGAACTGATGAAGACCGCGAAACGCGCGACGGTCCAACGCAGGTTGAGCGCGATCAAGGCATTCTTTCGATTTCGCGAGACGACCGCCGGGCAGGTCAGTCCCGCCCAATCGATTCGCTCGCCCAAGTCGGAGCGGCGGTTGCCCGCCGTGCTCGACCACGACGACGTCCGCCGGCTGATCGAGTTCGATTCCGACCGCCAGGACGCGGGGGCGCTGCGCGACCGCGCGATCATGGAGACGCTCTACTCGACCGGGCTTCGCGTGAGCGAGCTGGTCGGTCTCAACTGGCGTGATGTCGATTCGGACCTCGGGATGGTGATGGTGCGGGCGGGCAAGGGGAACAAGGATCGGCTGGTTCCGATCGGAGAGCCGGCGCTCGATGCGCTCAAGGCGTGGCGGCGCGCGATGCCGGTCGCCTGGGAGCTCGACGGGCCGGTCATCACGAACCTTCGCGGCGCGCGGCTTACGACCCGCAGCGTCGAAAAGATCGTCGAGCGCCGGCTGGTTGAATCCGGGCTCACGCGCTCGATCACGCCGCATGGGCTGCGCCACACTTTCGCCACTCATCTGCTCGGCGCTGGGGCGGATTTGAGGTCGATCCAGGAGATGCTCGGCCACGCGAGCCTTGCCACCACGCAACGCTACACGCACGTCAGCGTGAATCATCTCAAAGAGGTCTATCAACGTGCCCATCCAAGGGCTTGAACCTGGAGCCGAAATTCACGGCACCACCATCCTGAGCGTCCGCCATCGCGGCTCGGTCGTTATGGCGGGCGACGGGCAGGTGAGCGTCGGTCAGACGATCATGAAGAGCGGCGCGCGCAAGGTGCGGCGGCTTTACGACGAAAAGGTGCTCGCCGGTTTTGCCGGCTCGACCGCCGACGCGCTCACCCTGTTCGACAAGTTCGAGGGCAAGTTGCAGGAGTTCAACGGCGTGCTGCGCCGAGCCGCGGTCGAAATCGCCAAGGACTGGCGCACCGACCGGGTGCTGAGACGGCTCGAGGCGCTGCTGGTCGTCGCGGATCGGGAGAGTTCGCTGCTGATTTCGGGAGCGGGCGACGTTATCGAGCCCGACGACGGAATCCTTGCGATCGGATCGGGCGGAAACTTCGCGCTTGCGGCGGCGCGCGCGCTCATCCGGCACAGCCCGGAGATGACCGCGCGGCAAATCGCGGAAGGCGCCATGAAAGTCGCCTCCGAAATCTGCGTCTATACCAATGACCGGTTCGTGTTCGAGGAGCTGTAGTCAGCGCTCCCAATCGTGATTAATCTTGAATATGAATCCGTGGCGAGGCGCCTGATCGAGGTCCGCCCGCAACGCTCTACATTGCAATGAGTGCCCCCTATGTAATGACGCCGCGCGAGATCGTCTCCGAGCTCGACCGGTATATCGTCGGCCAGCACGAGGCGAAGCGATCCGTCGCGATCGCGCTCAGGAACCGCTGGCGGCGGCAGAATGTCGCTCCCGAATTGCGCGACGAGATCGCGCCAAAGAACATCCTGATGATCGGCCCCACCGGCGTGGGCAAGACCGAGATTGCCCGCCGGCTCGCGCGGCTGGCGCAGGCGCCGTTCATCAAGGTGGAGGCATCGCGCTACACCGAGGTCGGATACGTGGGCCGCGATGTCGAGTCGATGATCCGCGACCTCGCCGAGGTCTCGGTCAAGATGGTCCGCGAGGAGGCGCGCGAGCGCGTCGCCGTCCAGGCGCGCGAGAACGCCGAGGAGCGCCTGCTCGACATCCTGTTCCCGCCTCCCGCCAAGGTGCGCCGCCCGCTCGGCCTCACCGCTGAGGGCAGAGCCGAGCCAATCGAGGGCGACTCGCACAAGGATACCCGCGAGAAATTGCGCAAGCTGCTTCGCGGCGGCCATCTCAATGACCGCGAGGTCGAAATCGAAGTCAGCGCGAGCGCGATGCCGACGGTTGAAGTCTTCACTCCCCAGGGAATGGAGGAGATGGGCTTCAACATGAAAGAACTGATGAGCCAGTTCATGCCCAAGAAATCGCGGCATCAGAAGGTGAAGATTCCCGAAGCGCTCGAAATCCTCACCCAGGAAGAGGCGGCCCGCCTGGTCGATATGGATGCGGTCGCGCACGAGGCGGTCAGCCGCGCGGAGCAATCCGGAATCGTCTTCATCGATGAGATCGACAAGATCGCCGGCCGCGAGGCCCATCACGGTCCTGACGTCTCGCGCGAGGGCGTGCAGCGCGACCTTCTGCCGATCGTCGAGGGCTCCACGGTCAACACCAAGTACGGCGCGGTCCGAACCGATCACATTCTGTTCGTGGCCTCGGGCGCATTCCACACCGCGAAGCCGTCCGACCTGATCCCCGAGTTTCAGGGACGCTTTCCGATCCGCGTCGAGCTCCAGGCGCTCACCCGCGCCGACTTCATCCGGATTCTGACCGAGCCCGAAAACGCGCTCACCCGGCAGTACGTTGCCCTGATGGAGACCGAGGGGGTGCATCTGCGCTTCAGCGATGACGCGATCGCGGAACTGGCGGAGATCGCGGCGCAGGTGAACTCGCGGTCGGAAAATATCGGCGCGCGCCGCCTCCACACCGTGCTGGAAAGGCTGCTCGAGGAGATCTCGTTCAACGCGCCTGAGATGAACGGACGCGAGATCCTGATCGATGCGGCCTACGTTCATCGCAATCTCGACCCGATTCTCAAGAACGAGGACCTCTCGCGTTATATCCTTTGATCGGCGGCCTGGGCCGGGGAGCGGGCGGGCAGGGCATTTGCGCCACGCGCTCAAGCCTGTTTTATTTCTGCGTACAGCCATCTGCGCGGAGGCCAGGTGAAAAATCTCATTGAAAGAGCCGACACGCTGATCGAGGCGCTGCCCTACATCCGGCGCTTTCGCGGCAAGACCATGGTCATCAAGCTCGGCGGCCACGCGATGCAGTCCGAGGAGCTTCGCGCCGCATTCGCCGAGGACGTGGTCCTGCTCGATCTGGTCGGGATGAATCCGGTCGTGGTCCACGGCGGCGGTCCGCAGATTACCGAGCTGATCGGACGGCTCGGCCTCAAATCGCGCTTCGTGCGCGGGATGCGCGTGACCGATGCGGCCACGATGGAAGCCGCCGAGATGGTGCTGCAACGCATCAACAAGGACATCGTGTCGCTGATTTCGCGCCATGGCGGACGCGCCGTCGGACTTTCGGGCAAGGATGGCGACCTGATCGTCTCGCGCAAGATGCGGATGGTCGTAAAGGACGCCGAGGGCAAGCGCAACCGGGTGGATATCGGACTAGTCGGCGACGTGGCCCAGGTCAATCCCGACGTGATTCGCACGCTCGAGGCTGCCAACTTCATCCCCGTGATCGCGCCCACCGGGGTGGGCCGCGACGGGCTGACTTACAACATCAATGCCGACGTCGCGGCGGGAAAAATCGCGGCCGCACTCAAGGCCGAGAAGCTCATCCTGCTGAGCGATGTCGAGGGCGTACAGGACCGCGACGGCCGCCTCATTCCCACCATCGATGCCGCCGACGTGCGCCGGCTTATCGCGCGCGGCACGATCCAGGACGGAATGATTCCCAAGGTCGAGTGCTGCGTCGATGCGCTCCAGGGGGGCGTCGCCAAGACCCACATCCTCGACGGGCGCGTGCGCCACGCGGTGCTGCTCGAGGTATTCACTCGCTCGGGAGTTGGCACCGAGGTCGTGCAGCGCCGGGCGAAGGTCGCGGACCTCAAGCGCGCAGCGGAGCAGCAGCCGGGCCCGCGCCCGGCGGCCCGCTGAGGGAGGATATCGGACCAGGATGAACAACGCGGAAATCATCGAACTCGCGCATCGCAATCTCATCGATGTCTACGGATGCCTGCCGCTCGCATTCGTTCGCGGCCACGGCTCGTACCTGTACGACGCGGATGGAAATCGCTACCTGGATTTCTTCTGCGGACTTGCCGTGACGAGCCTCGGGCATGGTCATCCCCGCGTCGTGCGCGCGATCAAGGAACAGGCCGAGAAGCTCACTCACGTCTCGAACGTGTTCCACACCGAGCCGATGGCGCGATTGGCCGAGCGGCTTGCAAACCGGTTCGGCGACGGCCGCGTGTTCTTCGGCAATTCCGGCGCCGAGGCCAACGAGGCGGCGATCAAGCTCGCGCGCCGATGGGGCCACAAGGACGGCGGCGGCAGGTTCGAGATCGTGGCCGCACTCGGTTCGTTTCACGGCCGCACGCTGGCGACGCTGAGCGCAACCGGCCAGGAGAAATACCACCAGGGCTTTCAGCCGCTCGTGCCCGGCTTCCGGCTCGCGCCATTCGACGACCTGGCCGCGCTGGATCGTTCGCTTCGCGATGAGACCGTCGCGGTGATGATCGAGCCGATCCAGGGCGAGGGCGGGGTGGTCGTTCCGAAGCCCGATTACCTCAAGCGCGTCCGCGACTTCTGCGATCGCAAGCGGATTCTGCTCATCTTCGACGAAGTGCAGACCGGGATGGGCCGCACCGGCCGCTTCTTTGCCTTTGAGCACGTGGGGGTCAAGCCCGATATCGTAACGCTGGCCAAGGCGCTCGGCGGCGGGCTTCCGATCGGAGCGATGATCGCGCGCGCCGACGTCGCGGCGAGCCTCACCCCCGGCAGCCACGGCTCGACCTTCGGCGGAAATCCCGTCGCGTGCGCATCGGCGCTCGCCGTAATCGATGCGTTCGAGCAGGACGGCGTTCTGGAGAACGCCGAGCGGGTCGGCGCCTACATCGTCGAGCGGCTCTCCAAGTTCGCCAGGTCCTGCGATCGCATCGCCGAGGTGCGCGGTCTCGGGATGATCATCGGGGTCGTGCTCAAGCACGAGGCGGCTCCGATCGTGGCCGCGTGCCTCAAGGAGAAGCTGCTCGTCAACGCGACTGCGGGAAACGTGCTTCGCCTCCTCCCGCCGCTCAACCTGACGCGCGAGGAAGCCGACGCGGGCCTCGAAATCATCGAACGGGCGCTGCGGACGGCGCCGGTGGCGAAATGAACGGCGCAGCGGCACAAAAGACCAATCCTCGAGGGACCAGCCCGCCCGCGGCCAAGCGCGACTTTGTCGATCTGAGTTCACTCTCCGAAGAGGAACTGTCCGGCCTGCTTACGCTTGCGGCGCGGCTCAAGGCCGATCTCAAGTCCGGCGTCGCGCATCCTTATCTGCGCGGGCGCACGCTCGCGATGATCTTCCAGAAGCCGTCGCTGCGCACGCGGATCACGTTCGACACCGGGATGGCGCAGCTCGGCGGGCATGCGATTTACCTTGCGCCGAACGATATCGGGATCGGCGAGCGCGAGTCGGCCAAGGACGTCGCACGCAACCTGTCGCGCTGGGTGGACCTCATCATGATTCGCACCTTCGCGCATGAAACCTGCGTCGAGCTTGCGCGCGAGGCGTCGGTGCCCGTGATTAACGGGCTGACCGACCTGCTTCATCCCTGCCAGTTGCTCGCCGACCTCCTGACCCTGCGGGAACATTTCGGAAGCGATCTCAAGAAATTGCGGCTTGCATTCGTGGGCGACGGCTTCAACCTCGCAAACAGTTGGATCGAGGCCGCCGCCTTGGCCGGGTTCGAGTTGCGCGTGGGCTGTCCGCGAGGATACGAGCCCGACCGCAACTACCTCGCGCGGTTGCGCCGCGAGGAACTTGGCACGTTCACGCACGATCCCGTCGAGGCGGTCAAGGATGCCGACGTGATTTACACCGACACGTGGACCTCGATGGGTCACGAGAAGGAGGCGGCGCAACGCCGGCGCGACTTCAAGGACTTTCAGGTCAACTCGGCGCTGCTCAAGCACGCCGCAACCGGGGCGCTCGTGATGCACTGCCTGCCGGCGCATCGCGGCGAGGAGATCACCGACGAGGTGATCGACGGTCCGCGCTCGGTGGTCCTCGACCAGGCGGAGAATCGCCTTCACGCGCAGAAGGCGGTGATGGTGTGGCTGCTGAGGCCCGAGGTTCTGCCGCGCGCAGCGGCGGCGCCCGGCAAGTGAAGCGGGAGTAAACATCGTGGCCACCGAGAAGATAAAGAAGATCGTGCTTGCGTACTCGGGCGGGCTCGACACGTCCGTAATCCTGCGCTGGCTCAAGGACCGATTCGAATGCGAGGTGGTCGCTTTCTGCGCCGATGTGGGCCAGGCAGAGGAGACCGCGGGTCTCGAGGAGAAGGCGCTCAAGACCGGGGCGAGCAAGCTCGTGCTTGCCGACGTGCGCGAGGAGTTCGCGCGCGATTTCGTGTACCCGATGATGCGCGCGGACGCGGTGTACGAGGGCTACTATCTTCTCGGCACCTCCATCGCGAGGCCCGCAATCGCCCGCAAGCAGGTCGAGGTCGCACTCGCCGAGGGCGCCGACGCCGTCGCGCACGGCGCAACCGGCAAAGGCAACGACCAGGTGCGGTTCGAGTTGACCTTCGCGCGGCTTGCGCCTGAGCTTCGGATAATTGCACCGTGGCGGCGCGCCGACTGGCCGTTTCGCGGCCGCGCCGACATGATCGCGTACGCCAACGAAAAGAAAATCCCGATCCCGGTCACCGCCGAGAAGCCCTACTCGATGGATCGCAACCTGGTCCACGTGAGCTACGAAGGCGGCATCCTCGAGGACCCCTGGCGCGAGCCATACGGCGACATGTTTCGCCTCACCGCCTCGCCCGAGTCTGCGCCGGACCAGCCCGAGTACGTCGAGATCGAGTACGCGCACGGCGACCCCATCGCGATCGCGGGCGAGCGGCTGTCGCCCGCGCGCCTCATCGAGCGCGCCAACCAGATCGCCGGCCGACACGGCGTCGGACGCGTCGACCTGGTCGAGAACCGTTACGTCGGCATCAAGTCGCGCGGCGTGTACGAAACGCCGGGCGTCACCATGCTGGTGCACGGCCATCGCGCCGTCGAGCAATTGACGCTCGATCGCGAGGTGATGCATCTGCGCGACTCGCTCATTTCGCGGTACGCGGAGATGGTCTATTACGGATACTGGTTTGCACCCGAGCGCGAGGCGCTGCAGGCGTTCGTGGATGAAACGCAGCAGCGGGTGACCGGCGTGGCGCGCCTCAAGCTCTTCAAGGGCGGGGTGTGGATCGCGGGGCGCAAGTCGCCCAACTCGCTCTACGACCCGAAGATCGCGAGCTTCGAGGAGGCGGGCGGCTACGACCAGGCCGACGCTGAGGGCTTCATCCGCCTGGCCGGGATGCGGCTGCGCGCGCTGGCGCGCACGGGTGGTGATGGCGGAAAGGACCGCCAAGGGACGTGAAGCTTGGGCAAGGTGATCCAGTTCAAGCCGCCGCGCCCGCAGCCGAGGCTCGTCCCGCGCGAGCATTCGGGCCAGTGCGCGCGATGCCGGCACAAGATGGACGTGCATATCGCGCATCCGGACGGCTCGATGAGCTGCGCGGCGCGCGGGTGTCCGTGCCGCATACGGCCGCAAGTCCGGTGAACCCCCTCCTCCTCCGCGACCGGTCCTGCGCAGTCTCCCGGCATCCAAAGTGAAAGCTCGTTGGCGGAAAAAGGCGGCCGCGCGAAGCTCTGCGGCTCGCGCGCAAGACCCAAGCCTGATTCGAGGGAGGTTTTCGCGCGCGCGGCTGCCCGAGGTCGAGGCGTTTACCGCATCGCTGCCGTTCGACCGCCGCCTGTGGCGCCACGACATCCAGGGCTCAATCGCTCATGCCCGGATGCTGGCGAAAGTGAAGCTCATCGGGGCCGCCGATGCGCGCAAGATCGTCGCGGGGCTAAAGCAGGTGGCGCGCGAGATCGATGCGGGCCGATTTCGATTCGATCCTGCCGACGAGGACATCCATCTTGCGATCGAGCGCCGGCTCATCGAGAAGATCGGCGACTCCGGCCGCAAGCTGCACACCGCGCGATCGCGCAATGACCAGGTCGCGCTCGACCTGCGCCTGTACCTGCGCGACGAGATCGGGGAAGTCATTAGCCGCCTGGGCGCGCTGCGCGCGGCGCTGCTCGCCGTGGCCCGCCAGCACGTCGAGACGGTCATGCCCGGCTACACCCATCTCCAGCGCGCGCAGCCGGTCTCGCTCGCGCATCATGTGCTCGCATACGTTGAGATGTTCGCGCGCGACCGCGAGCGTTTCGAACAGGCGCTCGTGCGGACCGGCGTAATGCCGCTAGGGGCGGGCGCGCTTGCCGCAACGACCCTGCCGATCGACCGCAGGATGGTGGCGCGGGAGCTTAAGTTCGATGCGATTGCGATGAACAGCATGGACGCGGTCTCGGATCGCGATTTCGCGGTCGATTTTCTCTCCGCGGCGGCGCTCGCCGCGGTCCATCTTTCGCGGATGAGCGAGGAATTGATTCTTTGGACGTCCGCGGAGTTCGGCTTTGCCGCCCTGCCCGATGAGTTCTCGACCGGAAGCTCGATGATGCCGCACAAGAAGAACCCGGACCTCGCGGAACTGATTCGCGGCAAGACCGGACGCGTGATCGGCGACCTGGTCGCGATGCTCACGGTATTGAAAGGGCTGCCGCTTACGTACAACTCGGACCTCCAGGA
Source organism: Binataceae bacterium (SeqCode) (assembly GCA_035626155.1). GTDB lineage: Bacteria > Desulfobacterota > Binatia > Binatales > Binataceae > DASPOF01. Next base: position 16,255 of record DASPOF010000138.1, read on the forward strand.
GGACAAGGAACGCGTGTTCGACGCCCTCGATACCATCAAACCCGCGCTCGATCTGATGGCCAACTTGTGGCCGCGAATCGAGTTCAACAATGCGGCGATGCGCGCGGCGGCGGGCGGGTTTGCGCTCGCAACCGACCTCGCCGAATATCTCGTCGGACGGGGCGTGCCGTTTCGCCGGGCCCACGAAATCGTGGGAGCGCTGGTGCGGGAGGCCGCGGACGAGCGGAAATCGATCGAGGACCTCGGGCTGGCTGGGCTGCGCCGCCATAGCCGGCTGTTCGGGCCGGATGCGGTCGCGCTGCTCAGCGCCGAAAAATCGCTGGCGCGGCGAACCGTTCCGGGAGGGCCCGCGCCGGCGGCCGTTCGCGCCCGCATCCGGGAGCTTGAGCGATCATGAACCGCAAACCCGGCGTAATCATCCTCGCCGCGGTCGCGCTCGCGATGACCGCGATGTGGCTCGGATGCGGCGTCAAGTCGCCGCCGATACCGCCCGAGCTGGCTCGCCCGGAGCGAATCGACGATCTGCGCGCCGACTCGGCCCAGGGCGGCGTGCGGCTCGTCTGGAGCCGTCCCGAAAGGTACGCGAGCGGCAGGCGCATGCGCGACCTGGGCTCGTTCGTGCTCATGCGCTCCAAGGCCGAGGCGAAGCCGGAAAAGCTGGCCGAGATTCCCGTGACCGACCAGCAGCGATTCCGGGTCCAGCACGAATTCTCTTACCTCGATCAGGCGACCACGCTCGGCGAGGCATACAGTTACCGCGTGATGTCGCGAACCCTCGACGGCTACGTGAGCGAACCGTCCAACGAAGCTTCCCTGGTGCGGGCGGTTCCAAAGCCCCCGCCGAATCCGGAAGAATTCGTGATCCCCACCCCGGCCCCGCTCCCGTAGCCGGGTGTCTCGAAGCTTTCGGCCGGGCCCTCGCGACGCCCGCGAAGGGCGGTGCGTTTATTCGCTCGGCCGGGCTATGATAAAAACCAGCATCACCGCCAGCTTAAGCGGTGGGCTCGCGTCATTTCGGGCCAGATGAACTACTTCGAATACCGCAGCGATCAGCTTTACGCCGAGGAAGTGCCGATCGCCGACCTTGCGCGCCGGATCGGCACGCCATTCTACGCCTACAGCGCGCGAACCTTGCGCCGCCACTTCCGCGTCTTCGATGAAGCCTTCGCCGAGACCGACCATCTGATCTGCTTCGCGATGAAGTCGCTCTCCAACCTGAGCATCCTGCGGCTGTTTCACTCGATGGGCGCGGGCTTCGACATCGTGTCGGTAGGCGAGTTGCTGCGATGCCTGCGCGCGGGCGCCGATCCGCGCAAGATCGTTTTCTCGGGCGTCGGCAAGACCGACGAGGAAATTGCCGCCGCGCTCGAAGCGGGCATCCTGATGTTCAACGTCGAGTCGCGCTCCGAACTCCACCGCATCTCCGAGGTCGCGGGCCGGATGAAGCAGCGCGCGCCGGTCAGCGTGCGGGTCAATCCCGACCTCGACCCCGGCACCCATCCGCACATCTCGACCGGCCATCGCGACAGCAAATTCGGCGTCCCGCTGAGCCAGGTCCATGAGTATTACGCCGAGGCGCGCAGCCTGCCGAACCTCGAGATCGTCGGCCTGAGCACGCACATCGGCTCGCAGATCACCGACACCTCGCCGTTCACCGAGGCGGCCGCGAAAGTTGCGGCGATCGTGAACCAACTCGCTTCGGAGGGCATCGCGCTCAAGTATCTCGATATCGGCGGCGGGCTTGGAATCCCTTACCAGGAGGAGCCGCCGCCGCCGGCTGAGTATGCCGCCGCGGTCCTTAACCCGATTCGCAAGCTTAAGCTCAAGATTATCACCGAGCCGGGACGGGTCATGGTCGGCAACGCGGGCATCCTCGTCACCCGCGTCCTGTACGTGAAAGAGACCGATGTGAAAAAGTTCATCGTCGTGGATGGCGCGATGAACGATCTCATCCGGCCCGTCCTCTACGAGGCGTACCACGAAATCCGGCCGGTGGACCGGCGCGCGCCCGGCCAGCCGATCGTTGTCGATGTCGTCGGGCCGGTGTGCGAGAGCGGCGACTTCTTCGCCCGCGGCCGCGTGCTGCCCGAGCCGAAGGAGGGCGACCTGCTCGCCGTCATGAGCGCCGGCGCGTACGGATTCGTGATGTCGTCGAATTACAACTCGCGGCCGCGCGCGCCCGAGATCCTGGTCGATGGAGCGAAGTTCCACGTCGTCCGCGAGCGGGAGAGTTTCGAGGACCTGATTCGCGGCGAGCACGTTGTCGATCTGAAGCCATAGGGCCGCGCGATGGGAACGCTTGAGTTCGTCAAGATGCACGGCTGCGGCAACGATTATATTTTTATCGTCGCGATGCGCGAGCGGCCCGCCGATCCGGCGGCGCTCTCGGTGCGCCTTTCGAACCGGCGCACCGGAATCGGCGGCGACGGCCTGATCATGCTCGCGCCGTCGCGCGGCGCCGACGTGCGCATGGAGATGTACAACGCCGATGGCAGCCGCGGCGAAATGTGCGGCAACGGAATCCGCTGCCTTGCCCGCCTTGCCTACGAGCAGGGAATCGCGCAAAAAAATCCGCTCGCGATCGAAACCGACGCCGGGGTGAAGACGGTCGAGCTCAGGTTCGATGACGGCCAGGTCTCCGGCGCGACGGTGGACATGGGCGAGCCGATTCTCGAGGGCTCCAGGATCCCTGTGAAAGCCAGCGGGACAGTCGCCGACTATCCGCTCGAAGTCGCGGGCCGGCACGACCGGATCACCGCAGTCTCGATGGGTAATCCGCACTGCGTGGTATTCGTGGCGGACGATGCGGTGTTCAGGCTCGATGAGGGCCAGTTCGCGGCGCTCGGCCGCCAATTCGAGCACCATCCGTTCTTCCCGCGCCGAGTCAACACCGAATTCATCCTTGCGCTCTCGCGCAAGCGGCTTCGCATGCGCGTGTGGGAGCGCGGCTCGGGCGAGACGCTCGCCTGCGGCACCGGCGCGTGCGCGGCGCTGGTCGCGGCCATACTCACGGGGCGGTCGGAGCGCGCCGCAACCGTCGAGCTTCGCGGCGGCAATCTCGAAATCGAATGGCGGGCAGCGGGTCCCGCCGCCAATCACGTCTTTATGACCGGGAACGCGGTCGAAGTCTTCCGCGGAGAGATCGATCTCGGAGCGACCGCGATGGTGCCGGTAGGGGGAATAGAATCGGGAGGTCCAACCTGATGTTCAGCGGAGCCTTGACGGCCATCGTCACGCCGTTTCGCGACGGCGCGGTCGATGAGCGCGCGCTGCGCGATCTCATCGAATGGCAAATCGCAAGCCGCATCGACGGCATCGTGCCCTGCGGCTCAACCGGCGAGTCGGCCACGCTCAGCCACGCCGAGCACGAGCGCGTCATCAAGCTCACGGTGGAGCAGGTCCGCAAGCGCGTCCCGGTCGTTGCGGGAACCGGCTCGAACTCGACTGCCGAGGCGATCCGGCTCACCGCCTCGGCGCGCGAGATGGGCGCCGACGGCGCGCTGCTCATCTCGCCCTACTACAACAAGCCCACCCAGGACGGCATCTTCAAGCACTACAAGATGATCGCCGAGAGCGTGGACCTGCCGCTCATCGTGTACAACATCCCCGGCCGCACCGGGTCGAACATCGCGCCCGAGACCTTTGCGCGATTGTGCGAAGTGAAGAACGTCGTCGGAATCAAGGAAGCCTCCGGTTCGATGGACCAGGTATCGGACATCCGGCGGCTGTGCGGCGATCGCCTCGCGATCCTGTCGGGCGACGATGCGCTCACGCTGCCGATAATCGCGCTCGGAGGAAAGGGGGTCATCTCGACCAGCTCGAACGCGATGCCGGGCGAGATGCATGAACTCGCGGCATCGGCGCTCGCCGGCGATTTCGCGCGCGCGCGCGAAACCCACTACCGGATGCTCCCCCTGATGCGCGCGCTGTTCGTGGAGACCAACCCGATTCCGATCAAGCAGGCGCTCGCCTTCATGGGCAAGTGCTCGAACGAGATGCGCCTGCCGCTGGTGCCGATGACGCAGGGCCCGGCCGAGCGCATGAAGTCCGCGATGAAGGAACTGCGGCTTATCTGACCGCCGCGCGGCGCTCGAACGCACGAAAAAGCCGGCCGGATTTCCGGCCGGCTCTTTTTTCCCGGCGCGAGTCGTGCGGCGCGGCTAATCGAACATCAGCACCGTGCGCGCGACCTCGCCGGCCTTCATCGCGCGGAACGCCTCGTTCACGTCCTCGAGCTTGCCCCGGCGCGTGATCATGTTGTCGAGATCGATTCGGCCCTGGCGGTAGAACTCGATGATGCGGGGCATGTCGATGCGGAAGCGGGTCGATCCCATGAAGCATCCCTGGATTCGCTTCTCGCGCAGCAGCGACGGGCCGTCCACCTCGACCTTTTGCCCGAGCGGAACCATCCCGACGATCGTTGCAAGACCGCCGATGGTGATCGCTTCGTAGGCCTGCTCGGCGACCGCCTTGAGTCCGATCGCCTCGAATGAATAATCGACGCCGCCGCCACTGAGCGCGCGGATCTCCTTGACCGGGTCAGCCGCCGACGCATCGATGGCGTGCGTAGCGCCGAACTTCTTCGCCATTTCGAGTTTGTTCTTGAACTTGTCCACCGCGATTATCATCCGCGCCCCGGCCAGCCGCGCTCCCTGGATGATCGAGAGTCCGATGCCGCCGGCGCCGAACACCGCGACGGTGGAGCCCGGCTGGACCTTGGCGGTGTTGATCGCCGCGCCCACGCCGGTTATCACGCCGCATCCGATCAGCGCCGCGCGGTCCAGCGGCATGTCCTCGGTAATTTTCACCAGCGCATTTTCGTGCACCAGCATCTTTTCCGCGTACGAGGAAAGGTCGGCGAACTGGAACACCATATTTCCGTTCTGCGAAACCCGCGGCTTGTCGGTCGGCGCGCGCTGGATGGCGGCCTTGTTGGAGCACAAGTGCTGACGGCCCGCCATGCACTGCTCGCAGTAGCCGCAGAAAACGCTGAGGCACGAGATAACGTGATCGCCGGGCTTCAGATAGGTGACCTGACTGCCGACCTTCTCGACTATGCCGGCCGCCTCGTGGCCGAGAATCGCCGGGGTGGGCCACATGTAGGAGCCATCGACGAAATGCAGGTCGCTATGGCACACACCTGCTGCGACGGTTCGCACCACCACCTCGTGCTCGCGGGGATCATCGATCTCGACCTGTTCGATCGTAAGCGCCTGGCCCGGTCCATGGTAAATCGCGGCTTTCATCGTAATGCTCCTCGTTTCGCGGTGTTCGCGGCTATTGCTCGAAAATCAGTACCGTGCGTGCGACCTCGCCGGCCTTCATCGCGCGGAACGCCTCGTTGACGTCCTCGAGCTTGCCGCGCTTGGTTATCATGTCATCGAGATTGAGGCGTCCCTGCAAGTAGAAATCGATGTAGCGCGGCATGTCGATGCGGAAGCGGTTCGATCCCATGTTGCTGCCCTGGAGCTTGCGCTCGGTCAGAAACATGTAGCCGTCGATTTCGACCTTCTGGCCCACGGGGATCATGCCGATCACCGTCGCGGTGCCGCCGGGACGGATGCAGGCGAAGGCCTGCTCGGCGGCCTTCTTCAGTCCGATCGCCTCGAACGAGTAGTCAACGCCGCCTTCGGTCATCTTGTTGATCTCGGCGACGGGGTCGCTGCTCGATGCATCGACGGCGTCGGTCGCGCCGAGCCGCTTCGCCATCGCGAGTTTCCCCTCGAACTGGTCCACCGCGATAATTTTGCGCGCGCCCGCGATCCGCGCTCCCTGGATCGCCGACAGTCCCACGCCGCCGCATCCGAACACGGCTACCGTCGAGCCCGCCTCGATTCTGGCCGTGTTGAGCACCGCGCCCACCCCCGTCGTGACGCCGCATCCGATGAGCGCGGCGCGGTCGAGCGGCATGTCCTCGCGGATCTTCACGAGCGCGTTTTCGTGCACGAGCATCTTCTCGCAGTATGACGCGAGGCTCGCGAACTGGTTGACCGGCTTGCCGTTCTGCGAGATGCGCGGTTTGTCCTTCGGGTCGCGGCTGGTTGCCGCCCGGTTGGTGCACCGGTTGGGATGCCCCGACATGCACTGATCGCAAAATCCGCAGAACACCGAGAGGCATGCGATCACGTGATCGCCGGGCTTGAGGTAAGTCACCTGGCGGCCGACCTCCTCGACGATTCCGGCGGGCTCATGGCCGAGGATTGCCGGCGCCGGAAACGGGTACAGACCGTCGACGAAATGGAGGTCGCTATGGCACACGCCGGTTGCGACCGTGCGCACCAGGACCTCGTGATCCTGCGGCTTGTCGAGTTCCACCTGCTCGATCGTGAGCGGCTGATGGGGGCCATGGAAGATGGCAGCTTTCATACCACTGCTCCTTGTCCGGCAATTTTGAGCATGGCGTTCCCCGCGCGCGGTGCGCGCGGACGACCGCCCTTTGGCATTCCCGTTACTACCATATTGGCCGCGCAATTCCACACCCGCCTGCGGTCCCGCTGCCGCGAGGGTTTGCAGGGCGGCAAAGCGCCCACCATGAAGACGATGAGAGCGGGCGCCTACGGAAAGCTCGTGGGCGGCGCAATCCCCGCGATCGGAACCCCCGCGATTCGCGCCGCGGGCGAGCCGGCGCGCGCGTAGAGCAGCGCCACCTCGTCGCGATAGACGAGCTTCCAGTCGCCCCGCGCATCCATCAGGCGGCGCGCGCCAAGTTCCGGCGCGATGAGCACGAAGTCGTGGGGGTATGAATCGAGGACCGCATCGGACTCGCCGAAGTGGAACCGGATGTAATCGCGGATCACGCTTTTCGGATAGACGGTGTCATAGCGGCCGTCCACAAACACCCGGGAGCCCGGCGCAAGGTGCCAAATCAGGTACTCGCCCCAGAGGAAATCATCCAGCACGTTTCCGCTGAGGTTATGCGTCTGCATGAATTCAACTGCGCTGGCGGGATAGCGCTCCTTGGCCGAAAGCCGCGCCGAGAAAAAATTCGTCGCTGCCAGCAGCGCGACCGCGATTACCGCCATCGCGAGCTGATTCGCCGGTCCCGAACGCGCGAGCGGTGCGGATGGCGCGGCGCCCGGAGCGCCGGCGCGGGCGCGCCGCCTTGCCAGAGCGAGACCGAGATGGCGCGCGAGCGGGACGGCGATCGCAATTTCCGCAATCGGAGCGTTACGGATCGAGACCAGCGCCCCAGCAAGCATCGCGGCGGCGACCGCGATTAACCCCGGATCGTCGATCGCGCGCGAAGCGGCAATCGATGCGGCCAGGGCGGCCCCGAGCCCAAGCGGCGCGAAATCGTAAATCGAGCGAAGCGGCCTCCAATGCCAATGGGCCGCGACGCTTGCCAGCAACGGCTGCCAGTCGGAAACGATGGTCCGCGTATCTGGATTTGCCAGCGCCCGCGCAATCGCGCGCCAGATGCCGATTCCATAGGGCGTCGCCAGCGTGGCGAGCGCAGAGGCGATCGTGATCGCGCCAAGGCGCGCAAGCCGCCCCCATCCGCGCCCCTCGAACAAATCCTGCGCGCCGGCCGCGACCGAATAAACCGCCAGCGCTCCGATCCCGATAATGAATCCGCCATGGAGGTTCGCCCATAGCGCGAACATCACGATCGCAAGCCAAAGCGGCGCCGGACGCCCGCGCGCGTCGCGGGCAAGCAGAGTGAGCAGCGCGGCGAGCAGCGCGAAAGTGAAAAGCTGCGGCCTGAACTGAAACCACGGAGCCGACATCAGCGCCGTCACGACCAATACGAGAAGTTGAATCGGTATCGGCGCATCGGTCTGCGACTCAGCATCGGCGAGCGCGCAAATCGCCGCCGCGGCGAGCGCGAACTTCATCAGCTTCAGGCCGAACACGCCAAGTAGGCCCCAGGCCGCCGCCATGATCACCTCGGCGAGCCACTCATGATTGAGCCACAGATGTCCCGGCGCCGAGTACGAGTAAGGGTCGCTAAACGCGATGCGCGCGTGGCTGAGAACCGCCTGCCCGAAGCGGATGTGCCCCCATAAATCGGGGTCGGCGAATCGAATCGAGTCGGCGATCGCGACTGCAACCGCCACCAGCGCCGGCGAATAACGAAGCAGCGACTTGCGCGCGGCGAGCCTGCGCTCGGGCGCGGCGGGAGGCGCGGCCGGCCGTGGCATCGTGGCGGATTCAAGCGCGCTCATGGCGGCTCACGGAAAGCTCGGCGCCGGTGGCGTGCCGGTTACTGGTATCCCCGGGATTTGCGCGGCCGCGCTGCCCGCGCGCGCATACAGCAGCGAATCCCGGTCGCGGTAGATGAGCACCCAGTCGCTGCGCGAGCGCATCAGCCGGTTTGCCTCAGCCGCGGGACCCAGCATCACGTAATCGTGCCGATACCCGTCGAGCACGCCCGCCGCACCCGCGCGGCCGTGATAGAAGTCCTCGTACTCGCGCGCAATGCGGTCCGGATAAATCATCTCGTAGCGCGTATCGAGGAAGACGCGGTCTTCGGGCAGGCGATGGTAGAGGACGTAGTCGTCCCATGCGAATTTGCACAGGATGTTGCCGGCGAGGCGATGTTGCTGCATGAACGCGACGGCGCCGGCCGGAAACGTGAAATCCATCTCCATCGCGCGCGAGAAAACGCCGCCCCAGATCGCGAGCACGACCGCCAGCATCGCCAGCACCGACTCGGTAAGCGCGTTCGTGTGTGCGCGCGGCATCCCGCCCGCCGCCTCGCGCGACGCGCCCGCGCGCACCATCCCGCAGGCGAGCGCGAAATGCCGCGCAAGCGGCGTCACGGATCCGATGACGGCGAGCGGCACGTTGCGAAATGCCGAAATCGCCGCGGCGATCATCACGCCCGCGATCGCGAGCAAGCCCCCGTCGCGCCCGCGCGGCGCAATCAGAACGCTCACCGCAAGAGCGGCCAGGATGATTACGATCACGCAATCGAACACGAACGAGAATCCCGGCATGTGCCAGATCTCAACCATCGTCGCCGCAAGCGGCTTCCATTCGACGATCTCATTGATCATTGGCGGGCGCGAAATCGTCCGCATCACGGAACGCCAGGCCCCAAGCCCGTAAGGAGTAAGCAGCGTCGCGACGGCCGCCGCGCCGGTTATCGCGCCAAGCCTGAGCGCGCGCGCGCGCCCGCTTCGCTCTCTCAGTCCGATGAACGCGGTCCACCCGGTGTAAATTCCGAGCGCGGCCAGCCCGATTACGAACCCGCCGTGCAGATTGCACCATAGCGCGAGCATCGGGATCGCAATCCAAAGCGGGGCGCGCCGTCCATAGTTGTCGCGCGCGATGAGCCACATCACCGCCGACAACATCGCATAGCTGAACGCCTGCGGCCGGAATTCCATCTCGGGCATGAGCGCGATAACGGCCAGACCGAGCGCGGCAAGCTGAATTCCGATTGCAGCCGAAGTTTCCCCGACCGCTCCCGCAAGAAAGATGACCATCGCGGCCGCGCAGGCGAAGCGCACCAGCTTGAGCCCGACGACGCCGAGCTTCGCGTACATCCAGGCAAGCACGATCTCGGACAGCCATTCGTGGCTTACCCAGGGAAGTCCCGGAATCGAGTATGCGTACGGATCGCGCATGAACAGATGTCCGCGCGCGAGCGCGTCGGCGCCGAAGCGCAGATGGCCCCACAAGTCGATGTCCGCGATGTTGTTGCTCGATGCGGCCACGGCGAGGACCGCGACCATCGCGGGCGAGTACCGCAGCAGCGAAATGACTTGCGGCGATCGCGCGCGCATCATTGGTCCCCCCGCGCGCGCATCACGGCAAGTCCGCATCGCGCGCGGAACCGATTACGGGTACGCCGGTCATTTTTGCAGCGGCCTCCGATCGCGCATAGAGCCGCGAGTTTGCGTCCTGGTAAATCAGCGTCCAGCCGCGCGCGCGGCTCATCACCTGGGCCGCGGCCGCCGCCGGCGCGATTAGCACGTAATCGTGCCGATAGGCGGCGAGCATCCGCTCGGCCCCCAGCCGGTCGAGATCGAAGTCCAGGTAATCCTCGATGACCCGGCGCGGGTAGATCATCTCGTAGCGGCTGTCCATGAAGACCCGGCTTGCGGGCGCGCAATGGAAGATCGCGTAATCGTTCCAGCCGTAATCGCAGAGCAGGTTGCCGTGAAGCCCGCGCTGCTTCATGAAGGCGATGGCGCCGGCGGGATAGACGCTCTCGAACCGCAGGCGGCGCGAGAACATCCCCGTCTCGGCCGCGATCGCAAGCGCGATCGACGCGACGATCGCCTGGTTGAGAAGTGACGCACGCTCCGGACCGGCGGGCGCAATCGCGCGGGAGGGCCTCCAGCGGGGGTACGCTGCGAGCGATGCGTGACGCGCAAGCGGCACCGAGGCGGCGATAAGGCCAAGCGGGACGTTGCGCACCGCGCCGAACGACACCGCGATCATCATTGCTGCGATCGCGACCAGCGGCCCGTCGCTGCCACACGGAGCGAGCGCGATGGCCGCCGCCAGGCCGCCGAAAATGGCGGCGATCGAGATGACGTACAGTATCGATCCCCAACTGGCGCGCAGCTCGGTGACCGTCGCGAGCAAGAGCGGGTTCCATTCGTTGATCACGCTCAGCATCGCGGGGTTTTCCACCGTGCGCGCCACCGTGCGCCAGGTTCCAAATCCGTACGGCGTTACGAGCGTCGCCAGCGCGCATAACATCGCGATCCCGAAAAGCCCCGCGCCGCGGGAGAGCCCGCGCCCGTTCCACCAGTCCTCGGCCGATGACACCGCGGCGTACACTCCGACCGCCGCAAGGCCGGCGACCCAGCCGCCGTGGAGATTGGCCCACAGCGCGAACATCGGGACTGCGATCCAAAGCGGCGCGCGGCGGCGGAAATTGTCGCGCGCAAGCAATGCGAGCAGCGCGCTCAGCATCGCGTAAGTGAAAATCTGCGGCCGATATTGCATCTGCGGCGCAAGGCGCATCCCGGCAAGGATCAAAATGCCGAATTGCGCAGTCGTCGATGCGCCGGTCTCGCTCATCGCAAGCGCGAGAAAGACCACCGTCGCGGCCGAGCACCCAAGCTTCATCAGGTTGAGGCCAAGGACGCCGAGCGCGTCGTACGAGCCCGCGATTATCGCCTCCGAGAGCCATTCGTGGCTCACCCACGGAAGTCCCACCGCCGAGTACGCATAAGGGTCGCGCCACGGCAGATGACCGGTGGTCAGCACCGCCTGGCCGAAGCGCAGATGGCCCCAAACGTCGGGATCGGCAAAGCGGCTTGAGTCCGCGAACACGACGGCGAGGAAAACGAGCGCCGGAGAATATCGCAAGAGCGAATGGCGCTGGATGGCCGCCGGAGAGGTTGCTCCGGCCGCTGCGGCGAGATCGCCCGATGCTTCGAGTGCCACCACCTGCCCCGCGATGCGGCGCGCCGGGACGAAAGGCCCGCAAGCGCGCGTCCCGCGCCGCAACCGACCGCGATCATAACAGGGGCCCGGCCCGCTTTCACGCCGCACGGCTAAGCTTCATCGCCGAAGCACCCAGACGCCGCGCAGATGGCCCAGCACGACGGGATAGTCGATGCGGATCGCATCGCGGATGCGCGGCGCGACGCCGTGATCGCGCAGCAGCACGACCGCCGCCTCGCGGCTCTCGCCCGTCGCGCGGCGCGCGCGGTCGCGCTCGGGTACCGGCAGGTAGTAGCGCGTGACCGCGATCGCGTAAGCCGGAATCGCGGTCATCGTCTCGCCGGGGCGCAGATTGGCCGATGCGAGCAGGGCGGCCTCGCGCCACTGGGCGTCGTGCGGCTTGCGATTGTAGGAGTGGACGTGCCCGAGCGAGACTGCGGCGACGATCGCGAGCGCGATTGCGCGCGCGCGGATGTCCCCCGCCGACCAGATTCCGATCGCGCCGAGGATAAAGAACGGCGCGAAGCAGGAGAGCGCGTAACGCTCAACGAAGATGGGCCGCACCGCGTACGACGCGATCATCATCAGGAGCGGCGGCGCCCACATCCAGACCAACGCGAACGCGACGCCGTCGCGCGCGCGGCGCCATCCTCGTACCGCGCCGACCCCGGCGGCTGCGGCCAGCAGAGGGAAGGCGATACTGCCGGTTGCCTTGTTGAACAGCGCAATCGGCTCCCACAGCGGAGGCGGCTCGATCCAGCCGATCGCGCCGTGCTCGACTGCCGCGCCTGCGGCGGCGAGCGCGGGCGCGAGGATGGGCAGGAAAGCAAGACCGCCCGCTGCCAGTGCGAGCAGGAGCGCCCACGCGCGCCGCGATTCGGGGGCCTCGGGGCGAAATCCCGATCGACTAATCAGGTAGAGCAGCCAGAGGCCCTCGGATGCGGGCAGGAGCGCGGCGGTAAAGTTGGCCGCAACCGCGAGGATCGCGAAAATCGCGGCGCCGCCATAAATCACCAGTCCGCCGCGGCGCGATGCGCGCACGAAGAACCCCGCCTGCGCGAGCATTGCCGCGAGCATCACCGGATACATTCGCGCCTCGCGCGAGTATTTAATCGTCACGAGGTTGAGGGCGAAGACGAGCGCGGCGATCGCAGCGATTTCGCGCCGATCGTCCGCAGGATATCCGCCCGATGCGGTGGCCTCAGGCGGCGGCGCGATGAGTTCGCACGCGACCCAGAAGACCAGCACGATCGCAATCGTCCCGAGCGCCGCCGACAACGCGCGCAGCGCGGCGAGCCCCTGCCCGAACATCGCGATCCATCCGTGCAGCAGCAATTCGTGCACCGCCAGCTTGCCCGGATTGAGCTGCTTCTGGAGCGCGATCACCTCGGCGATGGCCGGCGCGGCGGCGGCGGCCAGGGATGAGCCTTCGTCATCGGACATCTCCCGCGCGCCAAGCGCGGAGAAGCGCAGATATCCGCCGCAGATGAGCGCAGCGGCGAGGATTACGAGCCAGAGCCTGCGCATCGTGGATCGAGCAGCCGCCGCGCAGGCGCGTGGCGGCCGGCCGGATCAGAGACCCTTTTTGAGCTGCGGCGCGGCACGGAAACCCACCGTGCGCGCCGCCGGGATCGTCATCGGGGCGTTGGTGCGCGGGTTGAAGCCGGCGCGCGCGCGGCGGCGTCGCACCGTGAAGGTGCCGAATCCGGGCACCCAGAAGCGCTTGTCGCGCCGTATGGAGCGGGCGATCAACTCGAAGGCGAGGTCCAGCGTGGTCGCGACGACCTTCTTGGGCTGTCGCGCCGAACGCGCGACGGCCTCAATCAGCTCCGCCTTTGTCATCGCCGTATCCTCCCAGTCCTCACCTATCCCGAACCCGCCCCGGTGGCAAGCGCTACGGCATCGTTGCGCGGCTTCGCTCGATCTCGCGCCACGCCAGGCCGTATCGGACGCCCTGGTCGCTGACGATTACTTCTTCAACTCCGAACCGGCACATCGCGCGTTCCAGGATCATCGCGCCCGCGAAAATTACGTCGGCGCGTCCCTCGATCAGGCCGGGGAGCTTCTTGCGCTCCGCAAGCGGGCGCGATCGGAACAACTCAAGCGCGCCCCGGACCTCGCCGAGCGGCAGCACATGCCCGTGGACGATCCGCGAGTCATAGGTTTCAAGACCAAGCGCGACCGCGCACACCGTTGTGACCGTCCCGGCGATTCCAACCATCCGATCGGGACGAAACGTCCACTCGATCGAGCCGAGCGCCGCATCGATCGTCTCGCGGAGCGATGCGACGTCGGCATCCGACGGCGGGTCGCTCCGGACGCATCGCTCGGTCAGGCGGACCGATCCGATCTGAAGGCTCATCGCCGCAAGCTCGCGCCCGGGCTCGGCCCGGATGAACTCGGTCGATCCGCCGCCGATATCGACGATTAGCAGGCGCGCCGCCGGATCGATTGGGAGGCCGCGCGCCACCGCGAGGTACGACAGGCGCGCCTCGTCGATTCCCGAGATCACCTCGAGCGCGACGCCGGTGCGCTCGCGGACGCGCGCGATGAACTCGGTTCCGTCGGCGGCATCGCGCAGCGCGGCGGTTGCGACCCCGACGATCCGATCCACGCCGAGCGCGCGCGCGCGCGATGCGAACTCCTCGATGGTCGCGAGCGTGCGCGCGGCCGATTCGGGGTCAAGACGCCCGCTGCGATCGACCCCGCGGCCAAGCCGCGTGATTCGCGCGAGGTCCGCCAGCGTGCGCGGCGCGCCCTGCCTTGCGTACTCGAGCGCGAGCATCAGGATGGTATTGCTGCCGACGTCGAAAGCGGCGAGCTTCAGATGGGATGGATCGGCACGGGCGGTCATCGCGCGGCCGCAATCGGCGCGGGTATCGAGCTTAACGCCGGTTCGAGGTGCTCCCGCGCAATCCATGCATCGGTCCCGGCAAGCGCGCGCTCGCCGATTGCGATTTTCCTCAAGCGCCCGCGCGCCGCGCCCGCCATCTCCGGCATCAGGCCGAAATTCGCGTTCATCGGCTGAAAACCGCGGCGCGATGAGTCGGTGACGTATGCGACCAGCGAGCCGAGCGCGGTTTCGCGCGGCGGCTCCACGAGCGGGCGCGCGGTCACGAGACGAGCGGCGTTTATCCCCGCGAGCAGGCCCGCCGCCGCCGACTCGACGTACCCCTCGACGCCGATCATCTGCCCGGCAAGGAACAGGTCGCCGCGCTCGCGCAACTGCAACGTGGGACGGAGCAGGCGCGGCGAGTCGATGAAGGTGTTGCGATGGAGCGAGCCCAAGCGGACGAACTCGGCGCGCGCAAGCCCGGGGATCATGCGCAGGACGCGGCGCTGCTCGGAGTACGTCATCTTGGTCTGAAATCCGACCATGTTGTAGAGGCGGCCCTCGCGATCGTCCTGGCGAAGCTGTACCACCGCGGCCGGCCGCTTTTCCGTGCGCGGGTCCGAAAGCCCGACCGGGCGCATCGGCCCGAACGCAAGCGTCTGCGCGCCACGCCGCGCCATCTCCTCGATCGGCATGCATCCCTCGAAGTACACCGGCTTTTCGAACGAATGTAGCGGCACCTTCTCGGCGGCGAGCAGGGCCGCGACGAACGCATCGTACTCGGCCTCGGTCATCGGGCAGTTGATGTAGTCCTCGCCTCCCTTGCCGTAGCGCGAGGCGCGAAACGCGATGCTCATGTCGATGGAGCCGGCCGCGACGATCGGTGCTATCGCATCGTAAAAGTAGAGATTGCGCGGACCGATGATCCGGTTGAGCGCTTCGCCGAGCGCGGGGCTGGTCAGCGGACCGGTCGCGACAATCGCGGGGCGGTCCGGAATCGAGACCGCCTCATCGCGAACCACCTCGACCAGCGGATGACCCGTCAGCGCATCGGTAATCGCGCGCGAGAACTCATCGCGGTCCACCGCCAGGGCCGATCCCGCGGGAACGCGCGCCCGGTCGGCGGCGCCGATAATCAGCGAGCCGAGCCGGCGCATCTCCTCCTTGAGCACGCCGACTGCGGTTTCGAGCGTCGCGTCGCGAAGCGAGTTCGAGCACACCAGCTCGGCGAAACCGGCGGTGCGATGCGCCTCGGTCATCCTGAGCGGACGCATCTCGACCAATCGCACGCGCACGCCGCGGCGCGCGAGCTGAAAGGCCGCCTCGCTTCCGGCCAGGCCTGCGCCGATTACGGTTACCGCGGGTTCGCTCATTTTGTTTTTCAAACCGCCGAAGCGGCGTTCAGAATAACTCTTCCGAGAGCAGCCTATTTCTTCCCGTCGCCGAGCGAGGGTTGCATCGCTCTGAGCTCGGGCCAGAAGCGGCTCAACTCGAGCTGTTTCTTGAAATCGCTGAGGAAGCGATCCTTGCCCGCGACGTTGGGCGGCCAGGCGAGATCCAGGAACTTCCAGCTCAAGTCCGCGTGCCCCGTGTAAATCAGGTCCAGCATCATGCTCCACAGCTCGCTCGGCAGCGATCCGTTCGGCCATGATACGCGCTCTGCGTCCTCATTCGCCGCCATCGCATCGAGCTTGACCCGCTCGGCTCTCGATTTGAGCATGGTGAGCGACGGGGCGGATTCCCGCATCAATTCGCCCGACAGCCGGTACCGGCCGTCGCGATAGTGGAGGAAGACCAGCGGGGCTGGTGAATCGGCGAAACTTGCGTGCCATCCGGCAAAAGTCCAGTCGCGAAGCACGATCTGCCGCCCGGCGCCCGGCTCGAGGTGAACGAAGTGCGGGCTTTCATGGTCGTCATCGAGCGCATCGATAACCCCGATCATGCGAAATTTGCGGCCCAGTTCGAAGATGTAAAAGTTGAGGCAGCAATTCGCACCGCCGCTGTATCCCGAGACGACCAGGTCGGGCTGTCCGTCGCCGGTCAAGTCGGTGCCGGCCGCGATGAACCGGTCGTCAGGGTCGGTGGGGTCGAGCCCTCCCACTCGCATCGATTCCCGGCAAAGATCGTGGCTCGAATACACGAGCTTGCCTTCCTTGCGAATCTCGACGTAGGAGCCGCCGCAGCCGCTGTCGTCGCGCAGGATGCTGGCCGTGTAGTCGCCGAACTCCTCCTTGGATTGGAGCACCGGGAGCGCGCCGCCGTGAGCCGCCAGCGCCGGGATTGCGCCAGCCGCGATCGCGGTGCACAGGAGCAGAAGCGAGATGGCAAGCCTGATTGCGGGGATGGGTCCCCTTCGCGTTCCCGAACAGACTCTCATCGCATACCCAGCAATCGCCATTATCCACGGCGCGGGAACAAATGGGAGTCCGGATGAAATCGAGCCGCGCCGCGGCGCAGATCAGGCGACCGGGGCAGCGGATGCGGACGTATCGGGCGATCCGGCGGGAGCGGGTGCGGGAGCCTTGTAACCGCATTCGGCCTTTGCGCACTTCCACATCGCGCCCTCGCGCTTGGTGACTTTCTCCACCATGTAGCGCGAGCCGCACGATGGGCACGGGTGCGCGACGACCCTGTCCCAGCTTGCAAATTTGCACTTCGGGTACCGGCCGCATCCGAAGAACAGCTTGCCGCGCCGGCTCCTGCGCTCGAGCATCTCGCCCTCGATGCATTCGGGGCAATGCACTCCCGTTTTGACGGGCGCGGCCTGAAGCCGCTTGATGCCGTCGCATTCGGGATAACCGGTACATCCGAGGAATTCGCCGAAGCGCGACCGGCGCCGGACCATCGGCCGCCCGCATTTTTCGCAAACCTCATCGGTCGGCGCGGCCGGGACCGCTTCGCGCGGGATGATCGTCCCCTGCTCGTCGCGCGTGAACTCTTTGGTGTTGGTGCACTTGGGGTAATTCGAGCAGGCGAGGAACTCGCCGTTTCGGCCCCACTTGATGACTAACTCGCCGCCATCCACGTCGCACTTGAGCCCGGTCGGCAGGCCCTTGCGCTTGACCACCGGCATCTTCTTTTTTGCCTCGGCCAACCGCTTCTGGAACGGGCCGTAAAAACGCTTGAGCGTCTTGACCCAGTTCTCCTTGCCTTCTTCGACCTTATCCAGGTCCTCCTCGAGCTGCGCCGTGAAGCCGACCTCGACCACGTCCGGGAAGGCCACAACCAGCAAGTCGCTCACCGTGCGTCCAAGGGTGGTCGGGCGAATGCGCTTGCTTTCGTCCTCCTCGGCGTACTCGCGGTTGAGGATGCCGGTCATGATCGATGCGTAGGTGGATGGCCGGCCGATCCCCTTGTCTTCGAGTTCCTTGATCAGCGTCGCCTGCGTGAAGCGCGGCGGCGGTTGCGTGAAATGCTGCTCGGGATCGAGCCCGAGGAGCTTGAGGACTTCGCCTTGCTCGAGCGCCGGGAGCGTCGCGCCCGCCTCGTCATCGCTTGCGCCGGAGTCATCCTGACCCTCGATATAGACGCGCATGAATCCGTCGAATCGCATTACCTGTCCGGTCGCCCGGAAGACAGCCTCTTTGGCGTCGATATCGACGGTGGTTCGGTCATAGACGGCCGGATTCATCTGGCTCGAGACGAAGCGGTCGAAAATCAGCTTGTACAGGGCAAGCTCATCCTTGCTGAGAAAGGGCGCGACCGATTCGGGGTCGCGTTCGAGCGAGGTCGGGCGGATCGCCTCATGGGCCTCCTGCGCCGCCTTGCCGGAGCGGTAAAAGTTCGGCTTCTCGGGCACGTACTGCTTGCCATAACGCTGCGCGATATAGTCGCGCACCGCGCCGAGCGCCTGCTCGGACACCCGTGGCGAGTCGGTACGCATATAGGTGATCAGGCCGACGGCGCCCGCATCGCCCAGCTCGACGCCCTCGTACAACCGCTGCGCGATTTTCATCGTGCGCGACGGCGCGAAATAGAGCTTGCGCGATGCCTCCTGCTGGAGCCGCGAGGTGATGAACGGCGGCGTCGCGCTGCGGCGGACCTCCTTGCGCTCGATCGAGCGGACCACGAACGGCGCATTCTCGACCGCGGCGATAATCGCCCGCGCCTCGGCTTCGGGCAGCTTGTAGGCCTTATTATCGATCCGGTTGTCCTTCCAGCTATACAACCGGGCGCTGAACTGGGGCGGATTCTTGCCCTCCAGGCGCGCATCGAGGGTCCAATACTCCTCGGCGCGGAACGCCTCGCGCTCCCGTTCCCGCTCGACGATTATCCGCAGCGCCACCGACTGGACCCGGCCCGCGCTAATCCCGCGCTTCACCTTGTCCCAAAGCAGCGGGCTTATCTGGTATCCGATAAGCCGGTCGACGATTCGGCGGGCCTGCTGCCCCTCGTAGACGTTGCGGTCCAGTTCCGCCGGATGCGCCAGCGCATTACGGACCGCGTCGGGTGTGATCTCGTGAAGCAGCACCCGGTGAATCTTGCCCGCCGCCAGCCTGCCCAGGCGCTCCTTGATATGCCACGCGATCGCCTCGCCCTCGCGGTCGGGGTCGGTCGCCAGGTAGATGTTGTCCTTGTCCTTGGAGGCCTTTTTGATCTCGTCGATTACCTTCGCCTTGCCCGGGATGACGTGGTACTCGGGCTTGAAATCGTGCTCGATATCAACCCCGAGCGTCTTCTGGGGCAGGTCCATGACATGGCCCACCGACGGCGCCACCTGGTAATTGGCGCCGAGGTACCGCTTGATAGTCTTCGCCTTGGCCGGCGATTCAACGATTACGAGATCTTTTGCCACAGTAGAGCTGCCTCACAGCCCGTCCGCCCCCCCGGCCCGTTGGGCCCCCAATCATCCTGCCTGACTCAGGCGAGCGAGAAAAGCTTGCCGGGATGTTGGGCGACTATGCCTTTCAGCTCCAGTTCAAGCAATAATCTAAGTACGGTCTGGGCATCGAGGCCTGAACTTTCGATAAGTGCATCGACATGGAGCCTATGGTCATCGCTTAGCTGCGATATGAGAGCTTTAGCAGCGTTAGAAATATCCTGAGCTGACTTGAATAAAGATTGCTTGGATTGTTCGGAGCCGCCCGGCCCAAGTTTTAGACCGATATCCGCCGATTGCCCGCCATCAGCCGCAGCGGCTTGCGGCTGCGGCGCCATTTGGGGCGCGAGTTCCTCGATAACGTCCTCCACACACTCGACGAGTTTGGCTCCGTCCTTGATGAGCCGGTTGCTCCCGCGGGTTCTGCCGGTGAGCGGGCTCCCGGGGACGGCGAACACCTGCCGATCCTGCTCGAGCGCCATCCGCGCCGTGATGAGGGACCCGCTTTTCTCGGCCGCCTCGACAATGACCACCCCGAGGCAAAGCCCGGAGAGAATCCGATTGCGCGTGGGGAAGTTTTCCGCGAGCGGCTGGGTCCCGATGGACAGTTCGGTCAGGAGCGCGCCCCCGCCCGCGATAATCTCGTCGGCGAGCGTGCGATGTTCGGCGGGGTAAATCACGTCGATACCGCATCCCATGACCGCAATCGTTCGGCCGCCGGCATCCAACGCTCCTCGGTGGGAGGCGCCATCGATTCCACGGGCTAGCCCGCTTACCACTGTGAAGCCCTTCGCCACCAGCTCGAAGCCGAGCCGCTCCGCCATCCTGAGGCCCGCGTTGCTGGCCGCGCGGGCGCCAACGATTGCGACCGAGTTGGGGTCGCTGAGCGGCGCGTCGCCGCGTACGAACAGATACGGCGGCGGGTCCGCGATATGCCGCAAGTTCGGCGGATAGTCATCGTCGGTCCATCGCACCATCCGCGCGCCGATCCGCGGCAGTTCGCAGAGTTCCTTTTCGAGAAGCTCGAAATCGCGGAATTCGGTGATCGCGCGAGCGGTCTTGAGCGGCACCCCGGCTGCGGAAATCTCCCGGGGGTCGAGCGCGAAGATTTTTTCCGGTGAGCCGAACTTGCCAAGCAGGAGGCGGCACGTACGCGGACCTACGCCATGCACCTTTCTCAGTGCAAGCCAATAAGCGTCGGCATTGGATGGCATCGCAAACCGCCGCGCCGTCAGCGCGTCCCCCTTTGCGGAATTAACACCCGCGCGTACTTCTACAATAAGTTCGGCGCAAGGCCAATGCGTCCGCGAGTGCTCATCAGCGATAGTTTGTTGACCGATCGGGGTCGATCAAATAACTTTCTCCCAACCGCGTAACCAGCCGCGCGTCACGCAGCGGCAAGACTCGACCGCGTGTTCGTTAGCATACGGCGGCGACCTATTCGGGGCGGGGGAGCACAATAACTCATGGATTTCAGCAGAATGTCCGCGAAGGAGAAGCAGATTCTCATCTTCAGCTTCTATCGCGATGCCGAACTGCGCGGTGCGCGCTTGCTGTTCAACCTGATGGGGCATCTGAAGGATGCGGATGCCCAGGTCAAGATGTCGAAGCATCTTTCGGACGAGACGCGCCACGCGTGGCTTTGGACCAAGCGGATCGCGGATTTGGGCGGCGCTCCGGTGCGCGTCGATGACGGCTATCAACGGCGGCTGGGGCTCAGAACCGGCGTTCCCAAGAGCGTTATCGAGCTGCTCGCTCTGACGATGGTCGCCGAGGAGCGCGCGCAAAGCCGCTACAATGCGCATTCCGCCCTGCCCGATGTCGATCCGGAGACCCGCGAGGTGCTCAAGGCGGTCACCGAGGACGAGACGTGGCACCTGTCCTGGATCGAAAAGAAGCTGCGCGAGATTGCGCACGAGCAGGGCGCCGATCAGGCGGCCGACGAGGCGATCGAGCGCTACCGGCGAATCGACCGCGAGGTGTACGCGATGCTCGCTGCGGACGAAGCCGAATTGATGCGCTCCTGACCGAGCGCCCCGGGACGCGGGGACCGGCTCCTCGAAAATTCGACAGGATTAATTGGATCGCGCCGCGAGCGCGCCGTTGAGCGCCGCGCGCATCGCCGAGGCCGCCTCGGCCGCGGCCTCGACGGGCTTGCGTCCGCGCGCTTTCAGATACGCATACATCACGCCCCGGCTGGAACTGACGATTATCGCCGGGCGGCCCGGCCGCGCCGCGGCCACCGCATCATTGGCGCTTGCGCCCTGCGCGCCATAGCCGGGCACCAGAATCGTCGCGCTAGGCATGATAGTCCGCGCCTGGCGCGCATGGTCGGGATAGGTCGCCCCTACGACCGCGCCGACCGCGCTTAGGCCCGATTCTCCGATGAAGTCATCGCCCCATCCGCGCACCCGTGCGGCCACCGCCTCCCAGAGCGGGCGTCCGGATGCCTCGAGATCCTGGAACTCGCCCGAGGACGGATTGGAGGTCTTCACGAGTACGAACAGGCCCCGCCCATCGCGAATCCGCGCGATGAACGGCATCACCGCATCGCTTCCGATGTACGGGTTCACAGTGACCGCATCGCACCCGAAATCGCCGCCGCCGAGGAACGCCTCGGCATACGCCGCCGCGGTCGAGCCGATATCTCCGCGCTTCGCGTCGGCGATCGTGATGAGGCCCGCGCGGCGGGCGGTTTTGATCACCGCGGCCAGCGCGCGCATGCCCTCGACCCCCCGCGCTTCGAAAAACGCGAGCTGCGGCTTGACCGCGACCACGGACGGCGCGCACGCCTCGACGATCTCGCAGCAGAAGCGTTCCAGCGTGTAGCCCGGCGGCACTCCCGGTGCGGCGGCGCTGTCGAGTTGGGGATCGATACCGAGCACTGCAATTGAATTCTTCTGCGCGCAGGCCTGGGCCAGCCGATCGGCGAAGTTCATCGCCCCGATGATCGCACATCACCGGGGCGCGCGCACGCATGGGCGTTGCCTTTGCGCCCCGTGCGCGGGCATCCTTTGACGAGGCGGAACGGCGGCGCGGCGCGCACACGCAGCCGCGGGCAAACTCGATGCCGCCCCCGGGATTTTGCGATGAATCGATTGACGATAATCACCAAGCTTCGGTTCGCGGGCGCGATCGCGCCGGCTTTGCTGCTCCTCGCGGCGCCGCTTTTGGCTCTCTCCTTTTACGCGTTTGGCGCGATGCCGTCTGTGATGAACGAAAACGAGTACGCGGCGGTGCGTGCGGCCGAAGGAATGGAAGCCGCCATCTACAAAATGGATTGGGGGCGAACTCAGCCCGACGCATCGCAAATCGTGCTCGACCAGGGCCGCCGGCTGGCAGGCCTGATCGACTCGGCGCGGAACCACCTCCAGACTCCCGAGCAGGAGGACCGGCTGCAGAAGATTGCCGAGGCTGCGCAGCCGCTGATCGAGACGATGCGCAAGGCGTCGCCGGGCGACGACAGTTTCGAGCCGCGCCTGCGCGACCTCCAGGGACTCGTGAGCGAACTGATTAGCGCGGACGATGCGGTGCTGGCGGAGGCCGCCTCGGCTGCAAAATCGCAGGCGCGCATGATGATCG
>DASPOF010000139.1:0-3558 GCA_035626155.1 Binataceae bacterium (SeqCode)
GCAGCACTTCCTTCTCCTGCAACACCTCGCGCTGCACCTCGCGCTGGATCGCCGGCTCGAAAACCCTCTCGTGGATCCATCGCCATCCGAACACCGCCGAGAAATGGCTGGCGAGACCGAAGCCCCATCCGAGAGCGGGCCACAGGAACCACGGATACCCGCCCAATCCGCCGGTGAATACGTTGATCAGAAACAGGAATCCGATGATGACGCCGTACCACATCAGGTGGACATAGAATCCGGCCTCGGCGGCGGCGCGCTTGCGTGCGCGCTCGTACGCCTGGCGCTCGGCGTCGTCCTTGAACTGGGGATCCTCTTTTTTGTCGAGCGACGGGTCCGCGCTAACGCCGCCCCATTTGTGAGTCTGGCGGTCGAACCTGCGCTTGAGCTTGCGTTCGAATTTTTGCGCCTCGCGTTCGAACTTGTCCGCCATCTTGTGTTCGAACTTCCACGCAAACTGCTCGGCGTGTCTGGCGCCGGCGCTCCACTTTGGGCGATTCGCCTCGACTTCCTGCTTGATCTTCTCGGCGAGCTTCAGTCCGAAGATGTTGGCGTAATGCTCGGCGCGCTCGGCTCGCTCGCGCCATTTCTCGGAGTTCCAACGGATGCTCCGCGAGCGTCGATGCTTGATCACTGCGAAGATGATCACCGCCAGTATGATTAAGCCCCACATGGTACCTGACCGGGGCGCTGACAAGCCGCGCCTTCTGGTTGAACTATCGCAATGCGAACGGCTGTGACAATGAGGATCATTTTGCTACGCGTAATCGTATCAGCAAATGCGATGCCGCGAGGGTCGATCCAATAAAGATCAAGCCTTTCGGGGCACTTTTCCCTCCGCGGGGCCGCCGGCCGCGCTCGATGCAGCCTCGTCACTGCATTACCAGCGCTGCACCCGGCCGTCCACCGGGAGGGTTGGGGCAGGAGGCTTCGGGAGAAGCAATTTATCGACGCCGTCGGCCTGCAATCCCAATCCTCCGAAGGAGAGCCGGCGGAACTCGAAATCCGGGCGGCGCCGGCGATTCGATTCTGCTTCCTTGACGATGCCCGCCGGGAGCATAATTTCCCGCGGGAAATCTTCGACCATCCTCCAGAGGACGCCGGTGGCGCAGTATTGGCCATTCTCGGGATTGCTTCGGCAGGGCGCGTTTCGCGACCGGCTGATTGTATCGCTCGACATGGTGGACCGCGCCGAGGCTCTCGACCTCGTTGATCGCCTCTCGCGAGCGGTGGGGATGTTCAAGGTCGGGCGCACGCTGTTCATCGGCGGCGGGGCGGATTTTGTCCGCGAGATTCGCCGGCGCGGCGCCGAGGTCTTCCTCGATCTCAAATTCCGCGATTCGCCTCGCAACGTGATCCGCGCGGCGATCGAGGCCACCCGGCTCGGGGTCAAGATGTTCGACATCCATGCCCACGGATGCACGGAATTGATGGCGCGCGCGCGCAACGAGGTCTCGCGCGTGTGCCGGGCCGAGGGACTCCGCCGCCCGCACATCGTGGCAGTCGCGATGCTTGCGCCGCTGCCGGGGGCCGATCGCTCGGCGGATGGGCGCGGCGCGGATCACGTCGTGCAGTTGGCGCGGGAGGCGGCCAACGCGTCGCTCGACGGCGTATTCACGTCCGCGCACGAGGTGCAGCAGGTGCGCAACGCGTGCGGGCGCAGATTCATCATCGTCGCTTCCGGGGTGCAGACGCGTCACGGGCCGGACGGCGATTCGCGCACGATGGATGCCGCCGATGCGATCCGCGCGGGCGCCGACTTCCTGGTGGTCGGAAGCCCGATCTGGCGCGCTCAAGAGCCGATTCAAGCGGTGCGCGAGATTACCGAGGAAATGGAGCGCGCGATGCGCGCAAGCCCGCGCGCGACGTTTGATTTTCCTCCTCCGCGCTCCGCGTGATTTTTTCCTCTCCGGTCCCCGTCTCCATCGCGCTCCCCCATATTGAAAGGGAGACGTCGCGCAAAGCGGCTCCCGGTGGGTTTGTTTTCCGATCCGCAACGGAATTACGATTCCATCGCTCGATTCCCGCAATGGACTGACGGAACGAGCCGGAGTTCGAAGCTTTGCCGGAAATTCTTTCAGGATTGTTCGCGCTCGCGATCGTGGCCGGGCTGGTTGGCGCCCTCTCGGGCCTGGGCGGTGGCGTGTTCATCGTCCCTGCGCTCGTGATTTTCGCTCACATGCCGATGAAGGTTGCCGTCGGTGCGAGCCTCATCTCCGTGGTCGCGACCAGCGCCGGCGCGAGCGTCGCATTCGTGCGCGACGGGTGGACGAACCTCAAGGTCGCGATGGTGCTCGAATGTGCGACTGTCACCGGCGCGGTGACCGGTGCGTACCTTGCCGGGATCATCCCGACCGTCGTGCTGGAATTGATGTTCGCGCTGATGATGCTCCAGTCGGCATACTTCAGCATGCGCAAGCGTGGCGACGATCTCGTCGAGCATGGCGACCCGCTCGCGCGCAGGCTGGACCTTGGCGGCGAAGTCCCCAACGATGAGGGCCGGCTGGTTCACTACGAAGTCGTGAACGTGCCGGGCGGGGCCGTGTTGATGGTGATCGCGGGTCTCATGTCCGGGATGCTCGGAATCGGATCGGGCGCGCTCAAGGTGATGGCGATGGATTACATCATGCATCTGCCGCTGAAGGTCTCGAGCGCGACGAGCAACTTCATGATCGGCGTCACCGCCGGCGCGGGCGCGCTCGTGTTCCTCGCGCGTGGCGACGTGTCCACCGCGATCGCAGCGCCGGTCGCGCTTGGAGTGACGGCCGGCGCGCTCACAGGCAGCCGCCTTTTACCCCATGCAAACGAGCACGTACTCAGAGAGGCTTTCGTCGTGATTCTTGTTCTGATTGCGATCGAAATGGGATGGCGGGCGCTGTCGGGAATTTAAGGCGATGCCGCTGAACGATGAAGATCGCATTCTGCGCCTGTGGACGCCGGTCCTGCTGCGCACGATCCTCGTCACCGCGGCAATAATCCTGGCCGCCGGCCTGATCCTGATGGCGACGCGGTCGCCCGGCTATTACGTCCAGCGCTACCAGGCGGTGCAGGCCGGCAGGCTGCATGAGCGCGAGCGATTCGGCGAACTGATCGCCAACGCGCTCGGCGGCGAGCCGCACTCGGTGATGACGCTGGGACTGTTCATACTCACGCTGGTGCCGCTCGGGAGAGTTGCTTTCTGCTTCCTGCTCTTCATCCGTGAACGCGACTATGCTTACGTCGCATTCACGGCTTACGTGCTCGCTGGCCTCGCCGTGGGCGTGATGCTCGGGAGAATCGGTTAGCGCATGCGCGCGCAAGGAGCTTTCAATGGAGATTAAGGGAAAGACCGCGGTGGTCACCGGCGCCGCATCCGGAATCGGACGCGCGACCTCCCAGCGCTTGGCGCGCGAAGGCGCGTCCGTCGTCGTTGCGGACATCGATGAGGCCGGCGGCGCGGAGACGGTGAAGCTAATCGAGGCCGCCGGCGGGCGCGCGCACTTCGTCCGCACCGACGTGACGAGCGAAAGTGAAGCTCGCCGGATGCTCGAGACCGCGGTGCAGAAATTCGGCCGCCTC
>DASPOF010000140.1:0-33375 GCA_035626155.1 Binataceae bacterium (SeqCode)
CGGTAATGCTGCTTGAGCAGGTTCGAGTTGACCAGGCCGTCGCGCGGCGAGAAGGTAGCGCCCGCGATGCCGTCGAGGCGGTCGATCTCGGGCACGCGCTGGCTAACCTCGCGCGCGGTGAGCGCCTCGATCGGCTGTCCGAGTTCGCGCTGGAGCGCCAGCCGCTCTTCGGCCTTGGGCCAGGTCGCCGCATCGTAGAGCCAGAGATAGCCCTTCTGCCGAAACCCGATCTGCGCCGCGATACCCTCGTAGTACTCGATCGACGCGCGGCACAAACTGATATTGACCGGCTGCCACCAGGTGGCGCGCACTCCGCCCGCGTTCTTCTCGCTCGAACTCAGCCGTCCGGTGAGGTCCACTTCGGCGGCGAGCGTCTCCGCTCCGCGCTCGGCCAGCGCCATCGCGAGCGAGCTGCCGATAATCCCCGCGCCGATCAGGATCACGTCGAATCGATCGCCCGGTTCCACGCATCCAAGCTTACCAGACCGGGCCGCGGGCCACCCCTCTTGTGGGGCTCGGCCCTATCCTGCCAAGTTTAGAGCCAGGATGTGCACGCTCGCGATTTATTTCCGGGTTTCCGCCGAGTGGCCGCTGGTCGTCGTCGCCAACCGTGACGAGTTCCTCGATCGGCCCGCATCGGACCCGATCATGCTCAACGAGGATCCGTACATCGTCGGGGGCAAGGACCTGCGCGCGGGCGGAACCTGGCTCGGGATCAACGAGCATGGCGTCGTGGCCGGGTTGCTGAATCGCAGAACGGCCAATGGACCCAACGCCGATGCACGCTCGCGCGGCCTGCTGTGCCTCGATGCGCTCAGGCGGCGGACGGTAATCGAGGCGGCGCAGTATGCGCACTCGCAGCGCGGCGGCGACTATAACCCCTTCAATCTGCTGATCGCATCGCGCGAGGATGCCTACGTCGCATACAATCGCGCGGGCGAGATCGAACTGGTGCGGCTCGAGCCCGGTCTCCATATGCTCACCAATCTGAACCTGGATGACTTCGAATGTCCCCGGATCAGCCGCGCATACGAGCGCTTCGCGGAGCTGGGCGCACGCGAGGCGTTCCGGCGTGATCCGATTTCGATGCGACCGGCGCTGGGCGCGCTGCTCGCCGATCACAACACGGAACTGGATTCCCGAATCAACAGCGCGGACGGCCCAAGGCCTAACTCGCTATGCCTTCATCTGGGCCACTACGGCACACGCTCATCGAGCATGATCTTCATGGGCGCCACGCCGGCGACAGTCGCGCACTTCTTCGCGCCGGGACCACCATGCCAGACCGCCTACGCGCCCGCCCCCGTCCCATCGCGCACCGCGCCGGCGCATCGTCAGGAACCGCGCTAGCCGGCAATAGCAGTGATGAGGAAACATCCGACTGTGCCGGTACGGCTCCGAATCGTGGCGGGCGCGGTCGCGCTCGCCGCGATGCTCGGCAGCCCGGCCATCGCGCGCGCGCAAATGGGAGAATCCGGACTTAGCTGGCAGCAGCGATTCCTCGGAATCATTCCGCTCGTCAAGCCGGACCCGAAGGACCCCGTCGCGGTCACCGTCGATGGGACCGCGATCACCGTGGGACAGGTCGGCGATTACGCCAAGACCGAAGAGCGCCTCATCAATGCGGCCACTAGCGAGGAGGAAAAAGCGGTCTGGAAGGATGCGACCGAAAACCTGATCAGCCGCCAATTGCTGATCGAGGAGGCTCACCGCCGCAATGTGACGGTGCCCGATGCCGAGGTGGCGCAACGCGCGCGCGAGTACAATCTCGCCAGCAGCAGCGGCGAGGAACTGGCCAAGTCGGGACCGCCCGATCCGGACCTCCTCAAGGCGGTGCGCGACTCGATGGTGATCGAGAAGATGCTCGATGACGAGTTCCGCGCGCATCACGTCCGCCCCACTCCCGAACAAATCCAGAAATATTACGTCGAACATAAGGACCTGTTCGTGAAAGACCCGGGGCAGGTGCGAATCTCGCACATCGCGGTGAAGCTGTCCGAGGATGCAACCGACGCGCAGAAGGACGCCGCGCGCCGCAAGATCCAGAAACTCTACGCCGAAGCGCAAAAGACCAAGGATTTCGCCGCGCTCGCCCGCAAGTACTCCGAGGATTCACAGTCGGCGCCCAAGGGCGGCGACCTGGGATTGTTCCGGCCCGGCCAGCTTCCGCCGGTCGTGGACAAGCTCGTGTTCGCGACGCCGGTGGGGCACCTCACGGAGATCGTCGAGTCCAACCTGGGGTTCAGCTTTATCAAAGTGACCGCGCGACAGGGCGAGACCTTCGCATCGCTCAAGGAGTCGAGCGCGAAGATCGCGATGGTGTTGCTCGACTACGATCAGGACGCGGTCGTGCGGGAGTTGCTCAAGAAGCTCGCCAAGAACGCGCACATCGAATTTCACAAGCCGTCCTGAGCGGGCAAGCAGGCACGCGCCGCGACGCACCCGCATGTCGCCACGCTCGCGGGCGCCGTGGATGCCTTCTTCACGCGCTAATGCTCGACGTGGATTGACGATCGCCGGCGCGCATAGCGGGTCGGGTCAGGGACGTTCGCCGCGGCGAAGCCTTCGATTCGCTCCGCGCACTTCGTGCATCGGCCGCAATGGATTCCGCCGCGCGGCCGCGCGCACGACAGCGTGAGATCCAGCCGCATCGCCCTGCCCCGCCGAATCACGTCCGACTTCGACATCGCGGCAAACGGCGTCGTGATGCGAAGGTTCAGTCCGACTCCCAGCGCGATCGCACGCTCCATCGCGCGCAGGAACTGCGGGCGCGCATCGGGGAACGGATTGCTCGCAAGCGATGCCATCGCGAGTTCCCCGATCCGATTGCGCGCGCAATAGACTGCGGCCTTCGCAAGCAGGATCAAATTGCGGCCGGGTATGTAATTGGACGAGAGCGCGGCGGCAAAGCCGGGTACGTTGCGGCCGGTGATGCTCCAATGTCCCGCGGCCACATCCGCCATCGGAAGTGCTAGCACCGCGATCGGCTCGATTCGACCGCCCTCGAGTGCGCGGATGAATTTGCGGACCATCGAGAGTTCGGCGCGCTCCCACTTGAGGCCCGAGCGAACGTACACCGGGAAAACGTGGCGCCCGCGGCGCGCGAGATCGGCGAGCAGAACCGAGCTATCCAGTCCGCCGCTTGCCAGGACCGCGGTGCGGCCGCTAATCGGAGTGATTCGAAATTTTTTCACAGCCGCGATGTGGCTCCGGTCGCGGGCCGTCAGGCGAGCAGGCGGCCGCCGTCGAGGACGAGCGTTGCGCCGGTTGCGAAGTCGGTCCCCTCGCAGAAGAACAGCACCGCGCGCGCAGCATCCTCGGGCGAGCCCATCCGCTTGACCAGCGTTCCCGCGGCCAGACTCGCGACCTCGTCGGGCCCGTACTCTTCGGGCGCCATCACCGGTCCGAGCGCGACGCAGTTAACCTGCACCTCGGGCGCCAGCGCCTTGGCAAGCGCGCGAGTGAGCCCGATCAGTCCCGACTTCGACACCGTGTACGGCAGGTAATTGGTGTAAGGGCGAATACCGGCCCAGTCGCCGATATTGATTATCTTGCCCGCGCCCTGCTTGCGCATCGCAAGGCCCGCGAATTTCGAGAGGAAGAATGGCGCCTTGAGATTCGCCGCGAGCGTCGCGTCCCAATCGCGCTCGGTGACTTCCTCGATCGGCCTTCGGTAAAAGATCGATGCGGAATTCACCAGCACGTCGATTCGTCCGAATTCCGCGAGCACCGCGGACACGAGCGCTTCGATCTCAGCCACGTTCGCCAACTCCGCGCGAAACGTCCGTGCGCGCCCGCCCTTGGATGCGATTTCCCTGGCCACTGCGTCGGCCGCGGCGGCTGAGCTTCGATAGTGGACCGCCACCGCCGCGCCGCGATCGGCGAGCGCGAGCGCGATCGCCCGCCCCACCCGGCGCCCCGCGCCGGTTACGAGCGCGACCTTGTTCTTAAGCTCCATAAGCGGTCGGCGGTCCGGCGCGTGCGCCCCGCAAGCAGGCGGCGCGAGTGCGGCAGGCGCCCGCCGCAAACCAGCCGCCTATAGCGATGCCCGAATCGCCTTCACCAGCGCGAGATTGTCGGAATGTCCGGTCTTGGATGCGGTCACGTGCGCCAGCAGCGGGCGTCCGAGCAAGTACAGATCGCCCATCAGATCGAGCACCTTGTGGCGCGCGAATTCATCCGGGAAGCGCAACGTCGTGTTAACGATTTTCTGCTCATCCACGAGGATCAAATTGTCGAGACGGCCGCCGCTCGCCAGCCCCATCTCCGTGAGCTTGCGAAATTCGCGCACGAAGCCGAACGTCCGCGCCGGCGCGATCTCTTTCATGTAGTCCTCGGGCGAAGTCAGCTCGAAATGCACGCGCTGCACTCCGATCGGCGGCGGGTAGATCAGCGTGTAGTCGATCACGAGCCGGTCGGCGGGCTCCGCCTTGATAAATTCGTGGCCCTCCGCTTCCTCCCCGATCACGACTGGTTTCGCAACCACGATCGGCTCGACCTCGCCCTCCTGTTCGCTCACGCCCGCCTCGGCGATCTGGCGGCAGTACTCGAGCGACGATCCGTCGAGCGCGGGCAATTCCTCATCGGTCTTGACCAGCAGATTCGTGATTCCAAACGCGTGCAGCGCCGACATCAGGTGCTCGACGGTGCGGACCGATCGCCCCCCCGCGGCGAGCGTCGTGTTGTAGCCGGTGTCGGTCACGTTTTCGATCCGCATGGGAACTGCGATGTCATCGGCAAGCGACGAGAACACGATCCCGAAGCCGGCGGGAGCGGGATCGAGGATCACGCCGGTCTTGAGGCCGGTATGAAGCCCCTGCCCTCCCATCACGATCGAGCGCGCGATAGTTCGTTGCGCCACGGCGGCGCCGGTGGTGCGGCGCGGCGCAGGCGCGGGCTTTCGGGCCATCGCGGCGGTCCCGGCGGCGGTGTGTGCGCCGGCCAGGCCGCCCTCGAGCGCGCGCGAGATCGATGCGAGCAGGCCGCTGACCGAGAAGGGTTTCTGGATGAAATCGGCGGCGCCAAGCCTGGTCGCTGCAACTGCGCTCTGGATATTCGCGTGGCCCGAGATCATGATGACCGGGACCGCGGGCCGTTCGGCCTTGATCCGGCGCAGCAACTCGATTCCGTCCAGGTCGGGCATCCAGACGTCGAGCAGCACGAGCGCCGGCGTCTCGCGCGCGATCAGATCCATCACATGCGGCGCGTCGCCGGTATCCACCACGCGAAAGCCCTCGTCGGTCAGAATTCCCTTGAGCGACGAGCGAATCCGCTCCTCGTCATCCACTACCAATACAGTTTCGTTCACGATTTGTTCTCTTCGCGACCGGCGCTTAAGCGCCCGGCGAGTCTGGTTTCAGCCAGCCGCCTTTGCGAATTGCGTGTCTTTTATCGGAAATTCAAGGATGAATCTACTTCCGCGCGGTTTGTTGTCCGCGGCGCGAACGAAGCCGCGATGGTCGGTGACGATCGCGGAGACGATCGCGAGGCCCAATCCGGTGCCGCCCTTTTTGCTAGAGAAGTAAGGCTCGAAAATCCTGGTGCGCAGCCGCGGATCGATACCCGGCCCGTTGTCGATTACTTCGAGCGTTGCCAGGCCCAAGTCGGCTCGATGCGCGGTGCGGACCTCGATGCGGGGGCGGTCGCCGTTATGCGCGATCGCGGTGGTCGCGCTGACCGCGTTGTCGAGCAGGTTGACCAGCGCCCGCTTGAGCGCATCGCGATCGATCGGGATTTGCGGCAGCTCGGGCGCAAGCGTCACGGCGAACTCGACTCCGGGATTCGCATCGCGGAAGTTGGCGACCGTTTCGGCCGCCAGCGCATTGAGATCGCCCGGGACCGGGTTCAGATGGGGCATCCGCGCGAACGCGGAGAATTCGTTGACCAGGCGCTTGAGCGCTTCGACTTCGCTGATGATCGTCCGCGTGCATTCCTCGACCAGCGGGGATGCGCCATCGGTCCGCTCGACCAGTTGGCGGCGCATCCTCTCGGCCGACAGTTGGATCGGCGTGAGCGGATTCTTGATTTCATGCGCGATTCGGCGCGCGACCTCGCGCCACGCCTCCATGCGCTCCACCTTGGCGATTTGCGTCACGTCCTCGAAAAACAGCACCGATCCGAGCGCGTCGCCCGCCCCGTCGCCGAGCGGGCTCGCGGTCATCATCAGCTCGGCCTCGCCGCCGGCCACATCGATTTTGATCGTGGTCCGCGCATCCGGCGGGCGGGCCGCGGCGGCGAACACGTCGTCGAGCGTGCGAGCGAGCGCGGGCTGAAACGCGTCGTGGTAATGGAACCCGATGACATCGATCGCGTTGATCCCCAGCAACCGTTCGGCGCATGGGTTGATCGTCGTGACGATTCCCTCCGGGTCGAGTCCAACCACTCCGGCCGAAACGTTGCGCAGCAGCGTCTCGGTGTAGCGGCGGCGCCGATCGAGCTCGGCCGCGGACGCGCGCAGGTCGGCCGTCATCTGGTTGAACGAGCCGATGAGCTGCCCGATCTCATCGTTGCCGGTCTGCGGAATGCGATGGTCCAAGTCGCCGGCGGCGATCGCCTGCGTGCCCTGCGCGAGCAGCTTGATCGGCCCCGTGATGCCGCGCGCGAGGTACATTCCAAACCAGCTCGCGAGCAGCGCCACGACCAGGCCGATCAGGACCAGCGCAATCGTGTAGCTGTTGCGAATCGGCTGGCGCAGGATGCGCAGTTGGAAATAATCCTCGGCCGAGCGCGAGATGCCGGCCGCGCGCGACGCGAGGCTCTTGGGCAGATAATAATCGACCACCACCGCTCCGGCGACGCTGTCGGATTCCGGCGATGAATAAATCGGCGCCGTGCCGCGAATCACGTCGGAGCTGCCCAGCCGATCGGTCCGCGTCATCGCCTGCCCCTTCAGGGTGTCGGAGACGATCGCGGAGTCGGGCGATGCGCCAATCCCGGTGGGCGTCTTGGGGCTGAGCGCGAGCAGCAGGAGCTTGCGATCCTGCGAGAACACCTCGATCGTGCCCAGGTTGTACTCCTGCTGGCGCTGCTCGATGAAGCGCTTCAAGTCGGCGCGCCGCTCGGACGCGAGCAGCCCCTCGCGCGCGATTTGTCCGGCCAGCACGCGGGCGAAATGCGATGCGTTGTTGGCGGAGTTCAGGTAGTACGTGCGCGCGATCTCGAGCGAGTCATCGAGCACCTGCTCGTACTCGGGATTGAACCAGGTCTCGATATCGGCGGTGAGGAACACGCCCGAGACGTAGAGCAGGAAGACGCTCGGCACCAGCGCGATCACGATAAAGCCGGCCACCAGCCGAACCTGGAATTTCGATCCGATAAGCCCGCGCCGGCGCTCGAAAATCACCTTCGCCAGATTGCGGCCGACCAGGAACAGCAGCAGACCGCCGAGCAGGAAACTCAGGTTGAAGAGCGAGATTACGACCAGGTTCGATGCGAGCGACGTGTGCCGCGACAGCGGCGGAAGCTCCGTCTGCGCGAGCACGAACGCGACCAGTGTCGCCGCCGCGATGCCGACCGCGATCAGCTCGCGGCGGCGCCGTTTCACCTCGGCGCGCCTCTGCCCGGTGTCTTTGGCTTCCTCGGCCACTGTCAGCGCCTGCCGAAAAACGAAAACAGGAGCGTTATCACGATGCTCAGCAGGATGCAGGTTGTCAGCGGAAAGTAGAGGCTCCAGTTGTCGCGCCGGATGTAGATGTCGCCGGGCAGGCGGCCAAGGTACGGCACCGAGCCAAGCCCCCATACCAAGGTGCCCAGCAGGACCATGACGAGCCCGAGCACTATGAGCGCCTTTCCAAGCGGTGCCATAGCGTCATCGTTCGCGATGATCGCGAAAGAAGGCCGGTGCCCGCGGAGAATCGTTGCATCGCCGCCCCCGGATCAGAGTACCGCGAATCGCGGGATTCTGTAAGGAGGGCAATTCGCCTCGATGGCGGCCGCGCACCGCCATCGTCGCCGGCTACTCAGGCGTGAGCGCGTTCCTTGGCCGCCTCGCGAGCGGCCTGCGCCTCCTTGATGATCTTCTCCGCGATCGGCGGCGGCGCCTCCTCGTAATGCGAGAAGTGCTGCTCGAAGGAGCCTCGCCCGGATGTTATCGAGCGCAGGTCGGGCGCGTACTTGAGCACCTCCGACATCGGCACGAGCGCCTTGATGATCTGGCTGTTGCCCTTGCGATCCATGCCCAGCACCTTGCCGCGGCGCGAGTTCAGATCGCCGATCACGTCGCCCATGCACTCATCGGGGCACGCGACCTCAACCGCCATGATCGGCTCCAGGATGATCGGGCGCGCCTTTTCCAGTGCAGCCTTGAGGCCCATCGAGCCCGCGATCTGGAAGGCCATATCCGAGGAGTCCACCTCATGATAACTGCCGTCGAACACGCTGACCTTGATGTCCACCAGCGGATAGCCGGCGAGGAATCCCTCGACCAGCGTGTTGCGCACGCCCTTTTCGACCGAGGGGATGTACTGGCGCGGGATTACGCCGCCCACGATGAGGTCCTCGAATTCGAAGCCCTTGCCTCGCGCGAGCGGCTCGACGCGCAGCCAGCAATCGCCGTACTGGCCTCGGCCGCCGGATTGGCGCTTGTATTTTCCCTGCGCCTCGGCGCGCCCCTTGAGCGTCTCCTTGTAAGGGACCTTGGGCGGCTGAAGTTCAACTTCTACATTAAATTTCCGCTTGAGCTTCTCGACCGTCACCTCGATATGCATCTGCCCGGTGCCGGAGAGAATGATCTCGTGGGTTTGCGCATCGCGATGCATCTCGAGCGCGAGGTCCTCCTCGACGAGCTTCTGGAGGGCCGCCGATGCCTTCTCCTCATCGCCCTTGGTCTTGGGTCGGATTGCGAATGCGATTACCGGCGCCGGCCGCGCAAGCGGCGGCATCAGGACGGGCGACTTTTCGTCGCACAGCGTATCGCCCGTGCTGGTGTCCTTGAGCTTGGCGACCGCGACGATCTCGCCCGGAATCGCGGCGGCGAGCGGCGCCTGCTTCTTGCCCTCGAGCCTCAGGAGCTGGCCCAGGCGCTCGCGCGATTCGCGGGTTGAGTTGAGCACGGTCGCGTCGCTGACCGCGCGTCCCGAAACCACGCGGAAGATCGAGAGCTTGCCTGCAAAGGGATCGATCACCGTCTTGAACACCAGCGCCGAAAACGGCGCGGCCGGATCGGCGCTGCGCTCCACCTCCGTATCCGAGGCGGGATTCTGGCACTTTACGGGCGGACGCTCGTTGGGCGCCGGCAGCAGCCACGCGATCGCATCGAGCAGCGGCCCCGCCCCGATATTGCGGGCGCCCGAGCCGCAGAAAACTGGCGTGATCTTGCCCGCGAGCACCGCCGCTCGCAGCGCGGTGCGAAGCTTTTCCTCCTCGATCGTGCCCTTGTCGAGATACTCCTCGAGAAGCGTATCGTCGGTCTCCGCGACGGCCTCCATCAGCGCGTTTCGGGCGCTGGTGGCGGTCTTTTCCTGGTCGCCCGCAAGCGCGTCCTCCCTGGGCTTTCCGCTTGCGTCGGGATACGTGAGCGCCTTCATCGCGAGCACGTCGATTACGCCCGAGAAGCTCGTTTCCTCGCCGATTGGCAATGAGAGCACAACCGGCTTGGCCGCAAGGCGCTTGTCGAGATCCTGCATCGCCGCCGCGAACGTGGTCCGCTCGCGATCGAGCCGTGAGATGAACGCGATTCGCGGCAGCGAAAGCTCAGTAAGCGCTTCCCAGATTTTCTCCGACTCAACCTTCATGTCGGCGCCCGGGCTGATGAGCATCACCGCCCCATCGACGGCGTGCAGCGTCATGATCGTGTCGGGCAGGAAGGCGCTATAGCCGGGCGTATTGGCGATAATTATCTCGGTCCGCTTCCAGTTGAGATGGTGAAACGAGGAGCTGATTGTGATGCCCCGGTGCAGTTCCTCGGGCTCGACGTCCATCACCGAAGTGTGATCGTCGGTGCGCCCGAGCCGGGTTGTCGCGCCGGCGGTGAAAAGCATCGCCTCGGCCAACTGGGTCTTTCCCGCGCCACCCTGGCCGACGATTGCGATGGTTCTCAGCCGCCCGATTTCCTCCACAGCCATAAGTGCTACCTCTCAGATGAATTTCGCCCGGACTTCATGCGAACCGGGCTCGCTCATAATCAATCGTACGCTCCCTCGATCGAGACGTCGCCCGCCAAGACCCGCCTGACCTCGGCGCCAGTGTCCAGCAGCAGCGCGCCGTCGGAGTCGAGTCCGACCACGACCCCCGACTCGCGCTGCCCGCCATCGGCTACGACCACGCGTTTTCCGGTCAGCGCCGAAAAACTCTGCCAGCGGGCGCGGACGGCCTCGAAGCCGCGCGTAACCGTCTCCATATAGCGGGAGTCAAACAAAGAAAGAAGCGAATCGGCGATCGCGATCCGGTCGCACGGATGGCCGCATGCAATCCGAAGCGAGGTCGCCTTGCCGCGAAGATCGGGCGGAATATCATCGGCACTGAGATTGATGTTGAGCCCGATCCCGACGAGCACGCACACCACCTGCTGGTTCGCGTCGGTCACCGCTTCGGAAATAATCCCGCCGGCCTTGCGCCGGTTGAGCCAGACATCATTGGGCCATTTGAGCGACACCAGCCCCGGCGCCGTCCGCTCTAGCGCCTCGGCCGCGGCCACGCCCGCGACCAGGCTGAGGCGCGGCACATCGGCAAGCGCCATCTTCGGGCGCAGGATTATCGTCGCATAGAGATTCACCCCGGCGGGCGAGTGCCATGAGCGCCCCATCCTGCCCCGCCCCGCGCTCTGCCGGTCCGCTATCACGACGGTTCCCTCGGCTGCGCCCTGCGCGGCGAACTCGCGCGCGACCTCCTGGGTCGATCCGGCCTCGTCGAAATAATGGATTCGCCATCCGATTCGCCCCGGGGCGCCGCGTTCGATCGGATGGTAGGGATTCGAGGGCATCGCTTCGTTGCCCGCCGGCGCGCGCGGGGTCAGGCCTGCTCGATTCGCATGCTGATATCGACGGCGCGTGCGGAATGGGTGAGCGCGCCGGCCGAGATGATGTCCACGCCGGTTGCAGCGATCGCACCAACGGTCTCAAGCGAGACGCCGCCGGAAACCTCGAGCAATATCTTTTCTCCCGCCATCGCGCGCGCCTTGCGCACGTCATCGAGCGTCATATTGTCGAGCAGGATCGCATCGGCGCCCGCCCCGAGCGCCTCCTTTACCTGCGCGAGCGATTCGCACTCGATTTCGATCCGAAACGTATGCGGCGCAGCGGCGCGCGCTCGCTTGAGCGCCGCGGTCACCGAGCCAGCGGCCGCGATGTGGTTTTCCTTGATGAGGACGCCGCTGTCGAGGCCGAATCGATGGTTGTGTCCGCCGCCGATGCGGACGGCGTATTTCTCGAGCGCGCGAAGGCCCGGGTGAGTCTTGCGCGTATCGACGATTCTCGCGCGCGTCCCTTCCACCGCGGCTACGAATTGGCGGGTGAGCGTCGCGATGCCGGACAATAGCTGGATGAAATTGAGCGCGGTGCGCTCGCCAATCAGCAGAGCCGCAAGCTTGCCCTCGATCTCGCCAAGCGTGTCGCCCGCGCGCAGGCGCGCACCCTCGACGGCGAGCGATTTGATTCGCGGCTCGGCGCCGGCAAGCTCGAACAGGGGCAGGAGCAGGAAACCGCCGGCGAGCACCATCTCGGGTTCCTTGACGATAATCCGCGCGCGCCCTGCCTGCTCGGGCGCGACCGTCGCTGCGGTGGTGATATCGCCCTGGCCGAGATCTTCGGCGAGCGCGCGCCTGAGCAGTTCGTCGAGTCCGATTTGATTGAGGACGCTCACGGCATCAGGCGGCGGCCTCCAACTCGCTCAGTTGCTTCTCCAGCAACCCTACCTGGGTCGCCAGCTCGGCGTGACGCTCCTCCGTCTGGGCCCTCGTCTCGGGGCTGGCCTTTTGCTGGAATTCCGGGTCCTTGAGCCTTCTTTCATGCTGCTGGAAATGCGACCGCGTCTCGGCGAGCTTCTTCTCGACCGCGCGCTTCGCTTTGACGAAGTCGAAAGCGTCCGGCGCTCTGAGCAGGATCTCGCCCCAATCAATCACAGCGG
Organism: Binataceae bacterium (SeqCode); assembly: GCA_035626155.1. Lineage (GTDB taxonomy): Bacteria > Desulfobacterota > Binatia > Binatales > Binataceae > DASPOF01. The sequence continues at coordinate 12,061 of DASPOF010000140.1, forward strand.
CGACGAACCCTTTGCGCGCTTGCGGATCGTCCTTGAAAACAACCGAGAGGTCGGCCTTCGCCATCACGGACGCGTACGGACGCCACGTTTCGAACTCGCGCTGGAAGTCCTCTCCGGCGCCCTCGATCGCAATCATCGGTTTGATTCTCGCGGTCCCGCGCTCGCCCGGATGATACCCGAGCAAGCCGCGGCGCGAGTTGATCGCCTCAGTCGCCTCGATGCAATGCTCCATCGCCGCTCGCTCCGCGGCCGAGAGCATCGCGGCCGCCGCCGGCTCGGGGAATCTCGCGATTGCGAGGTGCGCGCTCAGGTTCGGCTCGCTCAGATACGGCCGCAGCACTTGCCAGATTTCCTCGGTCACGAACGGCATGAACGGGTGCAGCAGGCGCAACATCCGATCGAAGCACGTGACCAGCACCCATCGCGCCTCGGCCTGCCGCTGTCCTCCGGCCTTGAGCGGCTCCTTGGCGAGCTCGATGTACCAGTCACAGAACTCGTGCCAGATGAACTGGTAAAGCGCCATCGCGGCCGCATTGAAGTGAAACGCATCGATCTCGCCCGTCACCTCGCGCACGGTGTCATGGAGGCCTTCCAGGATCCATCGCTCGGCGAGTCCGAGCTTTGCGGTATCGGCTGCGGGCAGCGGCTGCGGCGCGCCATCGAGGTTCATCATCACGAACCGCGCGGCGTTCCAGATTTTGTTCGCGAATGCGCGCGATGCGGCAAAGCGATCGTAGGAGAGCGCAATCTCGCGGCCTTGTACCGCCTGCTGCGCGAACGTGAACCGCACCGCGTCGGTCCCGTATTGCTCCATCAGGTCAAGCGGATCGACGACGTTGCCCTTCGACTTCGTCATCTTCTTGCCGTACTCATCGCGCACCAGCGGATGGATATACACGTCGCGAAACGGCACCTCGCCCGTGAACTCCAATCCCATCATCATCATGCGCGCGACCCAAAAGAAGATGATGTCGAACGCGGTGATGAGGAGGCTCGTCGGATAGTAGGTTCGCAGGTCGGGCGTGTCGTCGGGCCATCCGAGCGTCGAGAACGGCCATAGCCCCGAGCTGAACCACGTATCGAGCACATCCTCGTCCTGGACGATATCGGTGCCGCCGCACTTGTCGCATTTGCCAGGACGCTCCTCCGCGACGATGGTCTCGGAGCACCGCTGGCAGGTGTAAGCCGGGATGCGATGGCCCCACCAGAGCTGGCGCGAGATGCACCAGTCGTGGACGTTTTCCAGCCAGTTGAAGAACGTGTTTTCCCAGAATCGGGGATGGAAGGTGGTGCGGCCGTCGCGAACCGCCTGCATCGCGCGATCGGCCATCTCCTTGACGCGCACGAACCATTGCTCTGAGAGCATCGGCTCGACCACCGTATCGCATCGCGAGCACACGCCGACCGCATGCGCGTGCGGCTCGATTTTTTCGAGCAGTCCCTGCGCGCGGAGATCATCGAGGATTCGTTCCCGCGCATCCTCGCGGGTAAGGCCGCGATAGGCCCCGGCGTTCTCATTCATCCGCGCGCGGCCATCCATGACGGAAACCTGGTCGAGGCCGTGGCGGCGGCCAAGTTCGAAGTCATTGAGGTCGTGGCCGGGCGTGATCTTCACCGCGCCCGTGCCGAAACTCGAATCCACCGCGCCATCCGCGATGATCCCGATTTCGCGGCCAACGAGGGGAAGGCTCACGCTTCGCCCGACGAGCGCCTGGTAGCGCGAGTCGCCGGGATGCACCGCGACGGCGGTGTCGCCGAGCATCGTCTCGGGCCGCGTGGTCGCAACCACGATCGCGCCCGAACCGTCCGCGAGTGGATAGCGGATGTAATAGAGATGGCCCTCGGTTTCCTTGTGATCGACTTCGAGATCACTCAGCGCCGTCTCGCATCGCGGGCACCAGTTGATGAGCCGGCGGTCGCGATAGATTCGCCCCTTCCTGTACAAATCGACGAAGACCTTGTTGACCGCGCGCGAGAGTCCCGGGTCGAGCGTGAACCGCTCGCGGCTCCAGTCGCATGAATCGCCCAGGCGGCGCGCCTGTTCGAGAATCCTGCCGCCGTAATTCGCTTTCCACTCCCACACGCGTGCGACGAACGCCTCGCGGCCGAGCTGATGGCGGGTGATGCCGTCGCGCGCGAGAAATTTCTCGACCGCGTTTTGAGTCGCAATCCCCGCGTGATCCGTGCCGGGGACCCACAGCGTGTTGTACCCCTGCATCCGGCGCGTGCGCACGATGATGTCCTGCAGGGTGTGATTGAGCGCGTGGCCCAGATGCAACTGGCCGGTGACGTTGGGCGGCGGGATCACAATCGAGAAGACCTTGCCCGGACGCGATGGATCGGCGCGGAAGTAGCCGAGGTCGATCCATCGCTGGAACCATCGCTCCTCGGCGGCTTTGGGGTCGTATGTCTTTGCCAGTTCCACTTGGTTCGTCCGCGGCCGATCAATCATTTTCCGGAAAGAACGCGCCTGCAAGGAAATCATATCGGCCCCGCCGTGGCGCCTCAACGTGCTCGTCCCGAAGTTGTTCTGCCTCCGACTTCACCCGTGTACATTCGACGCGCCAGGTACTAGGGTGCATGTCGGTCGGATTTTTCTGGGGAAATTTTACGACCGCGATGGGGGATAAGTTTCATGTTTGATAGGTGCCGAAAACTGGGGATCGTCACCACCGTGGGAGCGTTCGTGCTTGGCGTCGGGCTGGCAGGATGCGGCTCGATTCAGACCAACCGCGCCGATTGCATCGCCGTTAAGCTTCAGACGCAAGCCGGCGTACCGGATGCCCAAATCGCTTCGGCCCTGGGCGTCTCCGAAGCCGACGTGCAAGGTTGCCGCGCGACCAAGGCGGGCGCATCCGAGCCTCCGGCTCCGGCGGCCGAGGCACCAGCGGCTGAGGGTCAGCCTCCGGCAGCTCAATAAGGCGGCGGTCAGCCGCATCGAGTGGTGCGAGAGGGGGGACTTGAACCCCCACGGAGTTGCCTCCACAAGGTCCTGAGCCTTGCGCGTCTGCCGTTCCGCCACTCTCGCACAGTAGCAGGCCTATAGCGTTTATCGGGCTCGTGGGCTCGATTCAAGCCGCGGCCAAGATGGCCCGTCTTGCCGGGGCGCTCGCAGACTACCACAATCTCGGGTTGCGATGAGTCAACGAGTCCGCGGCGCGATCGATATTGCACCCTCACCGACCGGCAGTGATTCTGTTGCGCTGGACCTCAGCGCCGGCGACGGCTTGTCGAGCCGGCTGCTCGCCGAGCGCGGATGGCGCGTAATTTCGACCGAGCGCCGGACCGCGCGGCCGGGATGGGTCGCGGCTGATCTCAACTACGATCTTCCATTTCGCGCCGCCACGTTCGAGCTGGTGATGATGCTCGAGGTGATCGAGCATCTCCCCGACATTCCGCACGCGCTGTCCGAGGTCGCGCGAGTGCTCAAGCCGGGCGGCACCGCGATTTTGTCCACGCCCAACCGGCTCAACATCACGTCGCGGATTCATTACCTGCTGACTGGCTTTTACAAGGGGCGGCGCGCGCCGCTTCCCTATCGGTACAAGGTGGAGGATGGCCGCAACTGGCACGTGATGGGGCTGAACGATTTCCACTGGATGGCGCATGGCGTCGGGCTCAGAATGGATGCGCTCGGACGGAGCCGGCGCAAGCTTCGCGCGCGAATCTTCGCACCGATTTTCTATCCGCTCGTCAGAGCCTCATCGTGGCTGCTTTACGGGCGTCGCGGGCGCGACCCCGAGCAGCGGCGGATAAATCGCGAGTTGCTCGGATTCATGACCAGCGCAAGCCTCCTCATGGATGAAAACATCGTGATGCGCTTTCGCAAGTCCGGCGCGGATGAATCGTCTGCCGGCGCCGGGCGATCCCCAAATTGAAGCTCTCCGTAATAATCGCGACGCACGATCGCCCCGATGCGCTCGAGCGGCTGATTGCGAGTCTTAATCCCCAACTCAATCCGGGCCGCGAAATAATCGTCGCCGAGAACGGCACGCCCGCGCCGGCGACGCTCCCGAGCGCCGACGCGCCGATTCTGCATCTCCACGATCCACGCCCGGGCAAGTGCCGCATCCAGAACCGCGCGATCGAGGCCGCGCGCGGCGAAATCCTCGCCTTTCTCGACGATGACCTGACCGTCGGCCCGCGATACCTGGACGCCGTCGAAAAATTCTTCGAATCGCATCCCGAGTTCGCCGCGATGGCGGGACGCATCGTGCCCGCCGAGGACCCCGCATCGCGAGCGGGCGCGCTCTGGGTGTACCTCGATTTGCCAATCGTCGATCGCGGCAGCGAGGTCATCGAGGTGCGCGGCGTCCTCGGCGCGAACATGGCGTTTCGCGCCGCAGCGCTCCGGCAGGCCGGCCCGTTCGACGAACGTCTCGGCCCCGGCGCCGGCGGCCACGAGGAAGAGACCGAGATGTCGGCGCGGCTTAAGCGCGCGGGCTTCAGGATCGGCTATGCGCCCGAGGCGATCGCCTATCACGAGGTCGATCCGGCGCGCGCCGATCGCGAGCGGTTCATCCGGGTCTCGCGCGAGCGCGGACGATGCCGGATGCTGCACGAGCGGCACTCCGCCATCGAGGTGCTGACAAAGCTTGTCGTCGCGCGGGTGAGGCTGGCCATCGCGCACGGCGCGGGAGCGAGCCTTGAACGAATCGCGCGCGAGGAGCGCCGGCTCGCCGTCGCGCGCGGGATGTTCGACGGTCTGGGCACGCGCAATTAGGCGCGTCGTCCGAGCGGCTCGATGATCGCGCGCAGTTCGCGGGCATAGCGCTCCCAGGTGAATTTCTCCGCGCCCGCACGCGCGATCGCACCAAGGCCCTCGCGCGCATCGAGCAGAGCAGCAAGCCTGAGAGCGATTTCGCCGGAGTCGTCCGGCTTTTCAACGATGAACGGGTTCATCTCTGGCGGCAGCACCTCGGCCACGCCTGAATGGGCGCTCGACAGGACCGGAAGCCCGCTCGCCATCGCCTCCATCACTGTGTTGCCGAATGGCTCGAACAGCGATGGCATCGCGAACGCATCGGCGGCCTGATACAGCCGCTCCACGTCAGGCTGCGGACCGGCGAATATCACGCGATCGCCCACGCCGAGCGCGCCGGCCCGCCGGCGATACGCGTGCTCGGCGCGGTCGCTGCCGACCACGAGCAGGTGCGGCTTGGCGCCAAGCGCCGGCCACGCATCGATAAGATAGCCGAGGCCCTTTCGCGCAAAGCCATTGCCCACGAAAATCACCAGCATCGCGGAGCGAGGGATCCCGAGGCGGTCGCGAACCTCATCGCGGATGCGCAAGTCGCGCGCGGGCCGGAATCGATCGAGATCGACACCGTTGTAAAGCGTCACTGCGATCCCGGGCGCCAGCCGGAATTCACGCACGAGGTCGTCGCGCACGAAATTCGAAACCGCGATCACTTTCTTGAGCCGCCGCGATGCGAACGCGCGGCGTTCGATGAAAATCTGCGCGCGATGGTACGGGGAAATCCGCATCGCAGCCGCACCTGCCGCGCCGCGCCATCGCCGGGCCGCCCGCACGTAGCTTGCGTGCGCGCCGCCGCCCGAGCGCAGCACGTCGGCATCCGCAGCGCGCGCGAAGCTCACGACCAGATTCGCCCCATCTCGCCGCGCCGCCGCGGCTGCGCCCAGTCCGAACCGGATAAGCCCGAGCGCCCTCCCCAATCGCGGCCCGCCGATTCGGCGCACCGTCAGGCCCGGCGACGAGCCGCGGACTTCATCCGCGTAAATCGTGATTTCGTGACCCGCCTCACGAAGACACGCTGCGGTGACCATCAGGTCGCGCTCGGTGCCCCCTCCCGACGGGTCGAACCGCCGTGTCAGCAGCGCGATACGCAAGCCGGTCACCGTCGGTCACGCCGCGCGGACGGGCTTGCGTGCGGCGCCTCGTTGCGTGTGCTAAGTTTTTTCCGGGGTACGGAGGAGGGGTGGCGATGATCGAGATTCAGTGCACGAGTTGTAATACCCGTTACCGAATCGACGAGCGGGTGCTCCCTGACGAGACTCCCACGTTCAAGTGCTCGCGATGCGGTCACGTGTTCTCGGCCGATCCGGGGCCGGCGAAAGCGAGAAAGCTCGCCGCGGTGCGGCCCCGTCCCGCCGCGAAGAATCAGCCGCCGGCCAAGCCCGTTCAGGGGCCCGTCGCCGCGCCGGCCCGCGCTGTGCAAGCCGCGATTCCCGCCGAGCCCGAACCGGAAAAGAGCGCTCCGCCTCCCGCGCCGGGCGCAACCGCTCCTGCGGCGGACGCGAGGCAGGACGACCCGCTCGAACGGCCCTTCCGCCGCGAACCGAGCCCAGCCGATTCTCGCGATAATCTTGCCTTCGATTTCAGCGAATCCGAGCAGTCCCTGGAGGACGAGCCGGAGGCGCCCGCCGAGGAGGAGAAGTGGGAGGTGGGTGATACGCCGCCCGGCTTCGAGGTTGCCCCCGAGCCGCCGACCGCGCCGGCGTTGCCGCCCATGCAGCCGCCACGCGCGCCCGAGCCTCAGCCCGCCGCGCCCCGTTTCGCGCCGGCCGCCGCTCGATCGGTGGGCGCCGAGCGGCCGTACATTTCTGACGAGGACGCCTTCATCGTTCCGCACGGCAGCGCTCGCTCGTCGAGCTGGTTCCTCGGCGTGTTCTTTCTGATCGCGATCGGCTTTGGCCTGGTAAGCCTCGCGATATGCGGTGAGCCGGTGATGAGCGCGCGATTGTTCGGTCAGATACCCGGCTTCGGCGAACGCTTCGAGCGGCCGATAGTGCCCGCGATGCTGGTCGCCCTGCACGACGTGCACGCCGGTTACCAGCGGATCAAGGGCGGGCAGACGGCGCTGGTCGTGAGCGGCACCGCGGAAAACGTCGGCACCTCCGCGCTGCATGCGATCCTGATCGCGGTAGATTTGCTCGACGGCACGCAACGGCAACTCTCGAGCCAGACCGCCTGGTGCGGCAACAACCTCTCAGCGCGGATGATCGGCGAGATGACGCCGCGCGAGATCGAGTTTCTCGAGCGGCTGGACCCGCAAAAGAGTTTTCTGATGGAGCCGTCGCGTTCGGCTCCCTTCCTGCTGGTCTTCATCACCCCGCCGCCAGACGTCGCGGCTCTCAGAATCTCGGTTGCCAAGGCCGCCACATCGGAGACGGGCACAGCCGAGCCGCGCGGCTAGCGGCGCTTCGGCCTGCCGCCCCGACTTCGATGGAGATTGCTCGCGAGCCTTCCAGCCGAAGGTCGCGGCGCCTGTGCGGTTTGGAATACGGGAACGGTGCGGCGTTATTCCTTCTCCTGGGCGACCATTTCGGCGTACCCCTCGTGGTCCATCAGGTCCTCGAGATCGGCCGGGTCGTTCATCTTCACCTTGATGAGCCAGCCGTCGCCATAAGGATCCTCGTTCACGACTTCGGGGGTCTCGGGCAGGTCCTCATTGATCTCGATCACCACTCCGCTGACGGGAGCATAGATGTCGGAGACCGCCTTGACGGACTCCACCACTCCGAACGGATCGTCCTTGCTGATTTTGTCGCCGACCGCGGGCAGCTCGATATAAACGATCTCGCCCAACTGGTCCTGCGCGTGATCGGTAATTCCGATCGTGGCGACCGAGTCGTCGGTCGCCACCCACTCGTGTTCCTTTGAGTACTTCAGACCCTCCGGGACTTCCATGACTCCTCCACAAATCTCGAACATCGCGGCCCGCGCCGCCCCATCGGCGCGAGCGCACAACCGAACATCAAGCGCGGCGCAAATAGTCTTGTCAAGTTCCCGACGGCCTCACAACTCGCGTGCGCGCGGCGCGCATGCTCTTGACTATCCTGCTCCATGATGACACCGGCGCGATGCGCCGGTAATGATCTTTCAAGCGGAGGACGCATCCCGATGATCATCGGAGTTCCCACCGAGACCAAACCTGACGAGCGGCGCGTATCGCTCACGCCTGCGGGCGCCGCCGCGTTGCGCATCCACGGCCATCGCGCGATCGTCCAAAGCGGCGCGGGAGCGGGCAGCGGCTTTGCCGATCGCGACTATCGCGAGGCGGGCGCCGCGATTGTGAAGGCGCCCGAGGCGGTGTGGACGCGCGCGGACATGGTGCTCAAGGTCAAGGAGCCGCAGCCGCCCGAGTACGCGCTGATGCGGCCGGGACTGATTCTTTTCACCTATCTGCATCTCGCATCCGACCTGCGATTGGCCCGCGAGCTGCTGCGCCGGCGCGTGAGCGCGCTCGGCTATGAGACGGTGCAACTCGAAGACGGAAGCCTGCCGCTGCTCGCGCCGATGAGCGAAGTTGCGGGCCGGCTGGCGATTCAGGCGGGATCGTGGTGCCTCCAAGCGCGAAGCGGAGGACGCGGCGTACTGCTGAGCGGTGCGCCCGGCGTGCGGCCGGGCAAAGTGGCCGTGCTCGGCGGCGGAATCGCAGGGTTCAACGCTTGCCGGGTCGCCGCGGGCATCGGCGCACAGGTTACGATTCTGGATGTGAACCCGTCGCGCCTGCGCTACTTAAGCGATCTTCTGAGCGGAGTGACAACCGTGATGTCCAACCGCGCGACCGTCGAGGAGGAGGTCCGCCAGGCCGATCTCGTGATCGGATCGGTGCTCGTCCCTGGCGCGCGAACGCCGCGGCTCATCTCCGCGCGGCTGGTCTCGAAGATGAAGCCGGGCGCTGCGATCGTGGACCTCTCAATCGACCAGGGCGGAGTTGCGGAAACCTCGCAGCCGACGACGCACGCCAAGCCGACGTTCGTCCGCAACGGCGTGGTCCATTACTGCGTCACGAATATGCCGGCGATGGTGCCGCACACATCCACCTACGCGCTCACCAACTCCACGCTGACCTACGCGCTGGAAATCGCGGACCGCGGACTGCTCGAGGCGGGCCGCCGGAACATGGCCATCCGCCACGGTCTCAACACTTACGACGGCAATGTCGCTCATCCTGCGGTCGCGCAGGTGCTCCGGATCAAGCCCCACTCGCCGTGGGAATAATTGGCCCACGCGGCGACGGCGCTGGAAAGCCCGGAGAATAAGGACCCCCTTCCTAGCCTTCCCCCGCAACTGATTGCGGGGGAAGGGAAAAGAGAAGAGCGATGCGTGCGCCGGGTGTGCGCTCGCGGCTGATTGCGGGCGCAGGGAAAGAGGGAGGAACGCGCCGTCGTGGAATGCGCCAACCGCGGTGGCTGAACGCTTGGAAAAGAAATAGCAGAGCGGGCCGCCGTGCCCGCCGTCGATGCGCAGGCGTCCGCGCCCGCGCGACCAATTGGGATTCCTGCGAGAGAGGCTCTGCGCGCGGTCTAGAGCAGGCACCCCCACCTCAATCCTCCCCCATATCAAAAAATGGGGGAGGAAATTTGGGTGTTATTCCTGGCCGTACAGGCCGGTCGGACCCTGCCGATCGTAGCGCTGACGGCCCGACCTGAGTTCGCCGTAGGTGCCAGTCTCGAAGTGCTTTATGTTGGGCTGGAGGTTCAGATTGCCGTGCAGGTCGGCGATCGCTTCCTTGACGCCTTCCATTGCGATTTCGTGCGCGCGCACCCATCGGCCCTGGTTCTGTACGAAGTTCACCAGGTTGAAAATGTTTTGTGACAGCGCCTTCTGCGATTTCGCGAAGTCCGCATGCCACACGACCTGGCCCGACTTCATGTCCAGGAACTGGAGCTTAAATGTGACCGAGGCGGGGCTTGCCGCGGCGTAATCGAGGCCGACGCGCTCCTGGTAGCGCTCGACCGATCCATAAAGCACCCCATCGGCCGAAACCAGCCGGCCGACCTTGGCGGCGTTCTCATCGAGGTCCTTGACGCTGTTCGGCGGCAGCTTCTGCATCGCCTGCACCACGTCATCCTGGGGCACGACTTCCCAACTGCCCGCGAGCGCGGCCTGACTGTACAGTTCCGCGCTGACCGCGTCGGACGCCCCCGGCGCCAGCGGATCGCTGCCCTGCGGATCATCGGCCAGGGGCATCACGGCGATCCGGCTGACCGTAACGGTTTTGATCGAACGGACCGACTTGGTGGTGATGTCCTTGGGGCGCAGATCGTTGTACGCCTCTTTTGCGCCGTCATAGGTCTGGGCCGCGATCAATCCGCAGCCAGCGAGCCCGAGCAGCGCGCAGCAGAGCATCGCGAGAGCGCCAATCCGTATCGTCATGACGTCACCCTGATGAACAATTCCCTAAGCTGGCGCGGGCTGACTTCCGACGGCGCGCCGCTCATCGGGTCCACCGCCTTCTGCGTCTTGGGGAATGCGATCACGTCGCGCAGCGAGTCGCTTCCGCACAGGATCATGCACAGCCGATCGACGCCGAATGCGCATCCGCCGTGCGGCGGCGCGCCGTAACCGAGCGCGTCGACCAGGAATCCGAAGCGATCCATCGCGTCCTCGCGGTTAAAGCCCAGCAACCCTAATACTTTTAGCTGAAGCTCGCGGTCGGGGATACGTATCGACCCCCCTCCGAGTTCCTGGCCATTGACCACCATGTCGTAGGCGAGCGCGCGCGCCTTGAGCGGCTCCGAATCGAGAAGGTGTAAGTCCTCGGGACGCGGCGAGGTAAACGGATGATTGACCGCTTCGAGCCGTTTCTCATCCGGGTTCCACTCGAATAGCGGAAAATCCACGACCCAAAGGAATTTGAACTGGCCGCCATCAGCAAGGCCGAATTTCGCACCCAGCTCCAGGCGCAGGTCGCCCAGGACCGGCCGCACCTTGTCGGCCTCGCCCGCGACCATCAGCAGCGTGCCGCCGGCTTCAAGCCCCGCGATTTGCGCCGCTTGTGCGCGCTCGGCATCCCCGACATGGCGCGCAATCGGCCCCTGCCATGCGCCATCGGCGGCCTTCGCCCACGCCAGACCCATCCCGTAGCGCGAGCGGATCGCCTCGCCCATCTCATCAAGCTCGCGGCGCGCGAGCTGATACCCGCCGGGCAGGCTGATTCCATAGACCACGCCCGCGCGTGCGATGACGTCGGCGAAGACCTTGAATCCGGTGCCCGCGAAGGCCGGGGTCAGATTTCTCAGTTCGAGTCCGAAGCGCATGTCGGGCTTGTCGCTCCCGAACCGATCCATCGCCTCGGCGTATGTCATATGCGGCAACGGCGGCTTGATATCGACGCCGAGCACGCGCCGAAACGCCGCGGCGACCATCCCCTCGGCAACCGCCATCACGTCGTCAGGCCGGGGGCAGGTCATCTCGAGGTCGATCTGGCTGAACTCGGGCTGGCGGTTCGCGCGCAAATCCTCGTCGCGGAAGCATCGCGCGATCTGGTAGTAGCGGTCGAGTCCGCCGACCATCAGTAGCTGCTTGAGCAGTTGCGGCGACTGCGGCAGCGCATAGAACTTGCCGGGATTGACCCGGCTCGGCACCAGGTAGTCGCGCGCGCCCTCGGGGGTCGATTTCCACAGAATCGGCGTTTCGACTTCGATAAAGCCCTGCTCGTCGAGGTAATCGCGCACGGCCTTCAGGGCGAGATGGCGCCAGCGCAAGTTGCGCTGCATCGTGGGGCGGCGGAGATCGAGGTAGCGGTACTTGAGGCGGATCTCCTCGGCGGTCTCCTCGCCATCTGCGATCGGGAACGGCGGCGGCGGCGATGGGTTCAGGACCTCGAAGTCACTGACCATCACCTCGATCTCGCCTGTGGGCAGCTCCGCATTGACGGTGCCCTCGGAGCGACGGACGACCTTGCCGCGCACCGCGGCGAAGAATTCGGCGCGCGCCAGCCCGGCCGCTTCGTGGGCCGCGGCGTTGCGCTCGGGATTGAAGACGAGCTGGATGATTCCTTCGCGATCGCGCAGGTCGATGAAGATGAGGCGTCCGTGGTCGCGCCGGGTCTGCACCCATCCGAGCAGAGCGACGTCGCGCCCCGCGTCGGTGGAGCGCAGCGCTCCGCAGTAGTCAGTGCGCTGCCACGGCGCAATCGGAGTATAGGTTGAACTTTTTTCCATCAGCCGTACTTTCGAAGAATACCTGCGCCTGTATGCGCAAGAAATAGTCAGGTCTCCCGGCCGGCGGCGATCGTGGACGCCGCCTGGTCTTCGGGCACTTCGCGCTGCTCGCTCTTGAGAAGGTCGCGAACCTGCACCACGCCATGGGCAAGCTCGTGATCGCCAACTATCACGGCAAAACGCGCTCCGATCCTGGCCGCGCGCCCGAGCAGCGCCTTGAGCTTGCGCTCGGGCGAAAGGACCTCGACACGCAGCCCTGAGCCGCGAAGATTGCGCGCGAGCACCGCCGAGTGGCGTATCGCCGCATCGCCCAGCGCGATCACCGCCGCATCGGGCGCCCAGCCCGGCATGCGATTGGCCGCTTCCAGAGCCAGCGCCATCCGATCGACGCCGATTCCGAATCCAATTCCCGGCACCGGCGCGCCGCCCATCGCCTCGACCAGGCCATCATAGCGTCCGCCCCCGACCACAGTGCTCTGCGCGCCCAGCCCCGGCGCCATCACCTCGAACGTCGTCCGCGTATAGTAATCGAGCCCGCGCACCAGGCGCGGATTTACCCGATACGCGATGCCCGCGGCGCCGAGCAGTTCCTGGACGGTCGCGAAGTGCTTGCGGCACTCCTCGCAGAGGAAATCGATGCTGCGCGGGGCCGACTCGGCAACCTCCACGTCCACCTTGCAGTCGAGCAGCCGGAGCGGATTGCGGTCGAGACGGCGGTGGCAGTCCTCGCACAGTTCATCGAGATGCGCGTGGCCGAACTCCAGCAAAGCCGCGCGGTACGCCGGCCGGCATCGCGGGCATCCGATCGAGTTGATCTCAAAACTAAGAGTAAGCCCGAGGTCGCGGCGGAGATCGTCGATCATTATCAGCAGTTCCGCATCGCACCCCGGATCCGCGCGCCCGAACACCTCGACGCCGAATTGGAAGTGCTGGCGGTAGCGCCCCTTTTGCGGGCGGTCGCGCCTGAAGACCGGACCGGTGTAGAAGAAGCGCTGCTCGGGATCGCTGCGGTCCAGGCCGGCCTCGATGTACGCGCGCACGACCCCGGGGGTGCCCTCCGGCCGAAGCGCCACCGTGGTGCGCGCCTCGTCGCTGTCCTGAAAGACGTACATTTGCTTTTCGACGATGTCCGAAGTCTCGCCGCTCGTGCGCCGGTAGAGATCGCCGCGCTCGAGCAACGGGACGCGGATTTCGCTGAACCCGTAACGGGCGGCGAGCGTCCGCGCCCGCTCCTCGACGAGGCTCATCGCGCGCGCATCGGCGCCGATAAGGTCCCTGAAGCCCCTGAGACGTGTCAGTTCCAAGATTGCACTCGCAAGCCGGCGGTCACGCGCGTGCCGTGCCGTTGCGCATCGCGTCGCGAAGCTCGCGGTAACCGATGCGCTGGATGCCGTTTTCGGCAAGCAGCCGGCGCGCCTTGTCGGAGGTGAAAAATCGCAAGTCAGCCTCGCGTTGGCGGCCGTCGCGCGTGCAGCTCATCAGCTCCTCGCGCGCTACCGCCGGATGACAATAAATTTCGGAGATGCCCGGGGGCAGACCGCGTATCACTTGCGTCCAGTACCCGTCGGTCGTCTCGGGGTTTGGCGCTCCGCCCACGTGGAAACCGTCGGGGTACAGGATGCCGTCGCGGTCGAGACCGCTCAGGATCGCGCCAAATTCCATCTGGCGCATCATGACGCGCGGCGTGATTCGCAGCGGCAGCCGGTAATCGCGCGCAAGCCGCCAGTACAGCTCGTGATAATCGGCGCGCAGTTGAAGCGGACCCATGTGGCAGTCGATGTGAGTCACATCGATTCCCGCCGCGAGCGCCTTTTCGATCTGCGCGCGCAATTCCGCCTCGGCCTCATCGAGACGGTCATTGGCGAACACCTCCGGAACGTCGCGCCACAGGTATCCTCGCGCGTCCACCAGCGACGGCACCGCCTTGGGACCGAGCACCGGCCCCCATTTGTAGTTCTCCCACTCGGAGGTCAACGTCAGATGCACCCCGAGGTCGGCTCCGGGATTGGAGCGGCCGAACGCGGCGGCCTCCTCGAACCACGGGCAGGTCACCAGGATAGTCGATGAGGTGAACACGCCCTCGGTCAGGCCTCTGATCACGCCCTCGTTCTGGTCGTGGCACATCCCGAAGTCGTCGGCGTTGATCATGAGCAGGCGCGCATCGGCGCGGTAGCCGAGACGCTCGGCAGTTGAGAGATCGACCTGTGATTGCGATGACTCCGCCATAGTACTTTCAAATTTAGCCAGCGCTTCTCGAAAGAAAAAGGGCCGCCTCTTCAGGCGGCCCTTCTTCGGCCGTTCAGGAGGTCAGATTCCCGGCTAAATCGTCAGGACATTTATCGTACAGGCCGACCCGAGCCCGATCACGTGGGCCTGGCCTGCCTTCGCGTTGGGCACCTGCCGATCCTTGCAACGCTCATCCTGAGTGAGATGCCACACGACCTCGCAGATGTTCGCGACGCCGGTTGCGCCGAGCGGATGCCCCTTGGAGAGGAGGCCGCCCGATACGTTGACCGGGGCCTTGCCGCCGAGGTCGGGATGCTTGCCGCCGCCCTCGTCGATGAACTTCCCTGCCTCGCCTTCGCCGCACAGGAAGAGGTTCTCGTAGTGAACCAGCTCGGCCGTTGCGAAGCAGTCATGGAGCTCGGTCAGGGCGATATCCTTGGGGCCGATACCCGCCTTCTCATAGGCAATCTTCGCGGCGCGCTTGGTGAGCGTGCTCACATCCTGGAGCGTGAGGTCGCGATCGGTCCACGGATCCGAGGTGAGCACGGAAGCGGCGATGCGCGGACGCTTGCGGCCGCCCGCGAGCTGTTTCAGCTTCTCCTCGGAAACCAGGACCGCAGCCGCCGCGCCGTCGCCGGTCGGGCAGCACATATAGAGCGTGTTCGGGTACGCGATCATGCGGGCGTTCATCACGTCCTCGAGCGATACCTCATTGCGGTACTGCGAGAACGGATTCTTCGTCGCATGCTTATGGGACTTCACCGAGATCTTGGCGAAGTGCTCCATCGTGGTGCCGTACTTGCGCATATGCTCGATGCCGGCCTTGCCAAACACCGCGGGCATCGTACCCGAGCCGAGCCTGGCCTCGGTGATGTAGGCCGGATCCATGCCGGGCCCTCCGGCGCCGCCAAGCAACCCGGCCTTGCCCATCTGCTCGACGCCGACCGCCAGGGTTACGTCAAACATTCCCGAAGCGACCGACATGTACGCCTCGCGGAAGGCCGTCGAGCCGGTTGCACAGGCGTTGGAGACGTTGACTACGGGGATTCCGGTCTGGCCGACCTGTTGCAAAATTCTCTGGCCGACCATGCCGCTGCTCTGCTGGAGATTCCCGCACGCCATCATCTCGATGTCCTGGATTCTGATTCCCGCATCCTTGAGGGCAAGCAGAATCGCGTCGGCGCCGAGAATCGGAACGGTTTTCTCAGGAAAACGCCCGAACTTGATCATCCCGGTACCAAGAACATAAACGTTTCGCATATCAGATCCTCCTGGCGGCGCTGCGCGCGGCAGAGTCCGTCGCCTTAATTTTGTGGCGCTAGCACTCCGCGCCTTTAATTCTTGCTCGGCCGGTACTGAAAGGCCACCACGTCATGACCCTCGCGATCCTTCGCGACCACGCTGGTCACCAATTCAACCGGCAGATCAAACGCCGCTTTGGGATTCTTCTGGAGCGACTCGGGATCCACGTCCACCAACGTGCCGCGGACGCTGATGCCTTCGGGCAAATCCACGATCACCGAGGTGTACGGCGTCTTGATTCCCGGAAACGACTGGTGAACCACCGAAAAGACCCACACCTTGCCCTTGTTGGACAACTTGACCTTCTCGAATTTTTCACTCGCGCCGCACTTCGAGCACGCGGCTCGCTTCGGATCCAAATATAGCGCCCCGCATGCGGCGCACTTGGTTCCTTCGAGATAGGGCTGGGGACCGAGCTTGAGATATGGGACGATCGGTCGCGGTCCCGTGTCAGCTGCTTGCGCCTGCTCAGGCATAAATTTTCCCTCCGGATCGACGAGATTCAAATAAGAGCGACTAAACCCCGGAACTGCCGGAATGTCGTCCTTCCTGTTTGCGCGTACTCTCCCACAGCCGTCCGATTTCGTCAACCGCGCGTAGGCCGGGGGCGAGGCCGCCAGTTCGCGCGGCTACCCCAATTTCCGGGCGAGCAAATCGGTCAGTTTCTGGAAGGCGCGATCGGCCTGCTTCGGGTTATAGGCCGGAGTCTGCGGCACGGTCCAGCCGTGATAGGCGCCCTCATAGATCTCGCTTTCGTACTTGCCGCCCCACGCATCGAGCGCGCGATCGAGTTTTTCGATCGCCTCCGCCGGCATGCTCCGGTCCTCGATCGCATGACCGAAGTACAGAGCCGCCTTGACCCGCGGCAGAACCAGATGCGGGCTTGCAGGCGAATCGGTGAACAGGCCGCCGCCGTGGAATGACGCCGCCGCGGCGATTTTTGCCGGCCGCACCGCCGCCGTGCGCACCGCCATGCTGCCCGTGAAGCAGTAGCCGACGACGCCCATCACGCCCCCGTTCGCCGCGGGATGCGCCCCCAGGAAATCGACGTACGCCGCGCCGTCGCGCTCCATCGCCTCCGGTGTCAGCGGGCCTGCCAGCTCGGCGAACCGCTTCATCGTTCGCTCGTCCCCCATGGCCGGCGTGAAGTCGAACATCGGCGGCCGTCCGGTTCGATAGAAAACGTTGGGCAACAGCACGGCGTATCCCTTGTCGGCAAGCCGCCGCGCCATATCCTGCTGCGCCGGGCGAATGCCTCCGATATCGGTCAAATGGATGACGCCGGGCAGGCGGCGCGAGCCTTCGGGCCGGTAAAGAAACCCATCGGCCGTCCCGTCAGCCGTGCGAATCTCGACTGCTTCCTCGATCATCGTTCCCTCCCGGCCGATGTTGCGCGAAGAGACCGCTCGCCCTCGGCGCGTTTGATATACCACACGCGATCGAAAACGCTCCACGAAAGGGCGAGGTTCCGCTCGAACCGGCGGCAGAGCGTTTCAGCGCCCGCCTCTCTCCGTTCGCGATCCGATTCGCACCTCCTTTCCGCTATGACTGCGGACCGTCGCGCCCTCGCGGCTCACATCCGCTGTGACCGCGCCGTCGGCGTCGGTCCGCAAGACGAGCGCGCCCGAATCGCGATACCGCTCGACCACGCCCTGCGACGGGAAATGGAACCGGTTCAGGTATCCATCCGAGATCACCGCGACCGCGGGCCGAACCGCCTCGACGAAATCCGCGCTCGATGAAGTCGCGCTGCCATGATGCGGCGCCTTGAGCACGACGGCATGAAGGTCCGCGCCGCGCGCGAGCATCGTCTGCTCGGCCGGCATTTCGATATCGCCGGTAAACAGCAGCGACATCGCACCGAACCCCAGCCGCAGCACCATCGAACTGTTGTTCCGCGTCACTGCGTTGCCGCTGTCGGGATTGAGCGCGGCGATGGAGACGCCGCCGATTGCGGCGTCTGGCATCGAGTCATCGACCAGCTTCGTGCGCACGCGCTCGCGGCTCAGCGTCGCCAGCAGCGCCGCGTACCTGACATCCGCGCTTGGCGTCCGCACCGCCCAGAACTCCCGCGGAGAAAAATTCTCGGCGATGTACGCGAAGCCGCCGAAATGGTCGAGGTCGGGATGGCTCAGCACCAGGTAATCGACGGTCATGATCTTGCGCGACCACAGGTACGGAGCGACCGCCCGCTCGCCGTAGTCGTAGCCCGGATACGCGCCGCCCGCGTCGATCAACATCACGCGAGAGCCCGGAAATCGCACCACCGCCGCATCGCCCTCCCCCACCGAAAGGAAGGTGACGCGCAAATCGGGATTCAAGCACCGGTCGCGAACCCACCACGCCGCGTCGGCTCCCAGTGCGACCGCGAGCGCGATCGCCAACGCGCCCCGCGCCCCGAGCCGGCGCCATCCTTGCGAGGAGATCTCCGAGGGCTTCTCGGCTCCTTCCACCGCCCCGCTCGTCCGGGGCTTCGGTGTGGGCGGAAGCGGCGCAGTCAGCCAAAGAAGGAGCAGGCCGTAAGCAATCGAAAGTTCGATCATCGTCGGCGTGAATGCGTGGTACCACGCCCCGGGCCATTCGATGAACCATCCTGCAAGCCAGTTGCTCATACCGAGCAGCAGTCCCGCGACATGCAGCAGCGCGCGCGCGGGCGCGGCCCACACGAAACTCAACGCCGATGCGGCGAGACCCGTCACCGTCGCGCTGAAGCCCATGATCGGCACGACGACCGCGTTCGCGGCGACGCCCACCGTGGAAAATTGGTTGAAGTGATACGCGGTCAGCGGCGACGTCCCGAGGAGAGCCCAGAACGAGACCCCAAAGTAGCCGAATATCCCCTCCGCGTTCTTCCACGCGCGCGAGCGGCCCTCGCCTCGAAGACGGCCTCGGCGGCTCGCGCGATCGAACCAGGCCGCAAACCGGCGCATCCCGAGCACGATCGCGGTTACCGACGCGAATGAAAGCTGGAAGCCGATGTCCGCGGTCGAGCCGGGCAGCGCGAGGCAGATCACGATCGCGGCCAGCGCGAGGCTCGCGAGCGCCTCGCGCGCCCGGTCGATCATCACCGCGCACATGTACGCAAGCACCATCACCAGCGCGCGCGAGGTTGAAACGTGATTCCCCGCGATCGCCGCGTACCCGCACACCGCGATCGACGCGGCCAGCGCGGCAATCTTGTTCGCGTAGCCGCGCGCAGAAAGGCCCGGCGAAAGCATCATCAGGAGCCGCACCAGGGCGAATGCCGCCGCGGCGACGAAGCTCAGATGCAATCCCGAGATGACCAGCAGATGCGCCATCCCAGTGCGCGCGAACGTGTTGCGAAGATCGTCCTCAATTTCGCCGCGGTCCCCGATTACCAGCGCGCGCATCTCGGCGCGCTCGGGGAAAGGAAGGTTCTTATCGATGAATTCGCCGATCCGCAGCCGAATCGCCTCGATCGCGCTCGCCGGAAATCGCGCACGATGGCCCAGCCGCACAAGGCCCGGCGTGCCGATCGAGCCCTCGGGCGCGGTCATCGTAGCAGCGATTCCCTGGCGCGCCATGAAACCCTCGTAATCGAACTCGCCCGGATTGCCGTCGTTGCGCGGGAAACGAATCCTGGCGGTAACGCGCAACTCATCGCCGACGCGAAACGCCGCCGGGTCGAGAACCGCGACGCGAACCGTCCCCGATGATGGCGCGAGCGGAGCGCCAGCGGCCCCAGCCCGATTCACGCTGACGTACAGGCGCGTGCGCTCGGGCAGGTCCTCGGGCTCGCGGATGACGGTGCCCTCGATCGTGATTCTGGCGCCGTCGGCGAACGCGCGCAGTTTAGGCGCGTTGTATGCCGGATCGAGAAGATTTCGGACCGGGACAGTCGCTGCGGCCGCGATCGCCACGAGCGCAATCGCGGTCCCCAACGATCGGAGCGAAGCGAGGAATGCGATCAGCGCGGCTGCTGAGAGCGCCGCTACCAGCCACGGGGCAACGAAGATTCGGAAGTTGCCCAGCCCGTCTCCGAGCGCAATCGCGATCGCGACCAGGTAAATCGGCGCAATTCGCTCGAACCAGCGCCGGGCGGGCAAGGCTTGAGCCCCTCGCATCGCGCCCGGCGGGTTTACCCCGCCTGCGCGGTGGCCCGCCGCCCCTGCAATGGGTGCCGCGACGATGGCGTGACCCCCCTTTTTCTTCGGCGCCCAGCCGCGACGCAGTCGAAGCGCGATTACAGCGCCGTTCTCAAAATCCTGCTTAAGCGCCGGCCTGGCCGATTATGCGCCCGAAGCCGCGCGGTCTTCCAGCCGGATGCCCCGTCAGTCGGGGCGGATCGCGGAATCCTGTGGCTCGGCCGGCGGAGCGGTCTCGGCGTCGCGTTCTTCGTTGTCCAGCAGCGCGGACATCGCATCGAGATGGCGGCGGACTTCCGCGGCCAGGTCGCGATTGAGGCCGTTTACTGCTGCGATCTCCTCCACAGAGGCCTCGCGAATCCGCTTGAGGCTCCCGAAATGGCGCAGCAGCGCGCGGCGGCGCACGGGACCGATCCCCTCGATGTCATCGAGGATCGAACGCAAGCGCGCGCGGCGGCGAAGCTCGCGGTTGTACGTGATCGCGAAACGGTGCGCCTCGTCACGAATCCTTACGAGCAAGAAGAACGCGGTCGAATTCTTCGCCAGGACGATCGCGTCCTTGCGGTTGGGCAGGAACACGCGCTCCTCGGATTTCGCCACTTCCTTCTGGCGCCGATCGTTCAGCACGTGCTGCTTGGCCAGCGCGACGCAATCGATCTGATCGATAAGATCGTTCTCCTTCAACACTGCGAGGGCGACGTTGAGCTGCCCCTTGCCCCCATCGATTACCCACAGGTCCGGATACTCGTTCTCGCGTTTGGCGCGATCGATCCTGCGGCTCAGCACCTCGTAGAGGCTTGCGAAGTCATCCTGTCCCCGGAAACTGCGGATGCGGTAGCGGCGGTAGAGGTCCTTGCGCGGCTCGCCCTCGTCGAACGTGACCTGCGCACCGACCACCATCGAACCTTGCAGGTTCGAGATGTCGTAGCATTCGATCCGCTTGGGCGAGTTGCGCAGATGAAGCTTCGCGCGCAGTTCCTCGAGCATCCGCTCGCGGGTCTTCTCGTTGTCGCGCCGCGCGCTGAAGCTTTGGCGCGCATTCTCCATCGCCATTTCGAGCAGCCGGAGCTTCTCGCCGCGTTGCGGCACCAGGAACTCCACCTTCTTTCCGCGCCGCTCTGAGAGCAGCTCCGCGCGCACCGGGGCGTCCTCGAGGTCGACGGGCATGATGACTTCATCGGGGATGTTGCGGGCGCCCTGGTAATACTGCACGAGCAACTCGCCAAGGACATCCTCGTCGGGGAACTCGAGATCCTGGAAGCTCCAGCTCTGCGTGCTGGTCAGCTTGCCGGCGCGCACGATGAGCACGATCGCCTCGATGTAGCCGCCCTCGCGATACAGCCCGAAGACGTCCTGGTCGATGCCCCAATGGTGGAGCACGGTCTGGCGTTCGACGGTCTTTTCGATCGCGCGCAGCCGGTCGCGGATTTTCGCCGCGTGCTCGAACTCAAGGCGCGAGGCGTGCTCGTTCATCTGTTCGCGCAACTCGCGCACCAGCTCCAGGTTCTTTCCTTCGAGCAGCATCTGGGCCGCGCGCAGGTGTTTCTCGTATTCCTCGCGATCGACCGGCAGGCAGCACGGTCCCAGGCATCGCTTGATCTGATATTCGATGCACGGGCGGCTGCGATTCTTGAAAACCGCATCCGAGCAGGTGCGCAGCGGGAAAATCTTGCGGATGACGTCGATGGTTTCGCGCAGGCCCTCGGCGGAGCCGAAGGGGCCAAAATAGCGGCCGCCGTCCTTTACGATCCGGCGCGTGACGGTG
>DASPOF010000141.1:0-3928 GCA_035626155.1 Binataceae bacterium (SeqCode)
ATGCTCATGGGACCATCGTAGGAGAGGAGGTAGAATCGCGGCAACGCAAAATCGGCCGGAGGCTACGATGGCGGTCAAAAAGACGCAAGCGGAGCCGCGAACGTTTTCGCTTCACTGGGGCTCCGGGATCATCGAGGAGGAGGTCCGGGTCGCCACGGCTTACCATGTCCCGGCGATCCAACTGCTGAAATTCACCGAGGGCATCACGAAGGGGTCATATGAAATCCGGTTCTGCGCCTATGACCATCGCGGCCGCTTCCAGCGCATGCCGCTGATTATCGGCGAGGACCACATAGCCAAGCTCCGGAACGAGTTGAAGAAGGCGCCAAAGCTGAAGAGGATGCTTGCCCGGCTCGTGCGCTGAGGCAAATCCAACCCTCCACAGATGGCAGGGGCGGCTCTCAGGCCGCCCCTGGCCTGTAGCCGCGAATTCGTTATGTCGCGGCGCGACGCCTTCGCGTCTGGGCCGAGCGCTTCGACTACGCGGCCTGCTTCGCCTCGCCCGACTGCACCTGCTCCTCGGCGATCGAGCCGCGCTTCGAGAAAGCGACCGCGAGCGAGAGCAACCCGATCGCGAGCACGACCACGAAAACGCGCGTCCACGAAAAGGTCGTTAGCGACACCGTCGCGAAAGGCGCGGCCAGAATCGCGACCAGGTTCATCACCTTAATCATCGGGTTGAGCGCCGGACCGGCCGTGTCCTTGAACGGGTCGCCGACCGTGTCGCCGACGACAGCCGCCTTGTGAACGTCGGTGCCCTTGCCGCCGAGGAATCCGTCCTCGATTTTCTTCTTGGCGTTGTCCCAGTTGGCGCCCGCATTCGACATGAACACCGCCATCAACTGGCCCGACAGAATCGCGCCGCCCAGGAAGCCGCCGAGCGCGCCCACATCGAGGCCGAACCCGACCAGCAGCGGCGCGAAAATCGCGAGGATGCCGGGGCCGAGCAGCTCCTTCTGCGCGGATGCGGTAACGATATCGACGCATCGTCCGTAATCCGGCTTCTCGGCGCCCTCCATGATTCCCGGGTGTTCGCGCAACTGGCGGCGCACCTCGAAGACGACCTGGAAGGCCGCGCGGCTGACTGCCTTGATCGCAAACGAGCTGAACAGGAACGGCACCGCGCCCCCGATCATCAGGCCGACGAACACGGTGGGCATGTTGATCTGCACGCCGAGCGCGCCAAGGTGGGCCTCATCGATGAATGAACGGAACAGCGAGACCGCGGCCAGAACCGCAGTCGCGATCGCGAGCCCCTTGGTGAGCGCCTTGGTCGTGTTGCCGATCGCATCCATCCAGGAAAGCGTCCGCGACGCCTCCTCCTGGTGCACGCCGCTCATCTCGAAGATGCCGTGGGCGTTGTCGGTAATCGGCCCGTAGGTGTCCATCGCGAGGATGAACCCGGTGGTCGTAAGCAGGCCGAGGCCGGTGAGCGCGATGCCGTAGAACTGGAGCGCGAGCGACTCGTGGAATATCAGCATCGCGCCGACTATCGCGCTCGCGATCATCACCAGCGCCCACACCGACGACTCGAGCCCCTCGGCCATCCCCGACAGGATCAACGTCGCCGGGCCGGTGCGCGCGGAGACCGAAGTCTCGGTAACGGGAGCCTTGTCGGGATGGGTGAAGTAGTTGGTGAGCCAGAGGGTTACGACCGCCAGCACGATTCCCAGCGTCGCGCAGCAGGCAAATCGCCAGTCGGTTGCGCCGGTGCGCGGGTCATCGAGGTAGAAGTAGTTCACGACGAAGAAGCCGGCGATCGAGGCGACCGCGGAGGTCATGTAACCCATATTGATCGGGCGCATCGGGTCGCGCATCGTCGATCCCGCCGGCACGCGCACGGCGAGAATCCCGAGGATCGATGAGAACACGCCGACGGCGCGCAGAATCAGCGCGAAGATGATAAGCCGCATCGCGAACGCGCCGGCGTACTGGCCGTAGGCCGCGACGAAATCCTTCTCGCTCAGCGCATAGGCGGCCAGGATGATCGCGGCGACCAGGGTAACCTCGTAGGACTCGAAGACGTCGGCCGCCATTCCGGCGCAGTCGCCGACATTGTCGCCGACGTTGTCCGCAATCGTCGCGGCGTTGCGCGGATCATCCTCGGGAAGATCCTTCTCGACCTTGCCGACCAGATCGCCGCCCACGTCGGCGGCCTTGGTGTAAATTCCCCCGCCGACGCGCATGAAAAGCGCCGCGAGCGAGCCGCCGAACCCGAACCCGACCAGGACCTTCATCGCATCCTGCTGGTAGACGAGGAAGATGATGGTGGCGCCGAGCAGGCCCAACCCGACCGTGAACATCCCCGAGACGCCGCCCGCCTTGAACGCGAGTTCCATCGCGCTCTTGAAGCTGGTGAGCGCCGCGTTCGCGCTGCGGACGTTGCCCTTGACCGCAAGCCACATCCCGACGAAGCCCGCGAAGTACGAGGCGCTGACCCCCATCAGGAACGCGACCGCGATCCCGAGCGAGAGCCGGAGATCGTGGTAAACGCCGCGGTACATGAAGAAAAGCGCGAGGAAGATCGCGACGACGAAGAATATCATCGTCGAGATCTGACGCCTCAAGTAGGCCATCGCGCCTTGCTCGACCGCATCGGACACGTCGGTCATCGACTTGGGGCCGGCCGGCGCCGCGAGCACGGTGCGGACCAGCAGGAGGCCGTAGCCGAGCCCGACCACGGCCGAAACCAGGATTAACCAGAGGATTAAGACCTGCCCGCTGCTTAGCGCGGGCAGTACGATATTGGCTTCACTCATCGTCAGTGCGATCTCCAGACATCGTTAGGATTGGAACGAGCCGTCACTCCGTTAATGTTCGATCGGCAGGACTCCAGGCGGCGCCTGGGACCCCGGGTTATCTGGCGCAGTCTAGGTTTTCCATAAAGTGATGTCCAGCAATGCGAGCGGCGCTCAGCGCCGCGCGACGGGCGCATCGGGAGCGCCGCCGGGAAGCGCGCAATCCGGTCCGCCAGCGCCGACTCGCCGGTTCGATCGCGCCGCATGAGTTGATTAGCGCCGCGCGCCTATGTTTATGTTGAGGGATCGAGATGCCATGCAGGTAAACATTGAATCCCCATCGGCGCTTCGGCGCAAAGTGACCATCGAGGTCGAGCCCGACGAGATCAAGCGCGAGCTCGACCATTCCTATAACGAGCTTCGGCGCGGCGTAATGCTCAAGGGGTTTCGCCCCGGGCGGGCCCCGCGCAACATGCTCGAGCGCCTGTTCGGCGATCAGGTCCGAGGCGAGGTCATCCAGAAGCTCGTCAAGGAGTACACCGAGAAGGCGCTCGATGAGAACGCGCTCAAGCCGATCGTTGCCCCCGAGATCATCACCGAGGAGACCGACCTCACCAAGTCGCTCAAGTTCAGCGCGGTCTTCGATTTGAAGCCCGAGCTGGTGGTGAAGGACTACGAGGGGCTCAAGGTGCCCGAGTCGCGAATCGAGGTCGGCGACAAGGACGTCGATGAGGCCATCGGGGTCATGCGCGAGCGGCAGGCGACGCTCAAGAAGATCGAGGATCGGACCGTCGTGCGCGAGGGCGACGTCGTGCTCGCATCGATCGAGGCGTTCGAGGGCGACAAGGCGGTCACGGCGTTGAAGGCCGAGGATCGGATGCTCCGGGTCTCCAGAGAATCGCTCGCCCACGGACTCGAGGAGGTCCTGATCGGCGCCGAGACGGGCAAGCTCGCGCGCGGGGTGAAGAGTTACGGCGCCGACTACTCGCAGGCCGACCTTGCGGGCAAATCGATCGAGTGGCGCATCACGGTCAAGGAGATATTCCAGCGCGAAGTGCCGGAACTCGATGACGAATTCGCCAAGGACAACGATTTCACCAGCGTCGAAGCGTTGAAGAAGCGCGTGCGCGCCGACCTCGAGAGCCAGGCGCGCGCGGAGGCTGACGCGCGAGCCCGCCAGGGGCTCCTCG
>DASPOF010000142.1:0-35979 GCA_035626155.1 Binataceae bacterium (SeqCode)
GTCCAGCGGTGCGACTGGCCCTTCGAGGTGAGCCAGGAGCTTACGTAGAAAAGCGTGCCGGCAGCGAGAAACTGGAACGCCCCCTCCAGCGTGTCGCTGGCGTCATCGCCGATTACGTGGTTAACCGCCCATGCGAGCACGATGCTCGCGGCAACTGCGGCAAGCGCGCCGGCATAGATATCGCGGGCCCGATCGGCCCTGCCTGCCTGGCGTGCGCCCGCGGCGAGCGCGATCACGACGAGGGTCGCCTCGAGGCCTTCGCGGAACAGGATTCCGAGCGAGTAGAGGAAATACGGGATTGTGGTTGGCGCCATGTACCTAAATGATAATGATTCTCAATTTCCAAGCCTAGCCGCCATGTCCGCCTTTGTCAACTCGGCCCGCCCGCCCCGATCGACCCTGCCCGCCGCCCGGCTTGCCGTCGTTGGCGGCCAAGTGTAACGTCACGATTGAAGCGTGGCCGCCGTTCATCGAGCGAGTGCCCGCTTCATGTGTTTTTTGGAGCTGAATACGTGGCGACCGCTTCGGCGGCGGCGGGAAGGGTTTCGCCGGCGCTCTTTGCCCCGAGGTGATGCGAATCGATAGATGCGCTGTCTGTATTGTGGCAATCGCGCGGGACTGATTCGCCGGGTTTGCGCGCCTTGCGCGAAGGTGATTGCGATCGTCGAGCGCGCGGGGGGCGACGTCGGCCTGGCGGATCTCGTGGATATATTCGTGGCCGAGGGCCTCGCGCGCGAGCAGGTCGAGATTGTGCTCGACGCGGAGATCGACCGCGGTCCCACGCTGCGCGACCGGCTTACCTCGAACATGACCAACGTCCTGATGAGGAATCTCGGGATGCCCGGGCGTCAGTCGCCCGAGGACGTGATGCGGGTGAGGCTGGCCGCCAAGTCCGGGACGGGCGCGGGAACCTGGACGGTCGGCGAACATCCGCCCGGGTCGCATCGCGAGTGACGAATCGGCCGCGGGCGATGAGGAGAGATCGGAGCGGTTTTTTGACCTCGCCAGGCGGCTGAACAGAGGACTGCGATGAGTATCAGAACGGTCGGTGTGGTGGGCGCGGGGCAGATGGGCGCGGGAATCGCGCAGGTCGCGGCGCAGGCCGGGATCGGCGTCCTCATGAATGATGTCTCGCTCGATATCTGCAAGCGCGGACTCGATGCGATCGGCCGCAACCTGGACCGCATGATCCAGCGCGGACGCTTCAAGCCCGAGGAGCGCGACCGCGTGCTCGGCCGCATCCAGACCTCGGCCGCCCTGGAGGATCTGCGCCGCGCGGATTTCGTGATCGAGGCCGTGGTCGAAAACGAGGATGCGAAAATCGCGCTGCTTCAGAAGCTCGATCGGGTCTGCCCGCCGGAGGTGATTTTCGCGTCGAACACCTCCTCGATCTCGATCACGCGAATGGGCGCGCGAACCAGCCGCGCCGACCGCGTGATCGGAATGCACTTCATGAACCCGGTGCCCGCGATGCGGCTGGTCGAAATCATCCGCGGCCTGGCGACATCCGATGAGACCTATCAGCAGACCAGGACGCTTGCGGAGCAGTTCGGCAAGACCACGATGACCGCGCAGGACTTCCCCGGCTTTATCGTGAACCGGGTCCTGCTGCCGATGATCAACGAAGCCATCTACACGCTTTATGAGGGCGTGGGCGGCGTCACCGACATCGACACGGCGATGAAGCTCGGGACCAATCAGCCGATGGGGCCGCTGGAGCTGGCCGATTTGATCGGACTCGACACCGCGCTCGCGATAATGGAAGTGATGCAGCGCGTGCTCGGCGACGACAAGTATCGGCCCTGTCCGCTGCTCAGGAAGTACGTTGATGCGGGATACCTTGGGCGCAAGGTTGGCCGCGGATTTTACAAATACGACGCGCAAGGGAATCCGATACCGCCGCCCGGCTAGGGCGCCGGTGCGGCGCGGATCGCGCGCTTGAACGTGCGCGCGGCTCGGCCGAAGGAGGGACGCGTATGGCCGTCAAGGCATTCATCCTGATCGACACGTCGCCCGGCAAGGCGCGCGAGGTCGCATCCAAGCTGCGGCAAGTGCAGGGCGTGTCGGTCGCGCATGCGGTCACCGGACCGCACGACATCATCGCGATCGCCGAGGCGGCCGACGTCACTTCGCTCGGCGAACTCGTGGTGCAGAGGATCCAGAGCATCACGGGCGTGGGCCGGAGCCTTACGTCGATCGTCGCCGACTAGCGGCGGGGGCGACTGCCGTGCGCCGGAAGGGGGCGGCGCGATGGCGCTCCAGGAGCTAGAATATTTGCGAATGCAGGAAGACTGTATCGATGGCTGAACTACCCGTAATCAAGCGGCTGCGCAAAGAGATGGCAACGCTCAAGCGCGAACTCACGGTCGATTTGCCCAAGGAGCTCGAACGCGCCCGCGCGCACGGCGACCTGTCGGAGAACGCGGAATGGGCGATGGCGAAGCAGAGGCAGGAGTTTCTCCGCATCCGCCTTTCCAACCTCGAGGCGCGAGTCGCGGAACTCACCATGATCAACCTCGACTCGATTCCGCGCGAGACGGTTGGCCTGGGCAGCCGGGTGATGCTTGAAGACCTCGATGAGGGCGGCGAGCTCGAGTTCGAGATCGTCGTGCCCGAGGAGGTCGACGGCGCGCAGAACCGGATCTCACTCTCATCGCCGCTGGGCCGTTCTCTGATCGGAAAGGCGGAAGAGGACGAAATCGAAGTCGTGACGCCCAAGGGCAAGCGTTCCTATCTCGTCAGGCGTCTGGTCACCATTCACGCGATACTCGCGACCGAGAGCGACGCAGACGACGGCGAAGCGGGCCGCTCATGACCTCGCCGTAGCGGCCACCTTTCGACGGCGGTGCGGCGGGCTCGAACTTCGCGCCGCTCGATTTAATCCCGGTACATCGCCTCGATCTGTTCCTGGTAGTGCTCCTGCACCACGCGGCGGCGCAGCTTCATGGTCGGCGTCAGCTCGCCGGCCTCCTGGGTGAATGGGTGCGCCACCAGCGTGAACGTACTGATCGCCTCGACGTCTGAAAGCGTCTGGTTGAAGCCGTGGAGCCGGTCGTGGAACAGGCGGCGCAACTCGGGCGATGACACGGCTTCATCGTGCGGCTTGCCGGCGAGCGCGTTCTGGCTGAGGAACTCCGCCAGGTTCTCGAAGTTCGGGACGATAACCGCGCCCAGATGCTTGCGGCGATCGCCCACCACGCACGCCTGCGCGATGTAAGGATCGGTCACGAGCCGCGTCTCGAGGTTGGCGGGCGAGACGTTCTTGCCGCCCGAGAGCACGATGATTTCCTTCTTGCGGTCGGTAATCGTGATGTAGCCCTCGGCATCGATCGTCGCGATGTCGCCGGTATGGAGCCATCCGTCCGGATCGATAGTCTCGCGTGTATCCTGCTCGCGCTTGTAGTACCCCTTCATCACGTTCGGTCCCTGCACGAGCAGCTCGCCGTCGTCGGCGGTCTTTACCTCGACGCTCGGGAGCGGCATTCCGACCGTGCCGATCTTGGCCTTGCCGTCGAGCAGATTGCACGACACGATCGGCGCCGCTTCGGTAAGCCCGTAGCCCTCTACGATGGGAACCTCCGCCGCGGCGAGAAGCCTGTAGATGTCTGTCGGAAGCGGCGCGCTGCCGGAAATCATATATCTAAGGCGCGAGCCGAATACCGCGCGGATTCGCGAGAACACCAGGTTGCGGAACAGCGCCATCGCAAGCGCGACGTGCGGCGGCACCGCCTTGCCGCGATTGCGGCACTCCGCCGCCTGCCTGCCGAATCCGACTGCCACATTGAAGAGTGCGCGCCGCAGCGGGGATGAGCTTTGTATCGTCTTCATCACGCGCGCGTAAATCACCTCGAGCAGCCGCGGCACCACCAGCAGCACCGTCGGCTCGATCTCGAGCAGGTTCGATGCGATCTGCGTCAGGCCCTCGGCGTACGCGATGGTCCCTCCCGCCATCGTCACGGCGTAATAGCCCGCGGTGCGCTCGAAGGAATGGGCAATGGGAAGAAACGAAAGAATAACGTCGCGCTGGTCGAGCTGGAGAACCGCGAGCGCATCCTCGCAGTTCGTCAGGATGTTCCCGTGCGAGAGCATCACGCCCTTGGGCGGCCCGGTCGTGCCCGAGGTGTAAATGATGGTCGCCAGCTCGTCGCGGGAGCCCTCGACGATCTCCGCGGCCGTCTCGGCGCTCGCCGACTCCAGCGTCATCACCGCGGGCGCGCCGTTGGCCGCGGGCTCGGGCTGCGCGTCGTAGTGGATCGCGATGATCCCGGTCATCTCGGGCAGCTCCGGCGCGATCGCCTGCAATCTCTTGACCGATTCGGCGCCGTTCGCCGCGACGATCTTTGCGCCGCAGTCGCCGATTATGTATCGGGTCTCATCTGCGTTGGCCGTTGTATAAAGCGGGACCACGACGCCGCCCAGCCCAAGCACCGCCTGATCGACGATCACCCATTGCGGGCTGTTATCGGAAAGAATGCCGACCCGATCGCCCGGCTTGATGCCGAGATTGAGCAGGCCCGCGCGCAGCCGTCCTGCGGCGTCGGCTACCGCGTTCCAGGAGTGATCGTGCCAGACTCTTTGGCGCTTGTCCTTGAGGTAGGCACGAGCGCCGTATTTCTGAACTTGCTGTCTGAACACCTGCGGCAACGTACGGGCACGTTCGGGCATGCGGTCCTCCGGCTTCCTGCTTCGATGACATGCGATTTGTAGCGAAAAGGGCGCTTTGCGCCAAACGCTTGCATTGATCGATCGCGCAGGGGCCCCGGTTGCGCGCGCCCGGCGCAAGCCGTCCGGTTTGTTCGGAACTTTCCCGGCACGGACATTGTTTTTTAAGTACTGGCATTGCCCGTACCCCGCTGGTACACAGTCTAAATTGGCGCTTGTTCGTCGATACAACAGTTCTCATCTAACCAACTGCCGCGCTGATGCGCATAATCACGCCCCATTTTCGGTTTGCCAGCACGTGGGGGTCGCCCGAGCGCGGACGGGGCTCGGCTGATTGAGCGCGGGCCTGCAAACGATTCGATGAGCGAGACGACTGCAACCCCGACGCCGCTTCACCGGTTCGCGATCCTGACCGCCTGCGCGACCTTCGCCCTCATTTTCGTGGGCGGCCTGGTTACCTCCACGGGCTCCGGGCTTGCGGTGCCGGACTGGCCGCTCGCATTCGGCAAGCTCGTGCCGGCGTGGGAGGGCGGGATCCGGTTCGAGTTCGGCCACCGCGTCGTCGCGGGAGCCGTGGTGATTCTGACGCTCGCCCTGATGGCGTGGACGCTGCGTGTCGAGCCGCGCCGCTGGGTCCGCAACTGCACGCTCGGCGCGCTCGCGCTCATCATCGTGCAGGCGGTGCTCGGCGGGATAACCGTCCTGCTCGAACTTCCGCTTCCGATCGCGGTGGCGCACGCCGCAACCGCTCAGGCCTTCTTCTGCCTGATGGTATCGATCGCGATTTTCACGAGCCCCGGATGGGAGCGCGCCGCGCGCCGGGACGAGCGCCCGTCGGGTCTGCCGCTCGCGACGCTTGCGGGAATCACGACCGCGGTCATCTACGTGCAAATCCTGGTCGGCGCGGTGATGCGCCATCTCGATGCGGGCCTTGTGATTCCCGATTTCCCGCTCTCTTACGGGCATCTGCTCCCGCCCTGGTGGAACCAGTACGTCGCGGTGAACTTTGCGCATCGATGCGGCGCCCTCGCCGTGGCCGCGATGGTCATCTGGACCGCCGTGCGCGTCCTGCGCGAGCATCGCGATGAGCCCGCTCTTCGCCGCACTGCGCTTATCCTTCTCGTGATGCTCGCCGCGCAGGTCTGCCTCGGCGCTCTCACGATCTGGACCGGCCGCGCCGTCATCCCGACCACCGCCCACGTCGCGATCGGCGCGGCGGTGCTTGCCACAAGCCTCGCGCTCACGCTGCGCGCGTATCACATCTACGGATTGGCGCGGCATGCAGGCGCGAATAATGCCGCGATGCGCGCCGCCGCCGCGCCCCGGACGGTCGAGCACGGAGCGTCCGCGTGACCGCCAGGGCGGCACTGCTCGAGTCCAACGTTGCTGCGGTTCGCGGCCGCTTAAGCGACTATCTCGCGCTCACCAAGCCGCGCGTGGTGCTGATGGTGCTGGTGACGACGCTGGCCGGGTTCTACCTCGGCGCGCGCGGAGCTTTCGATCTGACTCTCGCATTCGATCTCTTGATTGGGACCGCGTGCGCCGCCGGCGGCACGCTTGCCCTCAATCAATACGTCGAACGCGATGCCGACGCGGTCATGGTGCGCACGCGCCATCGTCCGCTGCCCGACGGCAGGATGCGGCCGGGCGAGGCGCTCGCGTTTGCGGTCGTCTTATCGGCGGCCGGGTTCGCCGTCCTGGCGCTTACGACGAGCTGGCTCTGCACGGTGCTGACCGCCACGATTACCGTCATCTATCTGTGCGCGTACACGCCGCTGAAACGCGTTTCGTGGATCTGCGATGTGATCGGCGCGATCCCCGGCGCGATACCGCCGATGGTGGGATTCGCCGCGGCGCGAGGCGGACTTGCCACGCAGGCCTGGCTGATGTTCGCGATCATGTTCCTGTGGCAACTGCCGCATACCTTCTCGGTGGTTCGCCTCTATCGCGCAGACTACCTCCGTGCGGGATTCCGGCTGCTGCCGCCGGATCGGCCCGACGGCGGAAATCCGTTGAACCCGATGGTGCTCGGAGCAACCCTTGCGCTTGCGGGGGCCGGGATCGCCCCGACGCTGCTGGGCTACGCGGGAATCGTCAACGGTATCGTTGGGGCCGCTCTGGGGGCCGCGGTGCTCGCGTGCGCGTGCGCGACCGTGCGTGCGCCGCATCGCGCATCGACGGCGCGCCGCCTCCTGTTCGCCACACTCCTGTACCTGCCGATCATGCTGCTCGTGATGGTGCTCGACAAGGCGTAAGCTCACGCGATTGCGCGATCGGCGACCGGCAAAGAACCTCGCGACGCGCCCCGCGACTCATGACGATGACGAAACTTGTGAAGATGCCAGCGCTCGCCGCGGCGGCCGCATCGGCTTGGGTGGCCGCGACGGCGCGCCTGGCCTGCGCGTGCGCGATGTGCGGCGCGCCGCCCGCCGGCGGCGCTGGCAATACCTATTATGATGTCAGCGTTCTGCTCACGCTCGCGGCGCCGTACCTGACGGCCGCGGCGATGGGGGGCATGATGTTCGTCGCGTGGCGGCGCTCCCGGCGCGATGAGCATCCGCGCGGCGCATCGCCGCCGCCCGCGAAATCCGAGCCCGCTTCAATCGCCGGCGCGCCGGGCGCGACCGATCTTCGCGCCTGCGCCCATGACAGTTCAGATTAAAGGGCGCGACTGACTTGCATTCCTACGCCGCGCTCGCGCCGCTCAACGCGATCCTTAACTCGATCGCAGCCATGCTGCTGCTTGCCGGATACTTGTTCATCCGGCGCAAGCGCGTGCGCGCCCATCGCGCCTGCATGATCGCCGCGAGCATCGTCTCGACCGCGTTCCTCACCTCGTACGCGCTTTACCATTATCACGTCGGCAACGTCCGCTTCGGCGGCCACGGCTGGATACGCCCGGTGTATTTCGCGACTCTCATCCCGCACGTCATCCTGGCCGCGGCGATTGTCCCGCTCGTCCTGATAAGCCTGTACCTTGCGTTGCGCGAGCGCTTCGGGAGCCATCGGCGCATCGCCAGGTGGACCTGGCCGCTGTGGATGTACGTCTCGGCGACCGGCGTGCTCGTGTACCTGATGCTCTACCGGCTCTATCCGCCGATCATGCCCTAGCGGAATGCGTTCGCTGGCCCGACCCATCCGGGGTCGCGGCGAGCGCCGCTATGCCTTCGCGCTCGGCCGGCTCGAGACCGAGTCGTACCAGCGTTGGAGGTTGGTCTGCTCGGGCTTGATGCGGATGTCGGTGAGGCGGCCGAAGTCCACGCCGACCAGGGCGGTGATGTCGGCGATCGTGAAGCGATCGCCGGCGATGTAGGGCCGGGTTGCGAGTTCCTTGTCGAGCCATTCCAATCGCTTTAGCGCCGCGCTCTTGCAGACCTCGGCGTACTCCTTGATCTGCGGGATGCGCCCCTTGAAAAATTCCGTCGTGTTGCGGAAAGACTGCGCGGTCATGTTGAAGACCTCGAACTCCATCCGCCGCTGCCACATCTCGATGAAGGCGCGCTCGCGGCCATCCCTGCCCATCAGGTTCGGCTCCGGCTTCTGCTCCTCGAAGTACCGGCAGATCGCGACCGACTCGGCCAGGCAGGTGCCGTCGTCGAATTCGAGCACCGGGAGCGTGCCCATTGGATTCTTCGCGACGAACCAGGGTTCGCGATTTTCGGCCGTGCCGATATTCACCAGCACGTAGGGAACCGTGATTCCCTTCTCGGCCAGGAAGATGCGCACGCGGCGCGGATTAGGAGCCTGGGGAAAATCGTAGATTTTCATAGTAGTTGCAATTTAAAACTGCGGCGCCCGAGCGTCAAGCGATTCGCGCCTCCGTTCGCTCTTGACTTGAGTCATGCGCGGCGTAGGCTCAGTCCGCGATTCGTGCCGGGGAAGCCGGTCAAATTCCGGTGCTGCCCCGCAACTGTAGGGAGCAAGCCGTGCGGCGCTCCGAGCCAGATGACCGGCCGAATCGACGGGGCCGTTAGAACCTTCGCGGGCGAGGGAGGCTTCGGGAGCTGACGCCGCAGTCCCCGCCGGTTTAACCGGCATCGGCCGACGCTCTCCCGGCCTTCTCACCGAGCATCGCGAGGCCGGGAGCCATTGAACTGCAACCATCAGGGAATTGACGGAGATGCGCGCGCGGCCGCACTCGCGGCGCTGCGCCGGCGTCTCGCATCGATTGCCGCATCGATCGTGGCGCACGCCGCGCTGCTAGCCGCGATCGTTTATCTCGCGCCGCCTCCCGCTCCGCACCACAGCGAGTGGGTCCTCGCGTACCTGATCGAAGTGGGGGGAAGCGGCGGGGCGGGCGGCGCGAACGATGCCTCCGCCGCTAGCGGCGCGGGCTACGGCGCCGCCCGCGTTGCGATGGGGTCATCGCTCCGCGCGCCGTCGCACGATGGTGCGCGTCATCGCCGCGTCGGAGAGGGCCGCGATGCGCCTTCACCGCCGCTATCCGCCGCCGCGCAAGCCATCTCGCACGCGACGCCTGTCGCAAGCGGCCCCAAGCCGCATCCGAGCGCATCGCGCGACGCCGCCCAAGCGATCGCGAAATCTCCATCGACGGGGGACGATGGTCAGGGATACGAAGCGGATGCCGGTGGAAGTATGCTGTTGGGCAGCGGCGGGGCGATGGGCGGCGGTTCGGGCGACGGAGCGGGCGCTGGCGACGGCGACCGTCTCGCATACGCCGATTACGGCGCGAATCCTCCCCCGCGTTACCCTGTCGGCGCGCGCCGGCACAACCAGCAGGGCACGGTCACGCTGCGCGTGCTCGTCGGTCCTGACGGATCGGTCGAGCGCGCGGAGGTCAAGGAATCATCGGGAGTCGAATCGCTCGACGAGGCGGCGCTCGAGACGGTGCGCTCGCGATGGCGGTTCGTCGCTGCGAGGCGCGACGGCGTCGCAGTCGAGAGCTGGGTGCTCGTCCCGATTCGTTTCGCTCTGAAGGAGGCGCGCGCGGCCGAATATCGCGCTGGCGGCTTCAGATACCCCGCCTTGCGATCCGTGGTACGTTCATCTTTACGCAGGGAACAGGAGTGCTATAAGCGTTTCAGGAGCGGGGTGCGAAGGTATGACTGCAAAGAGTACTCAACTGGTGATGGCGGGGTTGGTGCTTGCGACACTGCTCATGCCGGTGCGAGCCAGGGCGATCGAAGTCAAAAAGATGCTGCCGCCGCCGGCGCCCGGCGCGGCCGCCGGAGGTGGAGGTGGCGGCGGGGGCGGCGAGGCTGCTCCGGCTGCGGCCAAGTCGAACCCGATCCCGAAGGCGATGCAGGCGCAGCTCAACGACAAGGTTTCGCAGGAGTACGACCAATATCTCGACGAGGAGAGCGAGAAGAAGTCGGAAGGCAAGACCTATGTTGATCTCGAGCACGCCAAGCCGGTCTACTTCCCCAGCCAGAAAGACGGGAAGTGGATCGTTCAGGCCAAGCTCGAGGCGGCCGAGTTGCAGGCTCCGAAGGACGGATCGGGACCGGGCAGGGCCACGGGCAAGCGCAAGGCGCTCGTCTTCAACTACCGCCTTGACGGCAATTCGTGGACCGAGACCGAGCCGCCAAAGTGGGAGGACGTCGAGAAGGCGGCGGCGAAGAAGAAGTAGCGTATCGCGCTGGCGCGCGGCCGCCGTCTTGCGAGCGCGGAGCGAAGCTCCGATTGCACCGGCAGCGGTGCAGCGGGAAATCTCGCCCGCGAATGAGGAGTCGTGAAACAGCGAATCCAGGATGACCTCAAGACCGCGATGAAGAGCCGCGACCAGCGGCGCACGCTGGCGTTGCGCAGCCTGCTTGCAGAAATCACGCGCATCGAAAAGGACGTCCGGCGCGAGGCCAACGAGGCTGAGATCATCCAGGTCGTCAAGCGCGAGCGCGCCCGGCGCGAGGAGGCGGCCGGGTTCGCAAGGCAGGCGAATCGGCAGGATCTGATCGATCAGAACGAGACCGAGGCGAAGATACTGGCGGAGTATCTGCCCGCCGAACTCTCCGCAGATGAAGTTCGCGCCGCGATCGGAGAGATCATCGGCGCCGGAGCGTCGCAAATCGGTCCGGTGATGAAGGCATTGCGCGATCGCTTCGGCGCCCGCCTCGACGGCAAGCTCGCAAGCGAGCTGGTCCGCGAAGCGCTCGCTAAGAAGAGCTAACAGGATGTTGAGAAAAGCGCGGCGGTCGCACTTTGACTGCGCCGCGGTCTCAACATCCTGGATGAAAGACGGCTGCTTTCCTCTATCTTCTCCCCCGGTCTTTTCCGGGGGAGATAAGAGAGGGGGAGCAGGCTGTGATTTATCATCAGCCTGCTAAGAATCGGCGGCCGCCTGCTCGAACTTTTCCAGTTCCCCGTAAAGCCGTTCGATCTCGCGGCCCAGGCGCTCGTAACGCGCGATGAGCTCATCGGCGTCGCGGCGCGCCAGATAGAAATTCGAGTCGTTCATCTCGGCGGCAAGCGCCGCGCGTTCCGCCTCGTCCTTCTCGATCTCGTCCTCGATCCGCTTGCGCTCGCGCCCGGCGCGTTCGCGCCGCCGCTGCGCCTCGCGGTCCTCGCGCCCTCCGCCGCGCGCGGTGGCGCGATCGCGCTGGTCGCCATTGCGGGTCTTGGCGCCGGGCGGCGCGCTTGCGGCCGTGGGCGGCGCCGTGCGTGTCGCGGCGCGCGCCGCATCGGCCTCCATCGCGGCCTTCTTCCGCAGGTAGTCGTCGTAATTTCCGAGGTAGCGGATCGCCTGTCCCCGGCCCACCTCGATGACCTCGGTCACCAGCTCGTTCAGCACGTGGCGATCGTGGCTCACGATGATGACCGTGCCGGGGAAGCGGCGCAGCGCCTCGAGGAGGGATTCCTGCGCGATGATATCGAGGTTGTTGGTCGGCTCGTCGAGTAGCAGGCAGTTGTTGCGCTGCGCGAGCACCTTGGCGAGCGCCAGGCGCGCGCGTTCGCCGCCCGACAGCACGCCGGCGCGCTTGTTCACGTCGTCGCCGGAGAACAGCATCGCGCCGAGGAGGCTCCGAATCTCCGGGGTGGTCATCGCGCGCGCGCTTGCGGAAAGTTCGTCGATGACCGTCTTCTGGTAGTCGAGCCGCTCGGCGAGATTCTGTGCGAAGTAGCCGATCCGCACTGGATCGCCCACGCGGCGCACTCCGGCGGATAGTTCCTCGATGCCCGCGAGCAGCTTCATCATGGTCGATTTGCCCGCGCCGTTGGGTCCGACCAGCGCAACTTTCTGGCCGCGCTCGATTACGAGGTCGACGCCGTCGTACACGGCGAGCGATCCGTAGCGCTTGACGGCGCCGGCAAGCTCGAAGACCCGCCTCGGGCCCCGCTCGCATCGCGGAAAAACGATCGAGGGCGGCTTCTCCGCGCCGGCGGGTGGCTCGAGCCGCTCGAGCTTTTCCAGCCACTTGATTCGGCTCTGCACCAGGCGCGCCTTCGATGCCTGGTAGCGAAAGCGGCTGACGAACGCCTCGACGCGCTCGATCTCGTCGCGCTGGCTCTGGTAGGCCGCAAGCTCGGCCTCGTAGCGCCGGTCGCGCTCGACCAGGTACTTCGAATAGCCGCCCTGGTAATCGGTGAGCTTGCCGCGTGCGACCTCGGCCGTGCGCGTGGTCACGCGGTCGAGGAAGTAGCGGTCGTGCGATACGACGATGATTCCTCCGGCGTGGGCCGCCAGGTAATCCTCGAGCCAGTTGCGCGCCTCGATATCCAGATGGTTCGTCGGCTCATCGAGCATCAGGAAATCGGGCGCATCCAGCAGGAGCTTGGCCAGCGCGATGCGCATCCGGATTCCACCCGAAAACTCCCCGACGTCGCGCTCCAGGTCTTCTTCCTTGAATCCAAGCCCGAAGAGCACGGCGGTTGCCCGGCTCTCCGCGCTGTAGAAGTCGTGCCGCTCCAGTTCGTGCAGCACGTCGCCGAGTTCCGCCATTGCGGCGTCGTGCACCGGACCCGAATGCTCGCGCGCAAGCGTCTGCTCCAGTTCCAGGCGGCGGCGGTCGAGCGCCTGCATCCGGTCGAGCGCGGAAAGCGTCTCGGCAATCAGCGGACGCCCGCTCATCTCGGGCGCATCCTGGGCCAGGTAGCCGACTCGCGACTTCTGCGGGCGGGCGATACGCCCCGAGTCGGGCGCGGTCAGCTCCGCGATCATCCGGAGCAGGGTCGATTTGCCCGCTCCGTTGAGCCCCACCAGTCCGACGCGATCGCCGTCGCCCATCGACCAGCTTACGCCGTCGAGAATCTTCCTCGCTCCGAAGGACTTCGTAACGTTGTCGAGAGTAAGCACGTTGATCCTGCAAGTTTAGCAGCGGGGATCGTGGGCCGAAAGCCGCGCTGCTGTGCTCGGGAAAATTGTCCTGTGCGCGCTTCTTCCGCTGTAATCTCCAATATGTTAAATAAACCTACACTATGACAAACTCGGCTCCAGGGTATCGGGTGCCGAGAAGCGCGGACGAGTTCGAAAGGCTCTGTCTCAAGCTTCTGCGGCGCCATTGGCAGCTTCCCCAGCTCGAGCGGCTGCGCGACCCCGACCGGCGCGCCAAGGGCATCCATCTGATCGAGATCAGCGGACGCCCGCGGCTGGCTGCGGTTCGATGCGACCTGCACGAGGCTCAGGGTCCGCTCCAGGCGGCGGAGATTAAGGACGCCGCCGAGCGAGCCGTAAGCCTCGGGCTTCCGATAGGCCGCTTCGTAATCGCGACCACCGCGCGGCGCACCTCCGGTCTCCAGCGCACGCTGTTCGAACTCAATCGCACCGCCAGCAGCCGCCCGGGCGGGCTGTCGGCGATCGAGGTGATCACCTGGGACGATATCGAGGAGCTCCTCGATGAGTACCCGCTGATCGTGACCGAGTTCGGCACCGCGGCGAAACGCCAGGCGCTGTCGAACTTCGATGCGGCAATTCATCTCGAGCCGCGCTGCGCCCCGGTGGAGGAGGCGGCGGCGGATTCGGCCGACGGCGAAATCGTCTCGGCCGCGCAGAGCCTGGAGCGGCGCGAGCACCAGATGGCGCGGCTTGCGCTGCTGCGGCTTCGCGAGCAGCGATGGGCCGAGCTTGGTGCGGCGCAGAAATTCAGGGTGCTCACCTATCTTGCCGTCGCCTGGCTAAAGGAGGGCGAGGCGCGCAAGGCCGCGCTGCTCCTGATCGCGGCGCGTTCGCTGCAGCCCGATGACGAGTTCGCGTGCACCAACGAGGCGCTCGCGCACGAGCTATTGGGCGAGCGGGATCGCGCCTATGCGCTCGCCGATCGGCTGCGCATGCAGTTCCCGGGCAGCGCGCGCGCGCTTGCGCTATGGCTGAACAACGCGCCGCGCACTCTGAGCGCGGCGGCGATCGAGTCCGAGATGCCCGCCGAACTCGGCGCCGATCCTGAAATTGCAATCCTGATGGCGCGCCGCTCGCTGGGCGAGGCCGACTACGCGCGCGCCGAGCGATTCGCGCGCGCGGCGACCGCGGCGCTCCAGGACCACTCGGACCCCTGGCTGCTGCTCGGACAGGCGCTTCTGCTATCCGAGGTGGCCGAGCCTGCAGCAGCGGCGCCCGGCAGCGAGCCGGGCGAGGAAGGGTCGCGGGTGCGCGAGGCGGAAAGCTGCTTCACGCAGGCGCTCGCGCTGGCGCAAAAGGAGAGCGCGGAGCGCAATGAAGTGCAGGCTTTGATCGGACGAGCGCAGGCGCGAATCGCCCTGCGCGATACCGAAGGCGCCGGGAAAGATATCGAAGAGGCCCACGGCCTCAAGCGCGAAGACGGCAACGGGTTGTGCGAGTACGGGATCGTGTTGCGCTCGCGCGGAAGCTTGAGCGAGGCGATTGACGTGTTCCGCCGCGCCGCCGCCGCCGGCGGCCGCGACGATGCCGAGTATCACCTGGCCGTCACGCTGCGCGAGCGCGACGATCCGGGCGATTTGCAGGAGGCGGCGGAGCTGCTCGGCCGCGCAGTCGCCCGCTTCGACTCGGTTCCCAAGGGCGACTATCCGTTTGCAGTGGCGTGCGCCGCCGATGCGCTTGGGCGGCTGGAACGATGGCGCGAGGCCGACATTCTAATCGCCGGCCTGCCCGAGGGCGCAATTGCGCCGGTCGCGTTGCTGACGCTGCGGGCCAATCTGAGACTTGCGCAGGGCAAGTTCGACCAGGCGGCCAAGCTTGCCGACGAGGCCCTCGAGGCGCTGGCGCCCAACACCTCGCTCGATGATCGCCGCAAGCTCGCGGCCGTCCTGCACGACCTTGGCCGTTATCGCGACGCGCTCCCGCTGTGGGAGGCGCTTGCGGCATCGGGAAGCCCCAATGACGGACGCCGCCTGCTCGATTGCGCAAGCCGGCTCGGGCGCGAGGATATCGTGCTCGACCTCACCCGCCAGTTGCATCCCGAGCAGGCCGACTCCGCGACCGCCAAATCTTCGGAGCTGGACAGGCTCGAGCACAGCGATCCGCTGGCCGCGCTCGGCCTGATGCAGGATTACCTTGCCGAGCATCCCGAGGACGCGGTGATGCGGCTTCGGCGTTCGATCGCCGCGGACCGGCTGGGCCGCACCGATCTCGTGATCGCGGACCCGAGCGCGATGCCGCCGGCGCGGGAAGTCCCCTCCGCGATCGGGCGCGAAGCCGTACGCATCATGCGCGAGGGCGGCCGCGCCAACGAGGCGCTCACCTACGCCTACGAGCTGCTGCGGCGTCATCCGCTCGATCCCGACGCGCATCGCGGCTACCTTGCCGCTCTCGGACCGCTCGGCCCCATGCCTCACGTGGCCGAGTTCGACACCGCCGCGCCCGGCTCGGCAGTATGCTTCGTCGAACAGGACGGCAACGTGGAACGTTGGGTCATTCTCGAGGACGCCAACGACCCGGACGAAAACCAGGATGAATACGGCCCCGCGCATCCGCTCGCCAAGGCTCTCAATCGCAAGCGGGTGGGCGACAAATTCCAGTTGCCCGAGGGACGGTTCAGCCGCAAGTCGGGCGTGGTCAAGCAAATCATCAGCAAGTTCGCCCGCCGCTACCAGGATTGCCTGTCGGGATGGCAGCGGCGTTTCCCCGGACTGCCGGAGATCGAGATGTCGCACGGGCGCATCGAGGCGCTCGCGCTGGCGGAGGTGCCCGCCGACCCCGGCGCGCTGTTCCCGCCGCCGGCGGTCAAGCGAGACGATGCGCTGAAAGATGCGGGCCGCGTGTATGCGGCCAACTCGCTCCCGATCCATGCGGTTGCGGAGCATCTGGCGCTCAACGATTTGCAGACGATGTTCGTGCTCGCGCAGCAGCCCGACGTGCCGATCAAGTGCTGCACGGGTTCCGCCGAGGAACTCGGCGAGGCGCTCGGCGCGTTCGAGCGCGCCAACGCGATCGTGATCGATCTGAGCGCGATCGCGACGCTGTGCCTGCTCGGCAGGCTTAACCTGCTGGCGACCTGGCCGCGCCAGTTCGTGATATCGCAGTCCACTCTCAACGAGCTGCGCCGGCTTGCAATCGATGACACGCTGATGCGGCTGCCGCCGGGATTTTCCGCATCGATCAACGGCAACGACGGCAAGCGCTGCGACGTGCAATTGCGCGCGCTCGCCGACGGGCTCCAGTCGGTGTGCAGGGTGCGCGATGGCGCCGCGCTCGCGACACTCGACGCCGACCGCCGCGAACGGCTGGTGCACCTGCTCGGACGCCACGGCGCCGAGTCGGTCGTGATCGCATCGATGCCGGGCCACGTCCTGTGGACGGACGACCGGGTTCTGGCGAGCCTGGCCAAGTCCGAGTTCGGCGTTCGCCGGGTATGGACGCAGGCAGCGCTTCAGTCGCGCGTGCAGGCCGGGTGCCTGGATCCTGCCGAGCTTGCCACGGCGAGCACCAAGCTCGCGGGGTGGGGGTACACGTTTACGACGCCGAGCGTGGAGACGCTGATGCGCGCGGGGTCGGTTGCGATGTGGAACGCGGATCAGTTCCCGCTGCGGCAGGCGCTCGACCAGTTTGCCGGAGAGGCGATCAATCTTTCCGACGCGGTGCGGCTGGCCGCCGAGTTGATCGTGAAGATGTACAGCGACGTGCATCTGCGCGCCACCCGGCGGACGGTCACGATGCGTCTGCTCGACCGGCTGGCTGCGCGCACGGGAGGCCGCGATGCGATCGAGGCGCTGCCGCGCTCGCTGCCGGTTCGTTTCGGACTCGATTTGATTCGCGCCCGCGAGCTGAGCGATGTGATCAGGGGGTGGATGGCGCAGAATATGGTCGTCTCGCAGGAGGAAGGAGAGAAGCAGGCGGCGATCAGCGCCTGACATTCATCGAGCCGGGATTTTATCAAGGCGTGATGCGCCCGAACGATTGCGCGCCGGCCTGACCCGGCGGGGATCGATGCTCCCCGCGCGGGGCTGGGCGCGTCCGCCGCCGCCTCAAAGCGCGTCGTGTTGCCCGAGCAGTTCGAGTAGAATTGAGAGCGACCGAGGTAAGAAGGGGAGATACTCGCTATGCCGGCAATCCGCGACGGCGACCGTGTGGTGCTGGTCGATAAACGCGTCTTCCGCGACGACAACACCCGCATCTTTGTAGGCATCGTCGAGGAATTCGACGCCGGAATAATCCGCGCGCGCGGCTACAGCTACCACGTCAGTCCGTACGAGGTGGCCGGCACCGAACGGCGCGGCGAGGAGTGCGTGCGAGTCATCTCGCTCGCATCCGGCGACATGCTCTATCTTCTTCCGCGCGACCAGGACATCACCAAGCTCCAGCTCAAGCGCTCGCCCAAGTCGATGAGCCTGACCGACGGGAAATTCGCGATGGACTTGAGCGATTTCCTGCTCCGCGCGTAACTGCGCCACGAAGCATCGCGGGCGCGCGGGCCGTTCCACGCAGCGTGCAGGACTAGAGCGAATCGATGAACTCGATAATCGCGCTGGTGGTGTCGTCGGGATTATCGAGCGGAACGTGATGGTACGCGCGCGGAATCTCCCGGTATACCGAGCCGCGGATCATGCGATGCATCCGGCCCGCGCTCCAGGGGCTCACCAGTCCGCTCGATTCGCCGCGCAGGATGAGCGTGGGCAGTTTGATCGTGCCAATTTTGGGCCGCGCGGTTGAACCGCCTTCAACCTTGCGCCACGCGCGCGTCTCGGGATCGAAGCGGAACGCCCAGTGGCCGTTGGGCAACTGCATCGCACCCAGCATCGCGAGCCGCTCCAGGTCGGCGCGCGACAAGTAGGTTTCCGGCGGCGAGAGCCTGAACCTGCGCACGATCCCGTCGGCCGTCTTCAGCTCGGGCCGCAGACCGCCCTGCGCCTTGCGGCGCCATCGCCACATGAGCCGCCTTCTCAGAGGCGGCGGTCCATGCGGGGAATCCACGATAACGAGCGCCTCGAGCAGGTCCGGATGCGAGACCGCCACCCATTGCGCGACCGCGCCCCCCATCGAATGCCCCACCAGCACGACGCGCGCACCGAGATGCTCGATGAGCCCGCACACGTCGCGGACGTAAGCCTGCGGGCCGTAGTGCGGCGGGCGTGCCCATTCGCTGCGCCCGTGCCCGCGAAAATCGAGCGCGGTCACGTGCCCGTACGGAACCAGCTGCGGCGCGACGCCATCCCACCAATGCGCGTGCGCGCTTCCACCGTGGAGGAGAACGAAAGTCCGTTTCTTCGAGTCGCCGCCCCAGTCGAGGTAATGAAGCTTCAGTCCGTCGACGATTGCGAAGCGATGGGCCGGCTCCGCGAGCGCCGGAGCCGCTTGCTCATGTGCCATTACGAGAACATCCTAATCGACCCGCG
Organism: Binataceae bacterium (SeqCode); assembly: GCA_035626155.1. Classification (GTDB taxonomy): domain Bacteria; phylum Desulfobacterota; class Binatia; order Binatales; family Binataceae; genus DASPOF01. The sequence continues at coordinate 18,364 of DASPOF010000142.1, forward strand.
ACGGCATGCAAAGAAACAATCGACTCGCGGCCGCGCGCAGCGAAATCCGCCGCCGGGCTGGCGGGTCGCCTGAGCATCATGATAACAACTGATCGATAGCGCGCTCGCGGCACCCGGACTCTTGCACACTCCGTATGACCATGACTGATCGATCCCGGATACGCGCCGCGCTCGCCGCGGCGATGCTCGCCATCGCGACGATAGCGGCGGTCGGAGCCATTCCCGCCGCGGCGCAGGAAGCCGTCCCGGGAGCGCCCTCGATGAACTCGGCGGAGGCTCCGCTAGCGATCGATCTGCCCCAGTTGCCGCAGGTAACGCTGCAAGTAGTGCCGGGCTATGGCACCGTGCCGCTCACGTGCGGCTTTCTGGTGGGCAACCCTAATCCCGAGGCAGGCGAGTTCACGTCGTTTCGCTGGAACTTCGGTGATGGCCAGGTCTCGACGCTGCCGCCGACCGCGTTCTTCCACACTTACACCCAGGCGGGCAGCTACGTTGTCACGCTCACCGTGACGACCGCCGACGGAAAAAGCGCGACGGCGCTTGCCGGCGTGATCGTGCGCCCGGTTGGCCTCCAATAGCGCCGACTCGCCGCATCAATCTGCGTGCGGACTGGCGTCGCTGCCGCGCCATTGACTTGCCGGAGCGCAAGGCGAGTATCTGAAGTGATGACGAATTCGCTCGGTAGGGTGATCCTGGTGCCGCTGGTTGCGTTGATTGCGTGCTCGGCCGCCGCCTGCCTGCAAGCCGCGATCGACCAGAACAAGAGCCTTATCGAACAGCAGCAGGCGCAGCTCCAACAAATGCAGCAGGACATCGCAGCGCTCAGGGCGCAGCAGAGCCCCAGCGCCGCGCCGGTGCCGCCCGGGCAATGCGATGCGGGCGTGATGGCGAAGGCGACCAGGAGCGGCGGCGAGAAGTTCGCCGCCAACGATTTCGCCAAGGCGCTCGGGTACTACCAGGATGCGCTCGCTGCGTGCCCGGGGAATCCAAGAGCGGAACTGAACGTGGCGCGCGCCTACGAGGCCTCGGGCAATCGGGCCGATGCGATCGAGCATTACCAGCGCGCTGCGGCAAGCGGCGATCCGTCCGAGCACGATGCCGAGGAGCAGGCCCGCGCGGCGCTCACGCGCCTGGGCGGGCGCTCCAATTAGAATCGGGGCTCCTGCAGATTTCGCTGGGGTGCGCGCGGCGGGTAAGATTCGATTCTGCGGCCCGACGCATTGCCATGAGCGCGGACTCATCCACTCGGCCCGGTGAATCTCCCGCAGGCGCGGCGGCGCGGCCGCGCTGCATCGCGGTCCTGACCGCCGGCGGCGATGCGCCCGGGATGAACGCTGCAACTCGGGCCGTGGTCCGCAGCGCGCAAGGCGCGGGGATCGAAGTGCTCGGCGTGCGCCGCGGTTATGACGGGCTGGTCACGGGCGATCTCGAGCCGATGTCGAGCCGCGCCGTCGCCAATATCATCCAGCGCGGCGGCACGGTGCTCGAAACCTCGCGTTCGGAGGCTTTCCGACATCAGGGCGGCCGCGAGCGCGCCGCGCGCCATCTCAAGGAACGCGGCGCCGATGCGCTGGTCGTGATCGGCGGCGAGGGATCACTGGCCGGCGCGACGGTGTTCCATGGCGAGACCGGGCTGCCGGTCATGGTCCTGCCCGCATCGATCGACAACGATGTGCCCGGCACCGACTATTCCATCGGATTCGACACCGCAGTGAACACCGCGCTCGACGCCATCGACCGGATTCGCGACACCGCCTTCGCGTACGAGCGCCTGTTTTGCGTCGAGGTGATGGGGCGCGATTCGGGCTTCATCGCGGTGGCCGTCGCGGTCGGGGCCGGCGCCGAGGCCGTCGTGGTGCCCGAGATACCACTGGACATGGACGATCTGATGCGGCGAGTCGAGGAGAGCCAGAACCGGGGCAAGCGCGCATCGATTATCGTCGTCTCCGAGGGGCCGCGCACGGGGGGCGTCCTGCCGCTGGCGCGGGCGCTTGCGGGAAGATTCGGAATCGAGCCGAGAATCGTTGTCCTTGGCCACATTCAGCGCGGCGGAGCGCCCACCGCGCGCGACCGGCTGCTCGCAAGCCGAATGGGCGCCGGGGCGGTGCAGGCGCTCATCGATGGCGCGCCATCCTCTCTGATTGGCGAGGAGCGCGGCGAGATCGTTCGCGTGGCGCTGGACATCGCTCGCCAGAAAGTCCGCAAGCTCGACCCCGCCCTGATAGACCTCGTCCACCGGCTCTCGATTTAACCCCCTACCTTCTTTTCGCCTGCCCATCGCCCAGGTTGGCGTGCCGGGAACCAAACCGCGATGCCCGTGGTTTAGTGTTCAAGCGGGTTCCGTCTCATCGCGGTCGGTGGGAAACGCCCGGCAGGAAGCACGGCGGGCGGTCCGAGTGGACCCGGCGGGTTGAACGGATGAAAGTTGGCGCTTACAGTTCCTCAAATTCTGCACTGGAAGGGGTGGTAGGACTTCATCAGATTCTGCCCTGCCAGTACTTCGATCAATCGGGCGGCCATCGGTTATCATCGGAGCAGCGCCTCATGCTGGCTCTGCTGGCCGACGCGATTAACGTCTATCAGCAGGGTGTGATGTCGCGAAGCACCCGCAAGCGGCTGCTCTACGTCGATGCCGAGCGCTGGATTACGGCGGACTCCTCGAACCGCCACGCGTTCAGCTTCGTGAACGTGTGCGAGTCGCTGGAGATCGACCCGTCCGCGCTTCGCCGGCGCATGATCGCCTGGAAACACGAAGTGCGGCGGGGAATCGAGTCCCGCTCGACGCAGCATCTGCGGCTGAAGATCACTCCCCGCCCGAGGCGGATGAGCGAGCGCCGTCGCCGCACGCCGGTGACCGCGCGAGCGTTCTAGCCCTCTCTGTTCGGCGGACTCCCCCGGGGTTTCGGTCCCTCCATCGCGCAGTCTCCTGCGCTCGCGATTTTTCGCGCGCCGTGACATAAACTCACAACTCGATCCGCAGCCGCACGGCGGCGCCGGAGGCCTGGTCCGGCGCGGCGGAGCGGACAATCGACAAGGAGATTGCGAAATTGAAGGATCCATTCAGCATCGAGGGGAAAGTCACTATCGTCACCGGCGGCGGGACCGGAATCGGGGAGTCGATCGCGCATGAGTTCGCCAAACGCGGGGCCCCGGTTCTGATTGCGAGCCGCAGCGCCGAGCATCTGGAACCCGTCCGCGACGCGATCCGCAAGGAGGGCGGCAAGTGCGAGCTTGCGGTCTGCGACGTCCGCGATGCGGCGCAATGCGATGCGATGGTGGCCGAGGCGGTGAAGCATTTTGGCCGCCTCGATGTGCTCATCAACAACCACGGCGCGAGCATCGCCACTCCCTCGCTTAACCTTTCGCCCAACGGATGGCGCGCAGTGGTCGGCATCAACCTCGACGGCGTTTTCTTCTGCTCCAAGGCCGCTGCCCGCCAGTTCATCGCGCAAAAGAGCGGCGGCGCAATCATCAACATCTCATCGACCGCCGGCGTGCATGGGTCGCCCGGGATGTTGCCCTACGGCGCGGCCAAGGCGGGCGTGAATAACCTGACGGTGTCGCACGCGAGCGAGTGGGGCTCGCTGGGAATCCGGGTCAACTGCATCGCGCCCGGGCCGATCGATACCGAGGGCGCCGCGCCGCGCACGTGGCCCAATCCGCAGATTAAGGAGATGGTGGCGAAGTCGCGCGCGCTCGGGCGCTTCGGCCGGGTCGAGGAAATCTCCTACCCGTGCATCTTCCTGGCCTCGGATGCGTCGAGCTATGTGACCGGGGCGCTGCTAATCGTGGACGGCGGCCAGGCCGCCCGCATGGCCGGTTAGCGGGAGCGCAACTCGCAGAGCGGTTTCGCGATTGCGCCGCCTTCGGTTGATGCGCCCTGGCGTTTCGGCCTACTCCCCCATTCGGGCGCTTGTCCCGAAGGTTTGGGTCATGGTACCCCAATGCGGACATGGTGCGTGCCGGGTGCGGGCTGGGCGCGCGCTCGGCGCGAGATAGTCGATTTACAACGCGCAGCGGTTTCTACTCTGGAGAGGATTGAGATGGCCGACAAAAGTATGGTGGGACGCAAGGGCAAGCCATTCAAAATGCCGATCGAATGGGGCAAGGTGCGCGAGTTTGCCCGCGCCGTCAAGGACCCCAACCCCCTCTATTTCGATCCCGAACTCGCAAAGAAGGAACTCGGCGGAATCCCGATTCCGGTGACGTTTCTCCAGACCAGCGCATTCTGGCAGGAGGCCGATTCCGGTCCCGGCATGGGCGGTTTCGATCTCCGGCGAATCCTCCATGGCGAGCAGGAGTTCGAGTTCTTCAAGCCGATCTTCGTGGGCGACACCCTGACCGGAGTCAGCCAGATTGCCGATGTCTATGAGAAGGAGGGCGGCCGCGGCGGCAAGATGACCTTCCTCGTCAGTGAGGTCGAGTACACCAACCAGCGCGGCGAGAAAGTCGCGGTCGCGCGCTCGACCCTGATCGAAACCGGCCAGACGGTGCGGGCCAGCTAACCCGATCAGATCATTATCGTCATTATCGGAGAATCACGATGGCTCCAAAGCTGAAATTCGATTCGGTTAAAGTCGGAGACGAGATTCCCAAGTTCGTCGTCGAGGGCATCACGCGACCCGATTTCGTTCGCTATGCCGGGGCATCGGGCGACTTCGTCCCGCTCCATTACGACCAGGCGTTCGTCGAGGCCGCCGGTATCCCGACCGTATTCGCCCAGGGGATGTTCACCGCGGGGCTGCTGTCCAAGGCGCTGACCGACTATGTCGGGATAGGAAATGTGCGCCAGTACAAGGTGCGCTTCGCAACGCGCCTGTGGCCGGGAGATATCGTCACCTGCACGGGCAAAGTCACCAACAAGCTCGAGCAGAACGGCGAGAAGCTCATCGAGGGCGACCTGATCGTGCTCAACCAGAAGGGCGAACCCGCGATTCGCGGCTCGTTCCGCGCCGCCTGCGGGTGAGCGCTGCGTGCGCCCGCGGCGCGGCTCCCTTTTCGCAAGTCCCGCCCGGGCGCGAGCCTCGGTTTGATCCACCTGGGCGAGCGGCTCCTAAGCCGCCCGCGCCAACCCGGCGGGCGGCGGGCTTGACGCCTTTCGGAATCTCACGGCGGCCGGTACTCTGAATCTAAGGCGCAATGGAGCTGTCGCCTGACTTGAGCACGGCAACCGATGGCTGAGCCCCGCTACGTCATAATCCACGGCCATTTCTACCAGCCGCCGCGCGAAAGCCCGTGGACCGGGCTCATCAGTCCCGAACCCGGTGCGGGTCCGTTCGCGAATTGGAACGAGCGGATTCTGAGCGAGTGCTACGTCGCCAATGCGCACGCGCACGCGATGGAGGGGCACGTCGTTCACGTGCGCAATAATTACGAGTCGCTGAATTTCGACGTCGGTCCGACGCTTGCCGCCTGGCTCGAATCGCATGGCAAGGCGGCCTACCGCGCGATGCGCCGGGGCGATCAGTTCTCCTCCGAGCGGTATGCGGGCCGCGGAAATTCGATCGCGCAGGCTTACAACCATTCGATCCTCCCGCTGCTGCCGGAGCGCGATCGGGCGCTGCAGATAGCCTGGGGCATCGAGGATTTCCTCTACCGCTTCGGCCGCAAGCCCGAGGGCATGTGGCTCCCCGAGTGCGCAGCCGATCGGGATACGCTCAAGTCGTTGAGCGATGCGGGCATCAAGTTCATCATCCTGGCGCCCGAACAGGGAGTATTTCGCGGCGAGCATGCGCAGAATCGGGCGGCGGGACCTTTCTTGTGGAGCAACGGCGATGCGAGCGTGGCGGTGCTGCGCTTCGATCGCGATCTCTCGCACGCAATTTCGTTCAACGACGGGCTCGAGGACGGCGCGCGGCTGGCCGAGTGGATCGCGATCAGCGCGCTCTCGATGCCCGAGGGATCGGCGCTGTTGCTCGCCACCGACGGAGAGACCTTCGGCCATCACAAGAAGACCGGCGCCGCGGAACTGGCGCGCGCTCTCATGGCCCTTGAGCGCCGCGACGATATCGTGGTTACAAACTGCGCGCAGTATCTCGCGAGCCATCCGCCGCAAGGGAGCTTCGAGTGCGATGGGGCAAGTTCGTGGAGCTGCGCCCATGGGGTCGATCGATGGCGGTCGAATTGCGGATGCCGCATCGATCCATCGAGCACCCAGGAATGGCGCGCGCCGCTGCGTTCGGCGATGGAATTCATAAAGGACCATGCCGATGCGGCCTATGACCGTTTCGCGCCGCCGCTGGTGAAGAATCATGCCGGCGCGCTCAGCGCGGGAATCCGCCTCCTGATCGATGCCAATTCCGCGATTCGCGACCAGTTCTTCGCGCGCTTCCAGGTGAGCGACGAGGCCAACCAGGATCGCCTCGTCAGGCTTTTCGAGATGGTGCGGGCGGGGCAGGCCTCGCTCACCAGTTGCGCGTGGTTCTTCGATGATTTCAGCGGCCCCGAGGGACGCATCGCGCTTCGCTGGGCGGCGCGCGCGGTCGAGCTTTCAGCCGAGCTTGCGCCCACGGTCGAGCCTGAGCTGCTCGAGCGGCTGCGCGAAATCCGCTCGCCGCGCAGCGAGATTGGCGATGCGGCGACGCTCTATTTGAGTCTCAAAACTCGCGAAGCGCGCGGGAGGGTCTAATTGCCATGGCGCCGGATCGCGCTGCCGACATCGAATCGATCCTCAACGAGGGACGCCAGTTCGAGCCGCGCCGGGAATTCAGCGCGCGCGCCTGGATCAAGAGCCTGGCCGAATACGAGAACCTCTGCCGGCGCGCCGAGCGCGATCCCGAGGGCTTCTGGAGCGAATGTGCGCGCGCGCTCTACTGGTTCAAGCCGTTCGACAAAGTCCTCGAATGGGACTTCCCGTTCGCCAAGTGGTTCACCGGCGGCCTGCTCAACGCCTCTTCCAATTGCATCGATCGCCATCTCGGAAGCCCCCGGCGCAACAAGGCGGCGATTATCTGGGAGGGCGAGCCCGGCGACTCGCGCGTGCTGACCTACCAGATGCTGGCCGACGAGGTCGGGCGGATGGCCAACGCGCTGAGAAGGCTCGGCGTCGCAGACGGCGACCGCGTCACCATCTACCTGCCGCTGGTTCCCGAGGCGGCGATCGCGATGCTCGCGTGCGCGCGAATCGGCGCAATTCATTCGGTCGTGTTCGGCGGCTTTTCGGCCGAGGCGCTCGCCGATCGGATCAACGATGCCGAGGCGAAGGTCTGCATCACCGCCGACGGCGGATGGCGCCGCGGCCAGGTCATCGAGCTCAAGCGCAACGTCGATGAGGCCCTCAGGCGCTGCCCGTTCGTGGGCCACGTTATCGTGCTCAGGCGGGTGGGCAATCATGTCGACATGCGCCGCGGCCGCGATCTCTGGTGGGACGAGATCGTCGCGGAGGAAAGCCCCGACTGCGAGCCCGCCCATCTCGATTCCGAGCATCCGCTCTACACGCTCTACACCTCCGGCACGACGGGCAAGCCCAAGGGCGTCGTGCATGCGACCGCCGGCTACCTGGTGCAAGCCCTGATGACGATGAAGTGGGTGTTCGATTTGAAGGACGACGACGTCTACTGGTGCACCGCCGACATCGGCTGGGTGACCGGTCACACCTACGACGTTTATGGGCCGCTGGCTGCGGGCGGGACGATGGTGATGTACGAAGGCGCGCCGAATTTCCCGCACGAGGATCGCTTCTGGCAGATCATCGAGAAGTACCGGGTCAATATTTTCTATACCGCCCCGACCGCGATTCGCACCTTCATCAAGTGGGGCGACTCATGGGTGAAGAAGCACGACCTCTCCAGCCTGCGCCTGCTCGGCACGGTCGGCGAGCCGATCAATCCGGAGGCGTGGATCTGGTACCGCAGGGTGATCGGCGGCGAGCGATGCCCGATCGTCGATACCTGGTGGCAGACCGAGACCGGCGCGATCATGATCAGTCCGGTGCCGGGCGCGATTCCCACCAAACCCGGCTCGGCGACCCGTCCGCTTCCGGGCATCGCAGCCGACGTCGTGACGCTGGAAGGCAAGCCGGTCGCTCCCAACCAGGGCGGCTTTCTCGTCATTCGCAGGCCGTGGCCCGGGATGCTGCGTACGATCTTCCGCGACTCCGAACGCTACCGGCAGCAGTACTTCAGCCAGATCGATGGATGCTATTTCACCGGCGACGGCGCGCGGCGCGACGAGCACGGTTACTTCTGGATAATGGGACGCGTCGATGACGTGATTAACGTTGCGGGCCACCGGCTCGGCACGATGGAAATCGAAAGCGCGCTCGTCTCGCATCCGGCGGTCGCCGAGGCGGCAGTCGTGGGCCGGCCCGATGAGATGCGGGGGCAGGCGATAGTCGCATTCGTGACGCTGGAAGGAGGCCGCAAGGGGGACGAGGGCCTCAGAGAGGATCTTCGCAAGCACGTCGTGAAGGAAATCGGCGCGCTTGCGCGCCCCGACGATGTCAGGTTCACCGATGCGCTCCCGAAGACTCGAAGCGGCAAGATCATGCGCCGCCTGCTGCGCCAGATCGCATCGAACGATGACGCCATCGGCGATACCTCGACGCTCGAAGATCTCTCCGTCCTGGCACGCCTGCGCGAAGAAGAAGAGTAGGGCGCGCGATGCGAGGGCCCGCGCCCTCGGCATTGCGACGCGGCAACTGAGCCCGCCAGGTGGGCGCATCGCCCGTTCCTCGTGGCGGGCGCTCATGCTACGTTATCTCGCGCGGCCATGCTGATTCGCGATTGCATGACGAGAGACCCCGTGACCGTAACCCCCGGGGACAGTCTTTCCGCAGCCAAGGCGAAAATGGAGGCCGGAGACTTCCGCCGGATACCCGTAATCGATGGTGGGAGGCTGGTGGGGATCCTCAGTGAGTATGACCTCAAGAACTACCTGCGTGTTCTGGACTCTACCACGGTGCATACGGCGATGACGGGGAGCCCGGTTACGATCTCATCTTCCGAGAGCCCCGAGGCGGCCGCAGCGCTTCTGCGCAAACATAACATCGGCGCACTTCCGGTCGTTGATCACGGCAGGTTAGTCGGCATAGTCAGTGCGAAGAATCTCTGGATGTCGGAGCCGCGGCCGCTGCCCGAATGGGATCCGCGCACGCGACGCTAGCCCGCTTCCTGGGCCGCGCGCCTTTTTTTCACCAAAATCGCTGGTAAGACACTCGAAAAGGGTGGCCGCTCAAGCGAGGGTCGCCCAGTCGGTGGCCGCTGGCGCGAAAGAAATTTTAATTTGGGGGAAAGTGGCTCGGGCGTGGAGCCGGGCAGATTCCTATCTGCCGCGACCTCGCATCTGGCGCAGAATGAAGAGAATGTCTCGCGTGCCGGTAAGACTGCCGAGCAGCGCCACTCTCTTCAAAGATTCGATCTCCTCGGGCGTGATCCGGTAGAGATCGATAAGCGAGCGGTCGTTCTGGAACTGCTCCCAGATGTCCTGCCGCGTGACGGTCGGCTTTCGCGCTTCCGTCATCTTGGTCTTAAATAGCGTAGCCTTCATACACAACACCTTAATAGTCGCGATTTCATCTCTTAACATAATTACTCGCCCGCGTCCAAACTAGGCCATTCAGCGGTATTTGTGAAAATTTGACAGAACTAAGCGCAAATTGATGTTAAAGCCGACGGCCCGGATCCTTAGGTAAGACTTCCTGGCCTGATTTCCTGCCCGAAATCGATTCGAACCGCCAGTTTCGGCGCATTTCCAAGGCCGGGTGACAGCGGAGAGACGCCGGCCGATAAGGCCGACGCCCACGCCGCCTGCTTCACAGTGCTGACGCGCCAGCGCGGAGAGGAGGGAGCGGGGCGGGGGCGCAATTATCCAAAAGAGATGGTAGGGACCCCGAAGATTATCAGGACTGCGGCGCCAGCCGCGAACATGATCGCGAATCCCGTTGCTACCCGGACGAAAAACCGCGGTTGGCGGCTGGTATAGGCCAGCCCTGACTTGAACAGCGCATTGACGGCCGCCGCCAAAACCATTCCGACCACCGCGTTGAAGAGATTCGATGCGCCTGCGGCGTGGAATTGCGCGAGCGAGACGGTGACCGCGTCGGTGTCGATCAGCCCGCCGATCGCTGCTGACACCAGTTCCCCTCCGCCTCCGAAGTAAGAGGTGCCCGCGCGGGTAAGGAACAGCACCATCGCGAACACCAGGCCGAACCTGAGCGCCGGATACAACGAAAATGGGTTCTGAAAAGCGGATTTGATTGGCGCGCCGGTCGAACCGCGGCCACCTGCGCCCAGGATCATCGATGCCACCAGCCCGGCCGCCATCATCGCGCCCATCGCCGGGATTCCCGACGCCGCCAGCACAGGGCTGAACGCCGCGGCCAGAATCAGCATGCGCGGGAACATTATCGAGTTTGCAATCAGCGTCGCCCGCGCCATCGGTACCGCGGACTCGGGCACCTCCCGTACCGCCTCGGATGCTCCGCCCGTGTATGCGGTGGTCGATGCGAGACCTCCGACAACCGCGCTCAGCAGCTCGGCCCGCGCCGGCTCCAGAAACTTCATCAGGAAATAGCCGACATAGGAAACGCCGCAGACCAGAATTACGAACATCCAGATTTTGCGCGGCTCGAAGAAACCGAACGGGCCATAAGCGCCGACCGGCAGAATCGGCAGAATCAGAAAAATCAGCGCGAGAAAGCCAAGCGTGTCGAGGTACTCTACGTCCGAAATAATCTCGCGCGCGAAGGCGCGCAGCGCGCCCTTGGTCGCCAGAATGACCGCCAGGATGATTCCCAGCGCCGCGCCAAGCGGCCGTGCGGGCGTGAGCGTCATGTAGCCGACCGCGAATGTCGCCAGCGCGGCGAGTTCGGTCGTGATGCCCGTCCGCTCGGGCCTCTGCAGCCGCATCGCGGCGAGCATCACCGTCATGCCGGCAAAGGCGGCGGTCGTCAACGCGATTTGATCGATCAGCGCGCAGGCGGCGCCGAGCGCAGAGATAATCAGGAAATCGCGGATGCCGGGACGCGGGGGATTGCCCGGGGCTGGCTCGCGGGTTCTTCCGATGAGGAATCCGAGCGCAAGCGCGAGCGCAATTCCCCAAGTTTTCGAGGATAACGGCGTCAGCAGGCTATCCATCGCTCCGCCAGCCCCAACCCACTGGGGATTTCATACGCCATGACAACGCGCCGCGCCACACTGTCTCGACCATCCGGCGGACGGCTTCCGGACCGCACGGGCCGCCCTTTCAAGGCTGCTTCGGCTGAGCAGGGGATAGTTCGATCTCGACCCCACCGAGCTTCGCCGCCACGAGGTTGTAGATCGAGCACATGATGATCGTGACCAGGAAGCTTCCCCCGCCGTACAAAATCGGCACGATGAAAATCACGAAGATCGCTCGCCCGGGATGGCCTCTGAGCAGGATGCTGATCCCGATTGCGAGCCCGAAGAATGCCGCCAAGGCCAGGTAAATGGCACCTAACACCTTCGCGGTCTGCAGAACGCCGATCGATTTGATTTCATGCATCGCGATCTCCTCCTCTCGCGGCGATTGCGGGTTAACCGGGGGTCCTTGCCCCTTCAGATTGAGAAACGGCAGGACTTTCGCGGTGATGGCGCACTCGATTCCGGCCCCGCTCCCCTAAGGCCCAGCCCGCGCACCCGCCTTGCTCGTTTGTCCCCCACGATGATATTCTTTGCAAAGTGAGTGGGCGTGTGCCCACTTTTTTGTTGGTGTCAATTACCGGCCCCCGGGAACATAACGGACGCGCCCGAGGGCCCGCAGTCGGCGGGCGAGGGCAGGGGCGATGATGGTGCTGGCGCTTCATCCGGTCGCCGCCAAGGTGGCCGAGCTGCTCGAACCACATATCGAGCGCCAGGGCTATGAACTGGTATCGGTGGAGTATCACAAGGGAACGCGAAGTTCGATGCTGCGGTTGCTGGTCGATAAACCGGGCGGAGGGATCGGGTTGGACGATCTCGAGAAACTGAGCCCCGTGTTGAGTGACATGCTCGACGTGTACGACCCGATCGAGGGGCGCTACACGCTCGAGGTGGCATCGCCCGGGCTCAACCGGCCGCTGCGCAAGCGCGAGCATTTCGAGGCGGTGTGCGGGCAGCGCGTGAAGATCAGGACGGCGGAGCCGCGCGACGGGCAGAAGTCCTTCGTCGGGCGGCTGGTTTCGGTCGCGCCCGGTGGAATCGAACTCGATGAGGAGCCGAGCGGCAAGCGGCTTAAGATCGATTTCGCGGAGATGAAAGAGGCGAATTTCGAGTACGACTTTGGCAATTGACTCGGTGATAACCGATCGCTTCGATCTTGCGAGAGAAGCGAAATTTGGCGAATCCATCGGCAGCCGCGCGCGCGATGCGCACGCAGGGCTGCCGATGAAATCAGGCGCGCCGGGTTCTCCGCGCCCCGGGGAGACGCTATGGCCGTCGATCTGAACCGGGTTATCGAACAGGTCTCCAAGGAAAAGGGCATCGACAAGTCGATCGTGATCAACGCGGTCGAGGAGATGATGCATTCCGCGGCGCGGCGCACCTTTGGCCCCGATCGCAAGATCGAGTCGCGCTTCAACGTCGATATCGGCGAGGTCGAGCTGTTCGAAATCAAGACCGTCGTCGAGCAGGTGACCAACCCGACTCTCGAAGTGGGTCTCAAGGAGGCGCACGAGAAGTACGATCCCGAGGCCGAGGTCGGCGACGAGATCCTGATCAAGCTCGACACCGCGACGATGGGCCGGATCGCGGCGCAGGCCGCCAAGCAGAACCTCATCCAGCACATCCGCGACGCCGAGCGCAAGCAAATCTACAACGAGTTCAAGGACCGCAAATCCGAGATCGTCTCGGGCATCGTCCAGCGCTTCGAGCGCAAGAACATGATCGTGAACCTGGGGCGCACCGAAGCGATTCTGCCCGAGAAAGAGCAGATTCCCCACGAGCGCTACCGCCAGGGCGACCGCATCCGCGCGCTCATCACCGACGTGGATCTGTCCGAGAAGGGCCTTTCGATCGTGCTGTCGCGCACCTCGAACGATTTCCTCATCCAGCTTTTCGCGCAGGAAGTGCCGGAGATCTACGAGGGGATCGTCGAGATTCGCCAGTGCGCCCGCGAGCCCGGCGGCCGCGCCAAGGTTGCGGTCTACTCGAAGGACTCCGACGTGGACCCCGTGGGCGCGTGCGTCGGCATGAAGGGAACCCGCGTTCAGTCGGTGGTCCAGGAGCTGCGCGGCGAGAAGATCGACATCGTGCCCTGGACCGACGACCAGGCCGAACTGGTCTGCCGCGCGCTTGCCCCGGCCAAGGTCTCCAAGGTGATCATCGACGAGGATGAGCACGCGATGGAAGTGATCGTTCCCGACGATCAACTCTCTCTCGCGATCGGAAAGCGCGGACAAAATGTCCGCCTCGCCCATCGCCTGACCAACTGGAAGCTCGACGTGCGCAGCGAGCAGGAAGCCGAGGAAGAGGCTCGTTCCGCGCGCGCATCGCTCAACGCGATTCCCGGCATCGGCGACATCAATGCCGAGCTGCTCTACCAGTGGGGCTTCCGATCCGCCGAACAGCTCGCCGAGTCCGATGAGGATCATTTCGAGGTCGAAGGCATCAGCGCCGAACGCGCGCGCCAGATAGTTCAGGCGGCGCGCGATCACGTCGCCAACAAGCGGCGGCTCGAGGAGGAACGGCTCGCGGCAGAGGCGGAAGCCGAAAAGGCCCGCGCGGCAGCTCAGGCGCAGGCCGCGGTCGAGGCCGCCGCGCAGGCCGCCGATGTCTCGTCTACGAGCCCGGCTCCTGCGGGCGACGAGCCGGCGGCGCCGGATGCGCAAGGAAAGACATAAACCGCTTCGCACCTGCCTGGGATGCATGAAGCGGGATGAAAAGGGGGCGATGGTGCGAATCGCCGTGCGCGAGGGCAAGGTCGTGCCGGACCTGCAAGCGGGGCTTGCGGGACGCGGCGGATATCTGCATCGGCGTCCCGAGTGCCTGGAGGCGTTTGTCGGATCGAAGGCCCGGGAGTTTCGATCGCTTCGGCGCAGGATCGACCGAGACGAGAGGCGCGAACTAGTCAGGAACTTGGAGCAGCGGCTGGCTCAAGAACGCATCGTCGAATATAATCGTTAGATTAATTAAGATGGCGCGAAAAAGGATCAAAACACTTGCCGCCGATTGGAGCGTGTCCGTCGAGGACGTGATGCAGAGCTGCGCCCGCCTCAAGCTCAGCCACGCTCACTCCGAGTCCAGCCTGCTCGCGCCTGAGGAAGCCGACCGCGTTAAGGCGGACCTCGATGAGCAGGCGCATCGCGCCGCGGCGATGCGCCGCGAGACGGTCGTCGAAACCAGCGGCGGGAAAGTTCTGGAGAAGCGGCTCACCGCAACCGTGGTGCGCCGGCGGCACACTGAGGCCGGCCAGGCTCCGCTGCCAGCGGGAGAGCCGTTCCATTTCGAGGTCGAGGAGAAACACGACGAGCCGTTCGCCGCTCCGTTTCTGGAAGAACCGGCCGCTAAAGAAGTCGAGGCACCCGCGCTGTTCGAGGCCGAGCCTGCCGCCGAAGCGCTGGCCGCGCCACCTGAAGTTCAGATAGAAACCAAGCCCGAGGCTGCGCCGCAGCCCATCGAGGTCGAGGCGCCCGCGCGATTCGAGGCGCCATCTCCGGCCGCCGTCGAGCAGCCTGCTCCGGTCGAGGCGGTCGTCGTTGAGCCGGCGCCACAAGCGGTTGTCGAACCGGCTGCGGTCGCGCCGACGCCAGCCGCGCCGGCGCCGACGGTCGCGCGCCGCGCCGACGGCGCCCCTTCCGCCGCTGTGCGTCCGAGCCCGGCGCGGCCCGAGCGCGTCGAAATCACCTCGCTGAGCAAAGCCGCCGCCGGCGCACCATCGCTCGACGACGGCCAGCGCGGTCCCAAGGTTCTCGGCAAAATCGACCTTAAGCCAAAGGTCACGGTCCGTCCGGCCGCGCCGCCGGTGCGCACCGGTCCGCCCACCCGTCCGGGTGGCGCGGGAAGGTTCGCGGCGCCCAGCGCGCCGGCGCCGCCCGAGCAGCTTGCTCCGGTTCCGCCCGAGCAGGCGAAGCCGGGCGCCCGAGTCATCAAGAAGAAAAAGGTCGTCAAGAAGGGCACCGTCGATTTCACCGCCGAGCGCGAGATGCGCGGCCTGCGCGTGCCGAAGAAACGCCGCGCGCTTCCTGGCAAGGAACAAAGAAAGACCGAGATCACGACGCCAAAGGCCTCCAAGCGCGTCGTGCGGATTACCGAGGGCGTGACCGTCGGCGATCTGGGCCGCAGCATGGGCGTCAAGGCCGGCGACCTGATCAAGAAGTTGATGGAACTTGGCCAGATGGCCACCGTCAATCAGGTGCTCGATGCCGATACCGCGACGCTGCTGGCCGGGGAATTCGGCTACAGCGTCGAGAACGTCGCTTTCGATGTCGAGTCCGCGATCGAAGCGGCGCCCGAGGAGGAGCGCGGCGAGGAACTCCCGCGTCCGCCGGTGGTGACGGTCATGGGCCACGTTGACCATGGCAAGACCTCGCTGCTCGATGCGATCCGCCATACCAACGTGACCGCCCGCGAGTTCGGCGGAATCACGCAGCACATCGGTGCTTACACGGTCGAGGTCGGCGGGCGAACGATCACTTTCGTCGACACGCCCGGCCACGAGGCGTTCACCTCGATGCGCGCGCGCGGCGCCAAGGTCACGGATATCGTCGTGCTGGTTGTGTCCGCGAGCGAAGGCGTGATGCCGCAGACTATCGAGGCGGTCAATCACGCGCGTGCGGCCAACGTGCCGATTATCGTTGCGATCAACAAGATCGACCTGCCCGATGCCAACGTCGATCGGGTCAAGCAGCGGCTCACCGAACTGGGCCTTGCGCCCGAGGACTTCGGCGGCGAGACGATTACGGTGCCGGTCTCGGCGCGCACCGGCGCGGGAATCGACCGCCTGCTCGAAATGATCCTGCTGCAAGCCGACCTGATGGAGCTCAAGGCGAGCGCCGATCGCCTCGCCCGAGGCGTGGTGATCGAGTCCGAGCTGGATCGCGGACGCGGCCCGGTTGCGACCGTGCTCATCCAGGAGGGCACGCTGCATCAGGGCGACCCGTTCGTGTGCGGAGTAAGCTACGGGCGGGTGCGCGCGATGGTGGATCATCTCGCGCAGCGCCTGACCGAGGCCGGACCATCGATGCCGGTCGAGATTTTCGGCCTGTCCAGCGTGCCCGAGCCGGGCACCGCATTTACCGCGGTCGCCGAGGAGTCCAAGGCGCGCCAGGTGGCCGAGTACCGCCGCTCCAAGCAGCGCGAAGGCGAACTCCAGAAAACCAGCCGCATCTCGCTCGAAGACTTAAGCCAGCGGATGGCCGCCGGCGAGGTCAAGGAACTGAAGGTCATCATCAAGGGCGACGTGCAGGGCTCGGTCGAGGCGCTCGCCGATGCGCTCGAGCGGCTTTCGACCGCCGAGGTGAAGCTCGATGTGATCCACAGCTCGGCCGGCGCGATCTCGGAGACTGACGTGACGCTGGCGTCGGCATCCAAAGCGATCATCGTCGGGTTCAACATCCGTCCCGAGCCGAAGGCCGCCGCGCTTGCGGAGAAGGAAGGCGTCGAGATTCGCCTCTACACGGTCATCTACGAGGCGATTGGCGATATCCGCGAGGCGATGGAGGGTCTGCTTGCGCCGACCTATCGCGAGAAGATGCTGGGACGCGCGGAAATCCGCAAGACCTTCGCGGTTCCCGGCGGCACGATCGCGGGTTCGATGGTCATCGACGGCAAGGTCACGCGCAGCGCGCGCGCGCGCCTGGTGCGCGATGGCCGCGTAATCTGGGAAGGCAAGCTGTCCTCGCTCAGGCGCTTCAAGGATGACGTTCGCGAGGTCCAGGCGGGTTACGAGTGCGGTATCGGGCTTGAGAACTTCAACGACATCAAGCCCAACGACGTAATCGAAGTCTTCGAGATGGAGGCCGTGCTGCGCAAGCTGACCGCGCCCAAGCCGGAGCCGATTCGCGGGCAGGCCGCGGTCGAGAAGCAGCTTCAGACCTGACCCGATTCAAATTCGATGAGCGCCCCGGTTGTGGCGCGCGATTGTCGGAGGCGGAGGGGGCAATACAATGGTCGTCGGTATATTGCGGCTCACCCTGTTCCTGCCTGAAAACCACTCGCTCAAGGGCAAACGCCAGGTCTTGAGGGCGATCAAGGACCGGGTGCGGAACAAGTTCAACGTCTCGATTACCGAGTCCGACGGCCACGAGATGTGGCAGCGGGCCGAGCTGGGAATTTGCCAGGTCGGGAGCGATCGCAAGTTCGTTGACTCGGCGCTGCGCGAGGTCGTCAGTTTCATCGACTCGCTCGCACTTGCGCCGCTCGGCGAAGAGCAATTCGAACTGATCAACTGGTAGGGGCGCGCGAAGGCAGGCAGGTGCGCGGTCGCGGACCGCGCCTGTCCTGTTATTGCGAGCCGTGGAGTGACGGCGATGAGCGAAGGGCGGCGGTCTGAACGAGTCGGGGAACTCGTACTGAGGGAAATCTCCGAGATGCTGGTGCACGATCTCAAGGACCCCCGGCTTCGCGGCGTGACGGTCACCGAGGTTGCGATGAGCGACGATCTCCGCCACTGCCGCGTGTTCTTCTCGCATCTGGAGGGCGCGGCGCATGCCCCGGCGGCGATCGCGGGCTTCAGGAGCGC
>DASPOF010000143.1:0-2534 GCA_035626155.1 Binataceae bacterium (SeqCode)
GGTGCGGGAGAAGGAGCAGTTGCGCACCGAGAAGCAGGCGTCGCTGGACGAACTGACGGCGACCTTCGCGCACGAAATCCGCAATCCGATCGCGGCGGCCAAGAGCCTCGTGCAGCAGATGGGCGAGGACCCGACCTCGCACGAGAACGTCGAGTACGCCAAGGTCGCGCTCGATGAACTCGCGCGCGTCGAGCGCAGCGTTTCGCATCTGCTCAAGTACGCCAAGGAAGAGGACTACCGCTTCGAGGATGTGAACCTGGCGTCGGTGCTCGATGGCGCGCTCACGCAGATGCGGAGCAAGCTCGAGTCGAACGCGGTGGCGGTTTCGCGCAACTACCTCGGCGGGCCAACCGTGCGCGCCGATGCCGACAAGCTCAGGCAGGTGTTCTCCAACATCATCGACAACGCGATCGACGCGATGCAGAAGACGGCCGGCGAGCGGAGGATCGAGATCGGGATCCAGCGCGGGCCGGGCCCGATGGCGAGCGTGCGCATCCGCGACAACGGCTGCGGTATCGCGGAGGACAAGCTTCCCAAGATCTTCAATCCCTTTTACACCTCCAAGGAAAACGGTACCGGCCTGGGCCTCGGCGTCGCCAAGAAAGTGATCGACGCCCATCGCGGAACCATCGAGGTCCACAGCCGCGTCGGCGCGGGCACCGAGTTCGTCCTGTCGATCCCGCGGGCTGATTCCGCGCGCGAAGCCGAGCCCGAAGCATCGGCGGATGCGCGGGCGGCGGACGCGCCGGCAGCGGCGCAACCCTCGCGCGATGCATCGCGCGACCGCGCGCCACACGATGCGCCGACCGCGATGGTCTCCCCCGCGGCGCCGACGGCCGCCATCCAGGCCGCAGCAAGTTCGAGAGAGCATCCATGAAAGGCCGCCTGCTGATTGTCGATGACGAGCGCGGAATCGTAATCGCGCTCAAGGGCCTCTTCACCAAGGAAGGCTACGAGGTCGAGACCGCCGACTCCGGCGAGGAAGCCCTGGAAAAGGTGAAGGCCGGCTTTTTTCACGTGATCATCACCGACCTCAGCATGAAGGGGATGAGCGGCCTCGACCTGCTTCGCAGCGTCAAGGAGATCGAACCGCAGACCTCGGTGCTGATGATCACCGCATACGGCAATCAGCGCATCGCGGTCGAGGTGATGAAGGCGGGGGCGGAGGACTACCTGCCCAAGCCGTTTGACAATGACGAGTTGCGCCTCAAAGTCCGCAAGGTGATGGAGACGCAGCTTTTGCGGCGCGAGCACAACCAGTTGCTCGAGCAGGTGCGGCTGGAAACCGGCGTCTTCGAGAACATGATCGGACGATCCCGCGCAATGATGCGCGTGTTCGAGACGATCGAGAAGGTCGCGCCCACCGATGTGACCGTGCTCATCCGCGGCGAGTCGGGGACCGGCAAGGAGCTGGCCGCTCGCGCGATACATTTCCGCAGCCCCCGCGCCCGCAAACCCTTCATCGCGGTCAACTGCGCCGCCTTCTCGCGAGAGCTGGTCGAGAGCGATCTCTTCGGGCATGAGAAGGGTTCGTTCACCGGCGCGGTGGCGCGCCGCGAGGGCAAGTTCGAGGCGGCCGACGGAGGAACCCTGTTCCTCGACGAGATCGGCGACATGGGCCTCGAGACCCAGGCCAAGCTGCTGCGCGTGCTCCAGGAAAAGCAGTTCGAGCGCATCGGCGGCAATCAGCCGCTCAGCGTCGATGTGAGAATAATCGCGGCGACCAACCAGGACCTCGAGGCGATGGTCTCGCAGGGCCGCTTTCGCGAGGACCTCTACTATCGGATCAAAGTGGTCGAGGTGCGGATACCTCCGCTGCGCGAGCGGCGCGAGGACATCCCGCTCATGATCCAGAATTTCATCAAGGATGCCGGCCGGCGCTTCGGGAAGCCCGAAAAGCAGCTCACGCCGGAAGCGATGCGCGAGTGCCTGGAGCGGCCCTGGAAGGGAAACGCTCGGGCGCTGAAGGCGGCCATCGAGCAGGCGATGATCCTTTCTTCGGGCAACGAGATCACGCCCGAGGACCTGTTCGCGGGCTCCGAACCCGACGGCGAGCCGGCTGCGGCCGCGCCCGCTGCTGCGCCGCGAATTTCATCCGGCGCCGCCGAGGCGGCGGAATCGGCGATGACGTTTCGGGAGGCGAAGGAAAAATTCGTCGGCGACTGGGAACGCGAGTTCTTCGTCCGCGCGCTGCGCGGGACCGGCGGCAACATCTCGCGCGCCGCCGAGCGCGCCGGAATGTACCGGCAGAGTTTTCAGCAGAAGATGCGCGAACTCGGCATCACGCTCGCCGATATCGGCCTTCCACAGAAGGACGACGCCAACTGAGCGCGCGAGCGCACGCGAAGGAGCACAGCAATGGATACGAGCGAACCCCAGGTTGCGAGCGAGGCGGCCCAGCCGCTCAGAATCTATCCACCGGTCCTCGCGCTGGCGCTGTTCGCCGGAACGCTCCTTCTCCACCTGATGCTGCCCGAGGCGCGCGCGGTGCGCTGGCATCATGCGCTGGGGCTCCTGGTGGTCGCGTCCGGGAT
>DASPOF010000144.1:0-17165 GCA_035626155.1 Binataceae bacterium (SeqCode)
GGCCGGGGGTGTCTCCTCCGCTGCCCACCGTGCGCAGATACTTGCCATTCGGATCGAACACCTCGACCCGGTTGTTCACCGTGTCGCCTACGTAAAGGTTCCCCTCCGCGTCGAGCGCGCAATAGGTCGCATACATCAACCCCCCTTCCTGGGGGCCATACCCGCTGCCGACGTGGCCCAGCAGCGCGCCGTCGAGGCTGAAGACCTTGACGTTGTGCTCGTTCACTTTCACATTGGCGGTATCGACGACATAGACCTTGCTGCGTGTGCGGTCAATGGCGATGCCGGTGGGGCGAATGAGGCTCTTGTCGGCGATGAACCGAATCTCCTTGCCGCTGGGATCACGTACGCTGACCCCCCGTCTTACCTGATCGACCACGTAAAGGTTCTGCTGGCCGTCCAGGGCAAGGCCCAATGGATGTGCGAACCCATCGAATGTCGAGAATGTTTTCTGCGGGAAATTAAAAATCAAAACCTGCTGCAAAGCCGTGTCCGACACGTACAGAGTATTGCCGTCGTCGGAGACCGCGATGCCCATCGGCTCTATGATGTGATTGGGCAGCGGCTTCGACCCGGCAACGAAGTCCACGACGCTCTGCGTGACGCTGGTTTCAGCGTAAAGGTCCTTGTCGCTGCTGATATCGCGCAGGAACTCGATGCGAGTGGTGTCAGGCGGAGGCGGCCAGGTCAATCTTGGGAATTTCTCCGTCTGTTCGGCGGCGCAGCCGGCCAGAAACGGAAGGCCAAAGACAAAGCTTAGACAGGCCATCAAACGGACGAGACGCCAGATGAATGCAGTGTTCCCCATGAGTTACTCCTATTAGCGAAGCAAAATCCAAACCACGTCGGACATAAGCGATTCTTCACGAGTTTCTAAGATATTCACGGGCTGACTCGAATCGAGGCGTCGTAAACTCAAGCAAAAAACCGCCGGTCGCCGCAAATCCGCTCGGATCTGCTTAAAAGATATAAATTGCATCATTTAAGCAGTCGGCCTCGGCTATGTGTATCCAAAGGAACCCGCGTGTATCCAAGAGCGCCAGATTTCAGAGCGGTTGACGGGTCCCAGCGTGCCGCGCGGCAGTGTATCCGATGGAAACACATTCTAGCTTTTAGCCGAATTGGGGCAAGAACCGAGCCAGTCTGGCTAATACTCGCGACGGGTGCGAGAGCGTCGGCGGTCGAGGGGCAGCGCTGGCTGGGGGAAATGGGAGAACGTCGCCGGACCCGGGCAGCGAGAGGCGATTTTCGCCACTCATCGCGCGAGGAACGCAATCGCGCTCAGGGGCTTCGACGCGCGTCGCGCGAGGAAAGCGATCACGCTCGGCTGTTCAAAACTTTTCATGTACGTCGGCTTGCGAGCGCCGATCGTTTGGCACAATATCCGGTTGGGTATTCAACCCCTCGCTTCGGCGAGGTGAGCATCATGGAGGAAGAGGAAATGTCGAAACGCGTTCGTGGAGTCTATGCTGTGGTCGGCGTGGGTCTGCTCGCTGTCGCGTTGCCGTTGTCGTCGGCATATGCAGACGGCGCGAAGCTCTACGCCGATAACTGCGTCTCGTGTCACGGCGACAAAGGACAAGGCGGCGGACCGATGAATGTCGCGCCTCTGGCGAAGGGCATCAAAGGGAAGTCGGACGCCGATCTCGCGAAGGTTATCAAGGAAGGCAAGGACACGATGCCTCCGTTCGCGGCGCTCAGCGACGACGATGTGAAGGCTCTCGTCGCCACCATCAAGAAGATGAAATAGTAGTTGTGCTGAAGGCCCTCGGGAGAGGACTCGATCCTTTCCCGGGGGCTTGAGCCTCGCCAAATCCAACGCGATCGACGAACGGAACGAACAAACCTCGCACCCTCATCGACGCGTTCCGCGCGCGCGATTCGATTCATCGATTCGATTTGCGATTTCGGATCTAGAGCATCCGCACCGGGTCGATGTCGATCACCACATAGACGCGATCGCGCTCGGCGGCCTCGCCGACTTCCGCGCGCATCGCGCTGAGCGCCGCGCGCATCGGTCTCAGCTCTTTTGATTTCACCATCACCTGCCAGCGATAGCGCTGCTTGATTCGCTCGATTGGCGCGGGCGCGGGACCGAGCACGCGAATCGCTCCTGACGGCGCAGCGCGCACGAGCGAGTTTGCGGCCGCCTCGGCGATGCGCGCGACGTGCCTTGGCTCCGCTCCCTCGATTCTGACCATCGCAAGCCTCGCGAATGGCGGGTAGTCGAGTTCACGCCTCAGTTGAAGCTCGCGCCGGATGAATCGGGCGTAATCCTGATCGCGCGCCGCGCGGATACTGTAATGGTTGGGTGCGTAGGTCTGAATAATCACCCGCCCGGGACGATCGCCTCGCCCGGCCCGTCCCGCAACCTGGGTGAGCAACTGAAACGTGCGCTCGGCGGATCGGAAATCCGGCATGTTGAGCGCAAGATCGGCGAGCACCACCGCGACCAGCGTCACGCCGGGAAAGTCGAATCCCTTCGTGATCATCTGGGTGCCGATCAGGATATCGACCTCGCCCGCGCGAAGTCCCGCGAGGATTCGCGCGCGTGCGCCGCGCCGGCCGGCGGTGTCGCTGTCCATCCGCTCGATTCGCGCGCCGGAAAAGAGCCCGCCGATCGCGTGGGCCAGACGCTCGGTGCCGAAGCCCTGCCCCATCAGGCCGAAGCCGCGGCACTCGGGACAATTGTCGGGCGCGGGGATGCGGCTTGCGCAGTAGTGACATCTGAGCGACCGATCACGCATGTGAAACGTCATGCTGACGCTGCAATTCGCGCACGCGATCACGTTGCCGCACAGCGAGCACTGAAGAAAATTGTGGAAGCCGCGCCGGTTCAGGAACACGATGCTTTGTCCGCCGGCGGCGAGATTTGCGCGCAGCGCATCCTTGAGCGGCTCTGAGAGCGGCACCGCGCCGGCCGCCGCCGCTCGACCTTCCTCCTGTGCGGCGGGCGCCCCGTTTCGCGCCGCCGCCATCTCACGGCGCAGGTCCACGACTTCGACCTCGGCCATCGGCAGATCGTTGACGCGCCGCGCCAGCCGCAGGAGCCGGTACCGTCCCCGCCGCGCATTCGCGAACGATTCCGCCGATGGCGTCGCGGAGCCCAGCACCACGGGTGCGTTGCAAAATCCTCCGAACGCGACCGCGAGATCGCGCGCGTGATAACGGATCCCCTCTTCGCTCTTGTAGGCGGGATCGTGTTCCTCGTCGACGACGATGAGACCGACGTCGCGGATCGGCGCAAAAATCGCGGAGCGCGGACCGATCATGATTTGCGCCTGGCCGCCCAGCGCCGCCATCCAGCTCGCCCATCGCTCGGTGACCGTCTGCGCGCTGTGGGCCACCCCGACCATCGCGCCGAACCGCGCGCGGAACGACCGCACCAGTTCATCGGCAAGCGCGATCTCGGGAACCAGCACGAGCACGCGGCGGCCTGACGCAAGCGCGCGCGCGGCAAGCGTGAGATAGACCTCGGTCTTTCCGCTCGCGGTCACGCCCCAGAGCAGGAAAGTCTCGAAGCGCCGATTCTCGATCGCGGGGACGATCGCGGCGCTAGCGAGCTGCTGCTCGGCATTGAGTTCGAACGATGGCGGAGACGGTTGCTGCTCACCGATAGCAGTCGCAATGGCTCCAGGAGCCACGATCTCGACCATCCCGCGCCGCTCGAGCGATTTCAGAACCGCGCGCGCGCCTTTAATCCGCTCTCGGATCTGGTCGAGTGGAATTCCCGCGACGCCCGCCAGCTCCAGCGCGCTCAGCACCTCGCGCTGCTTTGGACCGCCGGCGGTGCGGGCGCCGCCGCTTGCGCCGGGCTTAAGGCGCGCGATGAGGTCCTGCGGCTCGCGATGGCGTCCGCGGGTCGCATCGTAGCGTTCGATTATTCCATCGCCGGCCAAGCGCGCGATCGCCGAGCGCACCTCGCCCGGCGCCGCGATCTTTTCGAGCCGCCGCAGGCTTGCCGGACTTCGCGCGATGGCCTCGATGAGCTTGCGCTCGACTGCGCTCATCGCGGCTTGCCGGAGCGGATCGGGCGGCGCGGCCAGCCGCCATGCCATCCGCGACTCGACCCTCGCGACCGCGGGAATCACGTTGCGGTACGCATCGCCCAGGCCGGTCATGTAGTACGAGGCCATGAAGTCGACCAGGCGCAGATGTGCGCGGTCGAAGAGCGGCCGCTCCTCCATCAATTCGAGAATCGGCTTGAGCAGGCCTGCGGCGAGACTCTGGCCGGTCTCGACCACGATCGCGGTGACCTTGCGCGAACGCAGCGGGACGAGGACGCGATGGCCGGGCTCGATGCTTCCTTCGAGCGCAGGCGGGACCTCATAGGTCAATTGATCGACGCCGCGCGTCGCCCCGATGATAATGACCTTGGCGTGCATCCGGAGATTTGCGGGCCGTCGCGAGCGAGACCCCAGCGTGAGCAATTTACTCCCGCCGCCAGCGCGGGCAACCTGGATGACCCCGCTTCCACCCGGCAGCGGCGTCTGGTTGAATCGTGATGCGGTGCGGCGGTCCGCCTGTCGCGCCGGAATGAGAGATCTCGATGCTGCGCTTTCTTACCGCTGGCGAATCGCACGGCCCGCAACTGGTCGCGGTCGTCGAGGGCGTTCCCGCCGGGTTCGACATCGACATCGGCAGGATTAACGAGGAGCTCGCGCGCCGTCAGAAGGGTTACGGGCGCGGCGGCCGGATGCTGATCGAAAAGGATGAGGTGCGCCCGGTCTCGGGCATCCGGTTTGGCCGCACGATGGGCAGCCCGGTCACGTTCATAATCGAGAATCGCGACTTCAAGAACTGGGTCAAGCGGATGTCGGCCGATCCCGCCGATCGCGCCGAGGCGGTCCCGGTCACGCGCCCGCGCCCCGGCCATGCCGATCTGGCGGGCGTCCTCAAGTACAACCTGGAGGATATCCGCGATGTGCTCGAGCGCGCCTCCGCGCGCGAGACCACGGCGCGCGTCGCGATCGGCGCACTGGCAAAGCAGCTCCTGGAGCCATTCGGAATCGATGTGCTCGGGTACGTGGTGAGCATCGGTTCGACCGAGGCGCGCACCCCCGCCAACGCCGAAATCGGCGAGCTTCGCCGCATCACCGAGCAATCCCAGGTCCGCGTCGCCGACCCGCAGGCTGAGGCCGCGATCATCGCCGAGATCGATGAGTGCAAAAAGACGGGCGATACGCTCGGCGGCGTCGTCGAGGTGATCGCGCAGGGCCTCCCGGTCGGGATCGGAAGTCACGTGCAGTGGGATCGCAAGCTCGATGGGCGGCTCGCGCAGGCGCTGATGAGCATCCAGGCGGTAAAGGGAGTGGAGGTGGGGCTCGGCTTTCTGGCGGCGCGGCTTCGCGGCTCGGCGCTTCACGATGAGATCGGATACGACGCTTCCGCGCGGCGCTTCACCCGGCACTCGAACAACTCGGGCGGGACCGAAGGCGGGATGAGCACCGGCGAGGCGCTTCGGGTGCGGGCCGCATTCAAGCCGCTATCGACCCTGATGCAGCCCCTGCGGTCGGTGGACATCCGGACCAAGGCGGAGGCGGTCGGAGCGATCGAGCGCTCGGATGTATGCGCGGTTCCGGCCGCCGCGGTGATCGCCGAGGCGGTGGTCGCATTCGAACTCGCCGGAGCGTTCCTAGAGAAATTCGGCGGCGATTCGCTTGCCGAGATCACCCGCAATTACCGGGGCTACCTCCAGCAACTAAAGGATTTTTGAGCCGCGGGGCGGGTTCGATGGCGCCCAAACTGATTCTGACCGGTTTCATGGCGACGGGCAAAAGCGCCGTGGGGCCGCTGGTCGCCCGGCGGCTTGGATGGCAGTTCGTGGATAGCGACGCGGAAATCGTAGCGCGCGCAGGAAAACCGATCTCCGCGATTTTCTCCGAACGAGGCGAGGCCGCCTTTCGAGCCCTCGAGCGCGAGGCGATTGCGGGCATCGCCGCGGATCGGCGCCGATGCGCCCAGTGCCACGCGCCGCGCCCCGCGGTGATTTCGACCGGCGGCGGCGCGCTCGTCGATGAGTCCAACTGCGCGGCGCTTTCGCGAATCGGCGTGATCATCTGCCTGAGCGCGAGCCCCGAAGTCATAGCCGCCCGCGTAGGCGCGTCTGCCGTCAGCCGCCCCAAGCTCGCCGAAAGCGCAAAGCCGCTTCGGGAGCGAATCCGCGAGCTGATGACCGAGCGCGCAGGCGCATACGCCCGCGCGGATGCGCTGGTTGATACCTCGGACCTCACCGTCGATCAGGTCGTCGATCGAGTGATCGAGACCTTCGCCGAGAAAGGGGCATCGCGATGCAGACCTTCCGCGTAGAGCTCGGCCCCGCCTCGCATCCGGTGCACGTCGGCGCGGGGCTGCTCGACGAACTGGGGCGGCTTGCGCGCGAGGCAGGACTCAAGCCCGGCCGTGCGGCCATCGTGACGGACTCAAACGTCGCGCGCCTGTACGCCGAACGCGCGTCGCGGTCGCTCGGCGAGGCGGGATTCTCACCGACGTTAATCGAAATCGCAGCCGGCGAGGCGAGCAAATCGCTCGCGACCGTCGGCGACGTTTACGACCGGATGAGCGAGGCGGAACTCGACCGCCAGAGCGCCGTTTTCGCGCTGGGCGGCGGCGTGGTCGGCGATCTGGCGGGATTCGCCGCGGCGACCTGGCTGCGCGGAATCGCGGTCGTGCAGGTGCCGACCACCTTGCTCGCGCAGGTGGACTCATCGCTCGGCGGCAAGACCGGCGTGAATCACCGGCTCGCCAAGAATCTTATCGGCGCGTTTCACCAGCCGCGCCTGGTCGTCGCGGATGTGGCGACGCTGGCGACGCTCGGCGAGCGCGAGTTCCGCGAGGGGCTGGCCGAAGTGATCAAGTACGGCGCGATCGTGGACGCGGCGATGATCGCCGATCTCGAACGCGACCTTGCGCGCATCCTGGCGCGCGACGGCGCCGCGCTGGAAGCGGTCGTCGCTCGCTCGCTCAGGCACAAGGCGGCGATCGTCGCGGCGGATGAGCGCGAGGGTGGCGTGCGCCGAATCCTGAATTTCGGGCACACCGTCGGCCACGCCCTGGAGGCAACCGCCGGGTACGGAAATTTGCTCCACGGCGAGGCGGTTGCGATCGGAATGGTGGCGGCGGCAGCGCTGTCGCAGTCGTACGCTGGCCTGAGCGCCGATGAAGCATCGCGGCTCGAAAAACTGCTCGAACGAGCGGGGCTGCCGACGCAATTGCCGCCCGGCGCGCGAGGAAGGGAGTTCGCGCGCGCACTCAGGCTCGACAAGAAGCGCGCAGACGATGCGGTCGAATTCGTGCTGCTCGATCGCCTCGGTCACGCGCTCACGCGCAAGCTCGGCTTCGAAGCGATCGATGCGAGCCAGGGCTGAGCCGAGCGCCAGTTGCGCGCGCGCAAGGCGTAACCCGTCAAATTACCTGCTGTACGAATATTCTCCAGCGAGTTATCGTCTAAGGAACCAACGGAGGCCGATTTAGCACCCGCTGGCATTCGGGCGGCCCCTGAGGGAATTAGGTCAGCGAGACCGTAATCCATCCAGGAACGGCGGTTTAAAGCAGATTTGGGGGACGGTGGATAAAGATGAGTAAAAAACGCTCGAAGTGCTGGCGTTTTGGATTGAATCGGCGTAATTGCAGAAAAGCGACCGTGGACAGGGCTTGCGGGCGGAAGGATGCGTCGCGCGAATCGTAAGCTTGGCACGGTCCGCTCTAGCACAAATTTGAGGGTCACACGGAGTCGGGTCGACCTATGGATAGAGTAGAGATTATGAAGAGCAGGGTCCTGACGGTTCAGGAGGTGTCCAACTACCTCCGCGTCCATCCTTCGACCATCTATAGGATGCTCAAGAAGAACCAGTTGCCGGCTTTCAGAGTCGGCAGCGATTGGCGCTTCACGGTGGAAGCGATCGATCAGTGGCGCGCGCGCGCCGAAGCGGGCGCCCCAGCCGTAGCTGCGCCTGCCCCTGCGCGAGAAGAGAACGCGTAGTCTCGGAATCACCTCCCACGGCTTCGGTCAGAGCCGCGCGCGGCTTTTTCCGGCCCGCTACGGCTCGGCCTTCCCGGGACCGAACAGCGTCGCAAGAATTATCAGCGTGACGCCGATCGAAATTGCGCTGTCGGCGGTATTGAAAATCGGATAGTTCAGGTCGTAGTAGTGCGCGCGGACGAAGTCGATCACGCGCCCGGAGTTGAATGCTCGATCGATCAGGTTTCCCAGCGCGCCGGCGAAGATGAGCGCAAACGCGACCGAGGACAGGCTGATGTGCTCGGCGTGATACATCAGAACCAGCAGCACGATTATCGCCACGATCGCGAGCGAGACCAGGAACCCCAGCCGAAACCAGGCCGGCAAGCCGGTGAAGATGCTGAATGCGGCGCCCGGGTTTTGCGTATAGGTGATATCGAGAAAGTTCGGGATGACGGGGATGTCCTCGTAGAGCGCCATCCGGGTGCACACCAGGTGCTTGGTCCACTGGTCGACGATCAGGATCGGCAGCGCGACCAATGCCAGCAGAAAAACAAGCGGGCGATGGCGCGACGGGGGACGCGCAGGCTCGATCCGAAGCACGGCGGGTTCAGATGCCATCGGCCCCGCCCCTTACCACCCGGCGGCATCGGGGGCAGAGATCCGGGTGCGCCCCATCGTCGAAGTAACACCAGCATCGCTGGCACTTGACCCCGGGCGCCCGCCTGCCGGCAATCGCGAGCGCGCCCGAGACGCGCGAGAAAGCGCCATCGAGTACAAATTCCTCGCGGCCCGCCGCCTCACGCCTAAGCGCCGCGACTTCGCCGGGTCCGAGAATCGCGACATCGGACACGATGAAAAGTTCCTTTAGATTGTCGCGCGATTGCGCGAGCATCCGGGCAAGCTCCTGCTCGGCGCCACCGTCCACGCCGATGCTGACTGCGGCGTCGAGCGGCGCCCCGATCGTGCCCGACCGGCGCATCGACTCGAGCAGCCTCAACGCTTCATCGCGGACCCTGAGCAGCCGGTCCCATCGCGCGGCAAGCTCCGCATCGGCCCATTCGGGGTGAGCCGGCTGAAGCTCGAGCAGATGCACGCTCTCGGCGCTTCGCGTGGAAAGATACGAATAGACTTCATCGGCAGTGTACGGGATGAGCGGCGCGAGCATCCGCACGAGCGCATCGAGCACCTGATACAGCGCCGTTTGCGCGGAGCGGCGCTCGCGCGCCTGATGCCCCGAGCAGTAGAGCCGGTCTCGGACCACATCGATGTACAGCGAACTCAAGTCGATCACGATGAAGTTGAGGAGCGTCTGGTAGGCGGCCTGAAAATCGAACCTTTCGAAATCGCGGCGAACCTCGCTCTTGACGTTCTCGAGGCGCCCGAGGATGAACCGGTCGAACTCGAGCATCGCCGCCGTATCGACGCCGTCGCGCGCCGGGTCAAAGTCCGCAAGATTGCCGAGCAGGTAGCGGCAGGTGTTGCGGATCTTGCGATATGACTCCGCGACCGCGCCGAAGATGGTCGGTCCCAGGGCGATTTCCGATGACGGGTCCACCGACGCATAGACGAGCCGGATCACGTCGGCGCCGGCGCGGTCCGCAACCACGACCGCATCCTCGGCATTGCCGAGCGACTTCGACATCTTGCGCCCCTGCTCGTCCACGGTGAGGCCGTGGCTGATGACGTTGCGGAACGGCGCGGCGCCACGCAGCGCGATCGCGCAGGTGAGCGACGAGCTGAACCAGCCGCGCGCCTGCTCGACCGCCTCGAGGTATGCGTCGGCGGGCCAGGTCAGTTCCGGGCGCATCGCGAGCACCGCCGCCTGGGAACATCCCGAATCGAACCACACGTCGAGCACGTTCTCTTCGCGCGTGAAAGAGCCGCATCCGCATTTGACGCATCGATAGGACGGCGCGACGAAATCGGACGCCGGCCGGACGTACCACGAATCGGAGCCGTCGCGCGCGAAAATCTCCTCGACGCGTTTCATCGAGGCCGGATCCATTGCAACGCCCCCGCACTCATTGCACTTGAGCGCCGGGATCGGTACGCCCCACGCCTTCTGGCGCGATAGACACCAATCCTGCCGGGTCTCGGTCATGTTCCGGATGCGGTCGCGCGACCAGGCCGGCACCCACGCGACGCGATCGATCTCCGCGATTACGCGGCGGCGCAAATCCTGGTGATCGAGCCTGAGAAACCACTGCTCGGTCGCCCGGAAAATCAGCGGATTGTGGCATCGCCAGCAATGCGGGTAGCTATGCGCGAGGCTGTGCGCGTGCACCAGCGCACCGGTGCGGCGGAGCTCGGCGAGGATCGCGTCGTTGGCCTCGAACACGTTGCGGCCCGCATACTCGCCCGCCTCCGCCGTGAAGTTTCCCGAGTCATCGACGGGCGTGAACGGCTTGAGGCCGTACGCCCTGCCGACGACGAAGTCTTCGTAGCCGTGGCCGGGCGCGGTATGGACCAGCCCGGTGCCGGTGTCGCCGGTGACGTGCTCGGCGAACATCAGCTTCACGTCCCGCGCGATAAACGGGTGGCGGAAGATGTCCTGCCCATCGAGCGCCTTGATCGCAGCGCGGCTGAGCGGGATTTGCTTTTCGACCTTGAGCCCGGCTTCCCCCGCGACCGCATCGGCAAGGCGCGCAGCGACCATTAAATATCGGCCGCCGGCTTTCAGCGCGACGTATTCGAACGATTCATTCAGCGATATCCCGAGGTTCGCCGGGAGCGTCCACGGCGTCGTGGTCCAGATGACCGCGGCAAGCTTGCCTTGCGCATGCGCCGCACTGAGTTCCCCGCGGTCGGATGCGCTGGCGGCGAGCGCGCCGGCGTCGCGAAGATTCGGGTTCAGCGGGAAGGCTACGTAAATCGACGGCGAGGTGTGCTCGGAATATTCGACCTCGGCCTCGGCGAGCGCAGTGCGGCACTCGAAGCACCAATGCACCGGGCGAAGGCCGCGATAGACATAGCCCATCTCGACCAGTTGGCGGAGCACTCCGATTTCGGTGGCGTCGTACCCGGGCGCCATCGTGAGGTACGGACTCTGCCAATCGCCGATGCATCCGAGGCGGCGAAAGTCGCTGCGCTGGAGGTCGATCCACTTTTCCGCCTCGGCGCGGCACAGCTTGCGCAACTCCGGCTTTGAGATCGTGCGCGCGCGCGGGCCCAGATCGCGCGCCACCCGATGCTCGATCGGCATCCCGTGGCAGTCCCATCCGGGAACGAACGGCGTGCGAAACCCCATCATCGAGCGCGAGCGCACGACGAAGTCCTTGAGAATCTTGTTGAGCGCGGTCCCAAGATGGACGCGCCCATTGGCGTAGGGCGGCCCGTCGTGGAGCACCCACGGGCGGGCATCCTTGCGCGCCTCCATCAGACGCTCGTAGAGGCCGATCTCATCCCAATGCTTCAGCATCTCGGGTTCCCGCCTGGGCAGATTCGCCTTCATCGGGAAGTCGGTCCTGGGAAGCGCAAGCGTGGATTTGTAGTCTGTTTCAGCCACAGGCGATAACCGTTGCGATGCATCGGCGCCGGATGAACTCCCTTGGAATTACCGGCGTTTCGATGCTTCGGACAAGATTAACTTACGCTGACCGCGCGCGCGAGTGCGGGAGCGAAGATCGCGCCTCTTGCGTCCGGCGCCTGCGATCACGCAGTTTATCGGACCATGGCACTAAGAAAGGTCACCGTCTTCGACAAACCGGGCTTGGCGGTCGAACCGACCGACGAGGAAGGCCAGGCAAAGCCCTGCGCGCTCGGCGTTCGCTGGGTCAATCCCGACACCTTCGAGACCATCCGCATCCGCGGGGGCCGCCGGACCGGACGGAAAAACGAAGTACTGACTGAGGTGCCGCCCACGCTCGACTTGAGCCCATTCGTGAACGACCGCCTCGTCAAGGCGGAGCGAAAGGCCCGGCCGTGAGCGATCGCGGCGCTCTGTCCGGCCTTAGAGTACTCGACCTGACCGATCACCGCGCGCAACTGTGTGCGCGGCTGCTTGCAGACATGGGCGCCGACGTAATCAAAGTCGAGCGGCCGGGCGGCGATCCGGCGCGCAGGATCGGCCCGTTCCTGGACGATCTGCCGCATCCGGATCGAAGCCTGTTCTTCTGGTTCTACAATCTGAACAAGCGGGCAATCGCGCTCGAACTGGCCGATCCACGCGGCGCCGGCATCCTGCTCGCGCTCGCCCGGTCGGCCGACGTGGTGGTCGAGAGCTTCGCGCCTGGGGTTCTCAAGAGACTCGGACTTGGCTGGGATGAGCTTCATCGAGAGAATCCCGCGCTGATTCTTTGTTCGATCGCGCCATTCGGACAGACCGGCCCATGGCGGGACTTCGAGGCCGACGACACGGTGCTCGCGGCGCTTGGCGGGATGCTCTACGTGAACGGCTATCCGGGCCGCGCGCCGGTGCGCCCGCTTGGTCTCCAGGCGTATCACTCAGCCGCTTACTACGGCGCGATCGCGACGATGTGCGCGTTGATCGCGCGCGACCGCACATCCGAGGGCCAGTGGATCGATGTCAGCATGCAGGAGGCGACGGCATGCGCGGTCGAGCACGTGGCCGGGAGTTACTTCGAGAATCACGTGGCGGAGCGCCGGCGCGGAACGCTCCATTGGAGCCGCGTGTTCAGCGTCGGGAAATGCCGCGATGGGTACGTGATGCACTGCCCGCTCGGCGATTGGACGTCGCTGCTCGAATGGATGAAGTCGGACGGAAAGGCGCAGGACCTCGACAACCCGGAATACGAGAAGGCGGGCTATCGCGCGCAGAACGCCGAGCATCTGTTCAGCGTTCTCGAAGAGTGGGTCAAGGATTATCCGCGCGATGAACTTATCGAGCGGGCACAGACGCTCAGGCTTCCATTCGCGAGCGTGCGCAGGCCCGAGGAGCTCTTCACCGACGAGCAATTGAGCGCGCGGGGATTTTTCGTCGAGGTCGAGCATCCCGAACTCGGCCGCAAATTCCGCTATCCGGGCGCCCCCTACGTATTCAGCGGCACGCCGTGGCGCGTCTACCGCCGCCCTCCGCTGGTCGGCGAGCATACCGGCGAAATCCTCCGCGATGAACTCGGGATGCAGGCGGACGAAATGGCGGCGCTCGCGGCCGAGCGCGTGATCTGACCATGGGCGCGATGCCGCTGGAGGGGGTCCGCGTTCTCGACTTCACCTGGGTCGTCGCGGGACCGGTGGCGACCCGGATTCTCGCCGACCACGGCGCCGAAGTCGTGAAAATCGAGCGCAAGGTGCCGCCCCCGCTCGGCAATCGCAAGGCCGGCCTGCAAGGCGACCTCCATCGCGACAAGCTCTCCGCCGCGATCAACATGAGCCATCCGCGCGGCATCGAGCTGGCGCGCCGGCTCGCCGCGAAATGCGACCTCGTGATCGACAACTTCTCCGCGCGCGTGATGCGGAGCTGGTCGATGGATTATGAAAGCCTCCGCCAGGTCAAGCCCGACATCATCTGCATCAGCATGTCCGGCCTGGGCCATACCGGTCCGCGATCGAACTATGTGAGCTACGGCCCGACGCTTCAGGCGCTCGCCGGATACACGCTCTTGATGGCGGAGCCCGACGGCACTCCCGCCGGCTACGGGTATTCGTACGCCGACATGGGCGGGGGATATACGGGCGCGCTCGCGGCGCTGATCGCATTGTGGAATCACCGCCGCACGGGCCGCGGACAGTTCATCGACCTCTCGCAGTTCGAGGCGCTGACGGCGGTCGTCGGTCCGATGCTGCTGGATATCGCGGTCAACGGCCGCGAGCAGGCGCTGCCCGGCTACAATTCCCAGGAAGCGCCGGCCGCGCCTCATGGCGTATACCGATGCAAGCCGCTCGGTGACGATGACGACCGGTGGGTGGCGATCTCGGTGCGCTCGCAGGCCGAATGGGAGCGGTTCGTCGCGGCGATCGGGTCGCCCGGATGGGCGGGGGATCCGAAATTCCGCACGCTCTACTTGCGGATGCGCAACCGCGGCGCGCTGGATGCCAACATCGCGCGATGGACGATCGAGCGAAGCGCCGAGGGTGCGATGATGATCCTCCAGGGGGCGAAAATCGCGGCGGGCGTGGTCGCAAACGGCATCGACATCTGCGAGCGCGATCCGCAATTCAAGTATCGCGGCTTCTGGCCGCCCGTAACCACCGAGGACGGCGGCACAACTCACGTCACCGGGATTCCGTTCAAGCTCTCGGCAGGCTCCGGCGCCGTGCGGACGATCGCGCCCGGAATCGGCGAGAATAACGACTACGTGCTCGCCGATATCCTCGGGCTTAGCCGCGCCGAACGCGACGACCTGATCGCGGCGGGCGCCGTTTGGCCGTAACTGAGAGTTGAAGAGACCGTAAGCGTGAGGCGCTTGCGCGGACCGCCCGCGAAATCATTCGCGCGCCGATTCACCAGCGGGCCGCGAATGCGCTAAAGTCGCTTGGCAGGATGTTGAGAAAAGCGCGCTCATCGCACTTCGACTGCGCCGCGGACTCAACATCCTGCATGAAAGATGGCTTCTTTCCTCTATCTTCTCCCCCGGTCTTTTCCGGGGGAGATAAGAGAGGGGGAGCAGGCTGTGATTTATCACTAGCCTGCTAAGCCGCGCCGTCGCGGCATCAAGGGGGGTCGTTGTTAGCCAGCGTCCTATCGAGCGCTTTAAGCGGCGTCGAGGCGTACCCGGTCGAGGTTGAAATCGACCTGAGCGGCGGAGTGCCGCACCTCAGGATGGTCGGCCTTGCCGAGGGCGCGGTGCGCGAGTCCTTCGATCGGGTCAAGTCAGCGATCAAGAACTCGGGCTACGAATTCCCCAATCGCAGGATCACGATCAACCTGGCGCCCGCCGACACGCGCAAGGAGGGCTCTGCGTTCGATCTCCCGATTGCGCTGGGACTGCTCGGCGCCAATGGCGCGCTGCGAAACCGCGAGCGCCTGCGCAATTACCTCGTGCTGGGGGAACTCGCGCTCGACGGGCGAATCAAAGGAATCAAGGGTGCGCTCCCGACTGCGCTGCTGGCGCGCGCGCGCAAGTTCGCCGGCGTGGTGCTGCCGCGCGAGAATGCGGCTGAAGCGGGCGTCGTCGGTGAGGGCGTGTCGGTGCTCGGGGTCGAAACGCTGCGCGAGACGCTCGACTTCTTCGAGGGCTTGCGCGATCTCCCGCCGACGGTTGCGAACGTTGCCGAGATGTTCGACCGCGAGAGCCGCTACGACGTCGATTACGCCGAGGTCAAAGGCCAGGAGCAGGCCAAGCGCGCGCTCGAGGTCGCCGCAGCCGGCGGCCATAACGTCCTGATGATCGGACCGCCCGGATCGGGCAAGACCATGCTTGCCAAGCGCCTGCCCACGATTCTGCCCGCGATGACCTTCGAGGAGGCGATCGAGACGACCAAGGTGCACAGCGTGATGGGCCTGATGGACGGGCGGGCGCTGATCGCCACCCGCCCGTTCCGCTCGCCGCATCATACGATCTCGGATGCGGGACTGATCGGCGGCGGGCCGGTGCCCCGCCCCGGCGAGGTCAGCCTTGCGCATCACGGCGTGCTCTTCCTCGATGAGCTTCCCGAGTTTCGAAAGAACGTCCTGGAGGTGCTGCGGCAGCCGCTGGAGGATGCGCGGATCACGATTTCGCGCGTGATGGGCACGCTCACGTTTCCGGCCAGCGTGATGCTGGTGGCGGCGATGAACCCGTGCCCGTGCGGGTTTTTCACCGACGCGCAGCGCGAATGCACCTGCTCGCCGCTCGCGATTCAGCGCTATCGGTCGCGAATCTCCGGGCCGCTGCTCGATCGGATCGATATCCATATCGAAGTGCCGGCGGTCAAATACAAGGAACTAACCGAGAAGAACGCCGGAGAGCCCTCCGCCGCGATTCGCGAGCGCGTGGACCGCGCCCGGGAGATCCAACTGCGCCGGTTTGCCGGGATGCCCTTCTATTGCAACGCAAAGATGGGCGCGCGCGAGTTGCGCACGCATTGCCAGGTCGAAAGCGCCGGCGAACGGCTGCTCGAACTCGCCATCAACCGGCTCGGATTGAGCGCGCGCGCCTACACGCGAATCCTCAAGGTCTCGCGCACGATTGCGGACCTCGATGGCGGCGGCCCGATTCATGCGCATCACGTGAGCGAGGCGATTCAGTACCGCTCGCTCGACCGCGCCCCGCTTTGACCTGCCGCCCTCCCGCATTCACGCTGTCCGAGGAGCTGTCGATGCTTTCGCGCGCGCGACGGCCCCTTGACGGCGGATGGTCCGGAGACTATCCCTGCATCCGCGTCTGATAGTGGACTCAATTCGGGGACTCGGCCACTTGCCGGGTCGAGCCTCAGCTTTCACAAATAGCAGGCTGGTGATAAATCACAGCCTGCTCCCCCTCTCTTATCTCCCCCGGAAAAAAACCGGGGGAGAAGATAGAGGAAAGCAGCCATCTTTTACGCAGGATGTTGAGACCGCAGGGCGGTCGAAGTGCGATGCTCTGCCGTTTCTCAACATCCTGCTACGGCGTCGGACGATGACCTCTGACCTTCACCGCGAAGACCGTGGACCACTGCCGTGGTCGTTGGCTGACAGCGTAGCGTTGTCGCTATTGGTCGTTTTTGCGGCGGCTTTGCGGTTCTGGCGGCTCGGCATTCCGGCGGAAGTCATTTACGACGAGAAGCTCACACTCGGCCAGGCAAGGCCGCTGGTGCTGGGCTGGCCGCCGTCCTACTCTTCCCACCCGCCGCTGGGTAAGGAGGTGGTAGCGCTTAGCATCTGGCTCTTCGGCGATTATCCATGGGGCTGGCGCGCTCTGAACGCATCGCTGGGAACCGCGCTGGTTGCAATCACATACCTTCTCGGGCGGCGGATGTTCCGCGCGAGGCCGCCGGCGGCGATAGCTGCTGCATTTATTCTTTGCGATGGGCTGTTTCTGGTCGCATCCAGAGTGGCACTGATCAATATCACGTTTGTGACTCTGGCGGCGTGGGCATTTCTCCTCGCGTTCCGGTTCATCGACCAATCCGATCCGAATATGCGCCGGCGGACGCTGCTGGCTATGGGCCTCGTACTTGGACTGTGCGCCGGCGGTAAGGCGGCCATTCCTGAAGTTGCCGCGCTTCTGGCGGCCGGAGCAATCAGTTTTGCGCTTCTTCGCGAGGGACATCGTGCGCAAGGCCCGAGTGACAATACCAAGTTGGCAGTTGCCGGGATTATCAATGCCTGCGGGCTCCTCGG
>DASPOF010000145.1:0-7926 GCA_035626155.1 Binataceae bacterium (SeqCode)
GGGCATGTCGAGGTCCTGCATCTCGCTGCCGCTGCCACCGCCGCCGCCCGCCTCCAGGTTCACCATGATCAGTTCGCGGCCGCGCTGCTCGTGCACCGTGATGATCAGGAACAGGAGGGCGATAACGTGAATCGCCACCGAGAGAGGAAAAGGACCGATCATCAACCGCAACGCATCGCGCATCGCCTGGTAGCGGTCAACGTCGGCTTCATCGACATCACGCTTCTGCTCGGCCTCGAGCTCCTTCTTCGACATGAGCCGGTAGAGGAAGAACGTGACGACGAATATTGAGATGAGAAACGCGGCAATAATTATTGCGATCATAAAACGATCTGCTCCTCGCCTGTTCCGCCCTCAAGC
Organism: Binataceae bacterium (SeqCode); assembly: GCA_035626155.1. Classification (GTDB taxonomy): domain Bacteria; phylum Desulfobacterota; class Binatia; order Binatales; family Binataceae; genus DASPOF01. The sequence goes on from DASPOF010000145.1 coordinate 361, forward strand.
GCGGACAGAGGCTGAGGTCCGCCTTTTATTGGTTTCAGGCACGTCTTTCTGTCGTGAAGGAAGCGTGAACGCTGCACCTTCTGCGATCATCCTCCGCTTGGAGCGCCGCCCGCCGCGGGGGCTCCGCCCGGAGCACCACCCTGCGCGGCCACCGCGATCGCGATTGCCTCGGCGCCCGCGGTCTTGGCGATGTCCAGGATGCGAACCATATCTCCTAATATAACCTTTGGATCACCTTGAAACACTACGATCTTGTCCGGGGACTGGCTGAGCGCGGTTTGAAGCGTCGGCAATAGCTCCGGCTCCGTCACGCTCTTGTCGCCGACGAAGATCTGATGTTCCGAAGTGTAAGTGACGGTTACGCCCTTGGGCTTGTCGGTTGACTGGGCCGCCTCGGCCTTGGGGAGATCGACGTGTGCCGCCGACTCGATGGTTACCGCGGTCGTCACCATGAAGATGATCAGAAGGACCAGGAAGATATCGGTCAGCGGAGTGATGTTGATGTCCGCGAACAATCCGCCTTGCTGTGGAGATGTAAATGCCATCAGCGATTACCTTTGGGAGCCATTGCGCTGGGTGCGCAGGGAAGCTCAACCGGTTGCTTAACCACCCGAGCTTGCATTTGCAAGTTGTCCCTGCGTGACGCGCTTCGCCCCGATTGCTATCTGCGTCGCACCCGCCTGTTTGGCGATATTAAGAATTCTAACCATGTCCCCAAGGACGACCTTGCGATCGCCCTGGAACACCACGATCTTCGAATCGATCCGCCCAAGCGCCTCGCGCAGGCTCGGCAGCAGCTCGCGCTCGGGGACGTCGCGCGAGTTCACGAACAGCTCGTGCTGCGCGGTGTAAGTGACGATGACCCCCTTGTTCTCGGGCGAGGTGTTGGTCGCTCCCGGAAGATCCACGTGCGCCGCAGACTCGACCGTGACCGCGGTGGTCACCATAAAAATGATCAACAGCACCAGGAAGATATCGGTCAGCGGGGTGATGTTGATGTCGGCGAAGAGTCCGCCGCCCGCACTGGGACTACTAATGGCCATGCGCCTGCCTTCCTTGGAGCGCCGCGTCGATCAGGCGCTCGCCGTTGATTCGAAGAATCGCGTTGATGTTATCGACCTTGACGTTGAAGTAGTTGTTGAAAATAACCGCGACGATCGCGACCGCCAGGCCGAGCGCCGTGGAAATCAGCGCTTCCGAGATGCCGGCTGCGACGACCGAGAAACCGCCGGTGCCCATAATCGCCATCGACTGGAACGCGACCAGGATGCCGACCACCGTGCCGAACAGCCCGATGAACGGTGCTGAAGCGCCCGCCGTCGCGAGCACCCAGGTGTAGCGCTTGAATTCGATCGCTTCCTGGAACCGCCGATCCTCATCCAGCGAGATCAGGAAATCGCGGTCCGCGGTCTGCGCCGCCGAGACCAGGGCGTGGTACACACGCTCGGTAGCGTTGGCGCGCGCCTGCGTCGCCTGAAGCGCCGCGTTGAAATTGCCCTGTCGAAGCTGTGGTACCAGAGTGTCCGCGATCCGGGTCGCCTTTCCCATTATACCCCTAAGCGCCCAGAAGCGCTCGAAGATGATAGCCAGGCACACTACCGAGATGAACAGCAGCGGCCAGGTCGCATAGTAGCCCTGGTTTATCATCGCCATAATGCCAAACTGATTTTGCATCGCGTCTCCTCTCCGATGTGACTGAATTTTGAGCGGTATAGACCAGGGCCCGCTCGCACCCATTATAACTCTGTCTAGGTTCCTCTGCGGTTCTCCCCTGAACCGGCCGCGCTCTGCCCCCGGTCGGCGACTTGAGAGTTCGCGCGCCGGTAAAAACCCCGCGGTTCTTTCGGCCTGAGCGGCAACTTTGAATGCAACAAAGGCCGAAGTTTGTCAAGAGGGGCCATCGCAACATCCGTGTTATCGCGGTTTTGAGTCCAGATTGCGCCCGCGCGCGATCGAGCCGGCGAGCGATCGCCTGCCCGGTTCACCGCCGCGGGTCGCAAATTGCAACTCTGTGATTGCACTTCAGTGGAGATGGTTCGCATCGGCGGCAGCAACCTTGGCCATGCGCATCGGCTATTGCCCACCGTTACCTTGACTTCTCGCGCCTTGCTGTCTATCCAGTCTATCGAAAGGTTAGTCGCAAGCCGGTCTCTCAACTTGCGCCGGCCGGTTTCGACGGCCTTCCTCTCGCTGATAATAATTATGACGATGAAATTCGCACGGCGCTTCAATTGCATTCTCGTGACCGCGGCGGCGGGCGTGCTCGTTGCCGCGGCGGGATGCAAGGCGCCGCCAGCCGCGCCCGTCCAGCAGACTGCGGCTGCCGCCCCGGCGCGGCCCGCGAATCCCGATGAACCCTCGAACGCGCTTCCGCCCGACATCCTGGCGGGCTTGCCGATCTATCCTGGCGCCGAGATCACGCACGTCCGAAAACCGAAAGGTGAAATGCGGGAAATTCTGTTCGCGGTTACAGCGCCGCTTAAAGATCTCATCGGCTATTATAAGGAACAGCTCAAGAACAACGGCTTTCGCGTGAGCTCATCGCTGGTTCTGTCAGCGCGCAACACCTGGTCGTGCGACTTCGCCAGGGACGGCCGCCTTGCGACTCTGATGATGTATCCGAGCGACGCTGGCCAGGGGAAAATGACAATCGATTTGCTCTATGCGATGCCGGCGAAGGTCGACCCTACCTGGGCCGAGCGCCAGGAAATTTTCGACGTAGTCGGGCCGGGCGAGGTCGCCCGGCAGGACCTGAAGTCAAACGCTAAGACGGAGAGGAACTAGATCATGGCACTACTGGATGGAAGAGTTGCGGTAATCACGGGAGCCGGCCGCGGCATCGGCCGCGAAGAGGCGCTCCTAATGGCGAAGCTCGGCTGCAAAGTCGTCGTCAACGACCTCGGCGGCCATTTCGATGGCACCGGCCAGTCGCGCTCCCCGGCCGAGGATGTCGTCAAGGAAATCCGCGCGGCGGGCGGCGAGGCGGTCGCCAACTTCGAAAGCGTGACGGACTTCAAGTCCGCCAAGCGAATCATCGATTGCGCGATCGACAACTTCGGCAAGCTCAGCGTCGTCGTGAACAACGCCGGCATCCTTCGCGACCGCATGATCTTCAACATGAGCGAGGAGGACTTCGATGCGGTCGTCGCGGTTCACCTCAAGGGCACCTTCAACCTCGCCCGTCATGTGACCTCCTATTGGCGCGAGCAGCACAAGGCCGGGAACGTGCTGGGCGGCCGCCTCATCAACACCAGTTCCGATTCGGGACTGCTCGGCAACGCCGGCCAGGGCAACTACGGCGCGGCCAAGGCCGCGGTCGCCGCGATGGCGATAATCATCGACCGCGAGATGAGCCGCTATGGCGTCACCGCCAACGCGATTGCGCCGGTCGCCCGCACCCGTCTCACCGTCGATGCGACGCCGCAGACCGCCGCCGGAATGGCCAAGCCCAAGGAAGGCGAGTGGGACGCGTACACTCCCGCTCACGTGGCGCCGCTGGTCGCGTGGCTGGCAAGCGATGACGCCAAGGACGTCCACGGCGAGGTGTTCCGCGTCGGACTGGGCAGCGTGTGGGTGATGGCCGGATGGCATTCGGTCGCGCGGGTCACCAAGCGCGGCTCGATGTGGGAGGCGGCCGAACTGGGCGCCAAGCTAAAGGAAGAACTCGCCAAGGCCCCCAGCAGGAAGGAGACCATGGGCGAGGCGATGGGCCAGGCCCGCTGAAAACGTGTCTGCAACCAGGAAGGTGAAAAGCGCGGCTCGCAAAGAGCCGCGCTTTCGTTCCATCTTATTCATCTGCGCGGCGAACACCGCGCGGAGCGTGATGGCGGAGCATATCCTGCGCCGCGAGCTTCACCGCCGCGGCATCGCCCGCGCCGTGCGAGTCGCCTCCGCCGGCATCGCGCCCTACGCGCGCGATGGCGCCCTCGTCTCGCTCGACACGCGCCTGGTGTTGCGCGACGACGGGATCCATCTCGATGAGTTCGCGACCTCGACCGACCTAAAGCGCCATCCGGAACTGCTCGATGAGGCCGATCTCGTAATCGCGATGACCGGGCAGCAGGCGCGCGATCTGTTGGAGCGGTTCCCCACGGCATCCGCGCGTCCGGTGCACACGCTGCGATCGTTCGCCGGCGAGATTGGCGACATCGAGGATCCCGTCGAGAAGGGCGATTCGGTGTTTTCCGCGTGCCGCGATGAGATCAAGCGGCTGATTCCTATCATCGCCGGCCGCCTGTTCCAGGACTGACGCGCGATGAAGTTTGAGAATCCGTCCGACGCGGCGATACGCGAGATCCTCTCCCGTCCCGCGACGGTCGCCGTGGTCGGATGCTCCGACAACCCGGCGCGCGACAGCCTGCGCATCGCGATGTGGCTCCGCAGCCGCGGCTTCCGCGTGATTCCGGTCAACCCGGCAATCGCCCCCGATGCGCTCAGCGGCGCGCTCGGCGAGCGATCTTACCCCGACCTGGCTTCGATACCGGAGCCGGTCGAGATGGTCGATGTGTTCCGCAGATCGGAGTTCGTCGCCGAGATTGCGGAGCACGCGATCCGCAAGGGCGCGCGCATCCTGTGGTGCCAGCTCGGCGTGATCGACCATGAGGCGGCGCGCCGCGCGCAGGAGGCCGGGATGACGGTCGTGATGGACCGCTGCCCGGCGATCGAGTACGAGCGCCTGTTCTGACCCGGGTCGAGCGGCGCTCCAGCGCGGCGCGATCGCGTTCCACGCTTGCAGACGGGCAGATGGTTAAGTTTTTCTCTGATTTGCGAGCGCCGGGTTTATCGTGAAAATCCGCAAATGGAAGACCGTTCATAGCGAGCCCGTCTATCGCACGCCGATATTCGACCTGCATCGCCGCCGCGCGAATCATCCACGCCGCGGCGAGCACGACTTCTTCATCCTCGATGCGCCCGCGTGGGTGAACGTCATCCCGATTACCCGCTCGCGCGAAGTGGTGATGGTGCGGCAGTTCCGCCACGGGATCGCGGGTTTCACGCTGGAGATTCCCGGCGGGATGGTCGATCCCGAGGACCCCTCGCCGCTGGCTGCGGCGCGGCGCGAGATGCGCGAGGAGACCGGCTACGATTCGGAATCGATCGTCGAGCTTGGCCGCGTGCATCCCAATCCCGCGATCCAGCCTAACTTCTGCTACTCGTTCCTCGCCCGCAACGTCGAGCGGACCGCTCGCCGCTCGCTCGATGGGACCGAGGAGACCGAGGTCGTGCTGGTTCCGATGCGCGACGTGCGAGACCTGATCGTTTCGGGGCAAATCACCCATGCGCTCGTGATCGCGGCCTTCTCATTTTTCCACGTTTACAAGCCGCCAGGCCGCAAGTAGGCGCGCGGCTCTGCGCGAGCAGGAAAGCCGGACGGGAGTTCAGTTCGGCCCCGGCGCGCCCGCCCGCAACCATAGCGTGAAGTGCTCGGTGCGCATCGCGGGATGAAATCCGTTGGCGGCAAGGAACTCGTCGGGGAGATAAACGAGCGGCAGAAGCTGGATGGGCGAATCGTTGATCACCGCCTTCACGCTCCCATCGGTCACCGCGCGTTTGATCGGGTCGCGCCAGAAATGCGCCGTCTCGGCGATTAGCTTTAGAAAGTCGGCGCGGGAAAGATTCTCGCGCGCGCGGCCGAGCCCATCGCGCCGATATTCGCTCTCTGCCTCGCGCCATACCCCGTACATTTCGGGATATCGGATCAGCTCGCGCCGGTTCGCTTCGAAACAGATGAAAGACGGCGCGATCACCTCATCTGCCGGCCCGGTCGCATCGCGCAGTCCCGCCGCGATCTGAGCGATCTCCGCGCGCGGGATGAAGCCGAATCCGTAAACGCTCCCCCGAAGCCAGCTCTCATTCACCAGCGGCGTGGCCCATGCGAGGCAAATCGCAATCAGCGCGCCGGCCGCCGTAACCCGCAGCCATGCTGCGCCGGCGGCATCTTCGCCACCGACCGCCGCGCGCAGCGCGTCGAGCGTTGCGAGCAGGCCGATCGAGGCGATTATCGCAACGAACGGCAGCGGCTCGAGGTAGTTGTGCGCCCATGCGGTCGGGCTCATCAGACCGAAGAACACGTACTGCGCGGCAGCCGTGGCGAGCACCAGCCCCATCGCGCGGCCGAGCGCCCGCGACGCGGCGAGTTCGACCAGCCCCAGCACGAATAGGGGCGCGAGAAGATCAAGAATCAGCCGCGGATACGCCGCAATCGACAATGTGGTGTCATGGCCCTTCATCAAGTGGAACAGGAACGTCTGCAAGATGAATTCGAATCCGTAGAGCCAGTACAGAAACGCGCTCAGGATCGCGAGGCCGCCCGCGATCGCAAGCGCGGTGAGAATCGCGGGGCCCCATCGCCGGTCGGCGATCGCGATGAACCCGACGATGACCGCTGCGGGTACCGCGGCGGTGAGTTTGATCGAGCAGGCGAGAACCATGATCGCAGCGAGCGCGCCGCACAATCGGATTCGCGACCAGCGCCGGTCGATCGCGAGGATTGCCGCCGCCACCACGAGCGGCGCAACGAAGCATTCCCGCTCATACACATGGTAGCGAAAGACTAACGAACTGAAACCGTATAAGATGGCCGATGCGATTGCGGCCCGCCGCCCCGCGGCGCGCCGTCCGAGCGCAAATACCAGCAGGCTGGTTGCATAGATCGCCGCTTCGTTGAGAAGCTCGATGGAAAGATGGCTCGCGCCGAACAATCTGAGATACGCACCCGCGATCCATTCGAGCACCGGCATGTGCGGATGTACGAAGTCGAGATACGGGCGCATCCCGGCGGACACCAGGAACGCGCTTTCCAGGTAAAAGTCGTCCTCGACCCAGACTTCGGAATAAAAGAGCCTCGCCAGCCGCGCTGCCAGCAGGACCGCCAGCAGCCATACCGCGATCTTTGCCGGCTCGGCCGCGGACGCGCGCGCCGGCGCGGATTTACGCCGGCTCATCGATGAGCGCCGCGAAGTCATCGGGCCGCTCCCCCGCTCGCACCGCCGACGTGGCCGGGGCGCGGCTCGGCGCGCTCGATGCGGCGATCATCGCCGCGTTCGCGCTGTTCGCCGCACTCCTGATGGTGCATGGCGGCTCGCGCCGGGGCGTCGAGCTGATGCCCTGGCCGGACGGGCTGGAGTATGCCGCGATGGCGGCGAATATCGCACATGGGGCGGGACCGGTTCTTCATTTCGGGGGCTATTCTTACCCGGCGCGGTACACCGAAGGCTACCCGCTGATACTGGCGGCGGCGGAGCGCCTGGGCGCGGTCGATGTGCCGAGCCTTTACCTGGTGACGATCGCGATGGGATTGCTCGCGCTCGCGCTCATCTACTTTCTCACCTTGAGTCTGTTCGGCCGCGCCGGCGCGGTCATCGCGACGCTCATGCTCGCGCTCTCGCCGGTGTTCCTCACGAACTCGGCGCTCGTGCTGAGCGACGTGCCGACGCTGGCGGTGACCATCTATGCCGCTTGCGCGCTGCTGAGGGCAACCGAAGCGGAACGCGCGGCCCCGTCGCGGCGGTCAATGATTCTCGACTGGGCGATTTTCGGAATTGCCGCGGGATTCACGGTGATGAT
>DASPOF010000146.1:0-4029 GCA_035626155.1 Binataceae bacterium (SeqCode)
GCCGATTTCCGGGGTGACTTCGATCTTGCGCTTGCCCTTGGTGTCCTTGCCGAAGGAGACCTGTCCGTCGATTTCGGAAATGACGGCGAACTCCTTGGGCTTGCGCGCCTCGAACAGCTCCGCCACGCGGGGCAGACCGCCGGTGATGTCCTTGGTCTTGGTCGTCTCGCGCGGGATTTTCGCGATCACGTCGCCGGCCTTGACGGTGGCGCCTTCGGGCACGTTGATATACGCGCCGACCGGCAGGAAGTAGCGCGCGAAGAGATTGGTGTTCGGGATCTTCACCGTCTTGCCGGCTGCATCCTTGATCGACACGCGCGGGCGCACGTCGAGTTCCTTGAACTCCACGATGACGTTGGAACGGGCGCCAGTCCGTTCATCGACCCGCTCTTCCATCGTCTTGCCCTCGATGATGTCGCCGTACTTAACCGCGCCATCGACCTCGGTGACGATCGGAGTCGTGTACGGATCCCACTCCGCGACCAGTTCGCCGGCCTTGACCCGGTCGCCGTCGCGCTTGTGCAGCTTGGCGCCGTAGACGAGCGGATAGCGCTCGCGTTCGCGCTCGCGAATCTGGCCGTCCTCGGACTTGACCTGCGCGGCGACGACCACCTCGCCGTGGCGCGACATGACGATCAGGTTGCCGTCGCGGCCCGGCACGGTGTTGACGCCGTGGAGCCGGACGATGCCGTCATTGCGCGCCTCGAGCGTGGTCTGCTCGGCGCGGCGGCTTGCGGTGCCGCCGATGTGGAAGGTGCGCATGGTTAGCTGCGTGCCCGGCTCGCCGATCGACTGCGCGGCGATGGTTCCGATCGCCTCGCCCAGGTTGACCAGGTGTCCGCGCCCAAGATCGCGCCCGTAGCACTTCACGCACACTCCCTGGCGCGACGTGCAGGTGAGCACCGAGCGGATCTTGATTCTCTCCAGCCCGGCGTCCTCGATGAGCCTTACCTTGTCCTCATCGATCATTTCGTTTGCGTGCACGATCACCTGGTTGGTGAACGGGTCATTCACGTCCTCGAGCGCGACGCGCCCGAGCACGCGGTCGCCGAGACCCTCGATGATCTCGCCGCCCTCGACCAGCGGGCTCATCTCGATTCCGTCAAGCGTCCCGCAGTCGCTCTCGGTGATGATCGAATCCTGCGCGACGTCGACCAGCCGGCGCGTGAGGTAGCCCGAGTTGGCGGTTTTAAGCGCCGTGTCGGCCAGGCCCTTGCGCGCGCCGTGGGTGGAGATGAAGTACTGGAGCACCGTGAGCCCCTCGCGGAAGTTCGCGGTGATCGGGGTCTCGATGATCTCGCCCGACGGCTTCGCCATCAGCCCGCGCAGTCCGGCGAGCTGGCGAATCTGCTGCTCCGATCCGCGCGCGCCCGAGTCGGCCATGATGAAGATCGGGTTGAACGACGGACCGCTGACCTCTTGCCCCTTCGCGTCCTTGCCGTAGACCTGGGTGGAGAGGCCCTTGATGACGGCGCTGCCGATCTCGTCCTGAACCTCGGCCCAGATATCGACGACCTTGTTGTAGCGCTCGCCGTCGGTGATGACGCCGTTGTTGTACTGCTTCTGGATCTCGCTGACCTGCTTTTGCGCCTGGTCGAGAAGCTCGTGCTTCTGCGGCGGGATCACCATGTCCTTGATCGAGATCGAGATGCCGGCGCGGGTAGCGAAGTCGAAGCCGATGTCCTTGAGCCGGTCGGCGAAGATTACGGTGGCCTTGTTGCCCGCCCGCCGATAGACGGTATCGATCAGATTTCCGAGCTCCTTCTTTTTGAGCGTCCGGTTGACCTCTTCGAAGGGCACCTCGGGCGGCACGATCTCGTAGAGCAGCACGCGGCCGACCGTGGTCTCGACGCGATCGAAGCCGGGGCGCTCATCGGCGACCCGCGCGGCCTTCTTGCCCCGCGCGCCGTTGCCGCTGGTGTCGGCCGCGGCGGCCTCGGGCGCCTTCGCCGACGGCATCCGCACAATGATCTTGGCGTGCAGATCGACCTGGCCGTGATCGTAGGCGATACGCACCTCGTCGATGTTCGAGAAGAACTTGCCCTCGCCTGCAACCAGCGGCCGCTCGCGCGTCATGTAGTACAGGCCCAGCACCATGTCCTGGGTCGGCACGATGATCGGCTTGCCGCTGGCCGGCGACAGGATGTTGTTGGTGGACATCATGAGCGCGCGCGACTCGACCTGCGCCTCGATCGACAGCGGGATGTGCACCGCCATCTGGTCGCCGTCGAAGTCGGCGTTGTAAGCCACGCAGACCAGCGGATGAAGCTGGATCGCCTTGCCCTCGATCAGGACCGGCTCGAACGCCTGGATCCCGAGCCGGTGCAGGGTCGGCGCGCGGTTGAGCAGGATCGGATGCTCGCGGATGACGTCATCGAGGATGTCCCAGACATCCTTGCCCTCTTTCTCGACCATCTTCTTGGCGCTCTTGATGGTCGTGACGTAGCCCTTTTCCTCGAGCTTGTTGTAGATGAACGGCTTGAACAGCTCGAGCGCCATCTTCTTGGGAAGGCCGCACTGATGCAGGCGCAGCTCGGGACCGACCACGATGACCGAGCGGCCCGAGTAATCGACGCGCTTGCCGAGCAGGTTCTGGCGGAAGCGTCCCGACTTGCCCTTGAGCATGTCGCTGAGCGACTTGAGCGGCCGCTTGGACGGCCCCGTGATCGCGCGTCCGCGCCGGCCGTTGTCGAACAGCGCATCGACCGCCTCCTGCAACATCCGCTTCTCGTTGCGGATGATGATGTCGGGGGCGTTGAGTTCGATCAGGCGCTTGAGCCGGTTGTTGCGGTTGATGACGCGCCGGTAGAGGTCGTTCAAGTCGGAGGTGGCGAACCGGCCGCCGTCGAGGGGAACCAGCGGGCGCAGGTCGGGCGGAATCACCGGCAGGATGGTGAGGATCATCCACTCCGGCTTGTTGCCCGAATCGCGAAACGCATTGACCACCTTGAGGCGCTTGGCGACCTTCTTGCGCCGCGCCTCCGATGCGGTCGTCTTCATCTCGGCGCGAAGCTCCTCGGCGAGCTTGCCGAGATCGAGCTGCGCGAGCAGTCCGCGGATCGCCTCGGCGCCCATGTCGGCCTTGAAGCCCTGCCCGTACTGTTCGCGCGCCTCGCGGTACTTGCGCTCGGTCAGCAGCTCCTTGGGCTGGAGCGGGGTTTCGCCCGCATCCGTGACGACGTAGCACTCGAAGTACAGCACCTTCTCGAGTTCCTTGAGCGTCATGTCGAGAAGCGTGCCGATTCGCGACGGCAGCGAACGGAGGAACCAGATGTGCGCGACCGGCGCGGCGAGATCGATATGTCCCATCCGCTCGCGGCGGACCTTGGACTGGATTACCTCGACGCCGCACTTCTCGCAGACCACGCCGCGATGGCGCATGCGCTTGTACTTGCCGCAGTTGCACTCGTAATCCTTGGTCGGCCCGAAAATCTTGGCGCAGAACAGGCCGTCGCGTTCGGGCTTGAAGGTCCGGTAGTTGATGGTCTCGGGTTTCCTGACCTCGCCGTGCGACCACGACCGGATCATCTCGGGCGCGGCAACCGCGATCCGGATCGAGTTAAAGGAAAGCGGATTCTTGGGTTTCTCAAAAATGCCGAAGAGATCTTCCATTCCCTTTTGCTCCCTGCCTTCAGCCCACTAGGCTCGCGGCGGATTCTCCAGGAGCTCGACGTTCAGGCACAGCGACTGGAGCTCCTTAACCATCACGTTGAACGACTCCGGCAATCCCGGCTCGAGCGTGCTTTCACCTTTGACAATCGCCTCGTACATTCGCGTGCGTCCGGCGACGTCGTCGGATTTGACCGTGAGCATCTCCTGAAGCGTAAAGGCTGCGCCGTACGCCTCGAGCGCCCACACTTCCATCTCGCCCAGGCGCTGCCCGCCGAACTGAGCCTTGCCGCCGAGCGGCTGCTGGGTGACGAGGCTGTATGGCCCCGTCGAGCGCGCGTGAATCTTGTCCTCGACCAGGTGATGCAGCTTCATCATGTACATCACGCCGACGGTGACCGGCTGCTCGAAGGGCAATCC
>DASPOF010000147.1:0-27508 GCA_035626155.1 Binataceae bacterium (SeqCode)
GGAATCCGGTTGAACGAGCGAACCTTGTCGGCGATCGCGCGCCGGAAGTTCGGCGACCCGTGCGTGATCGCGTACTGGTTGTAATCCTCGTCGATCGCGCGCTTGGCCGCCTCTTTGAGTTCGGCCGGTGCGGGAAAGTCGGGGAATCCTTGTGCGAGATTGACCGCGCCGCACTTGAGCGCACGGCGAGTCATCTCGCGAATGACCGACTCGGTGAAGAGCCGGGACTTGCGGGATACGTCGGTCGGCATCGCGCGGCAAGTTTACGCGCACCCGCAGGCGCGCGACAACTCGCCATCTGATTGCGCCGGCCTGGGGCGCGTGGTTACTGGGACTCGGTCTTGTGGCTCTCTGCGTTCGGGCTCTGCTCACTCAATGCGGCTGCCCCCTGCTTGAGGCGCCAAGCGTCGATCACCTCGACGTTGAAGCGCCAGTCGCTTCCGATCTTGAATCCCGGCAGTTGCCCCTTCTTGAGTAAGCGGTAAAGCGTGGATCGATGAACGCGCAGGTAATCCGCCAACTCGTTGACCGTTAACACCTTGGCCGAGGACTGCATGGCAAGTTTGTACCTCTTAGAATTCCTAACGATCTCAGTGATTCTGTATAAGATATCATAAACACGGTGTCACTCTAAGAGGTGTGCACTAGACTGGCTATGGCAATCTAGTCAGTCCTATGGTGGGACAAATGGGGCGAAATTGCCCTTACGCGCCGACCGGGCGGCCACCGATCGGGTCGTCAGCCGAACAAGTTCGCAGCCTCGGCGCGCAACTCCGCGCGAAAATTCGGATGCGCCACGGCGATGAGTTCGGCGGCACGCTCGCGATGATTCTTGCCCAGCAGCCGGGCAATCCCGTACTCGGTCACGACCGTATCGGCGAAGAAACGCGGCACCGTCACCAGCGCTCCCTGTTCAAGTTGCGGCACGATGCGCGAGATGACGCCATTAAGCGTGGTCGATGGCAGCAGGGTTATCGCGCGCCCTCCCGGGGACAGGAATGCCCCCAGGTGGGTCTCGGGCGCGCCGCCGGTGCCGTTGATCATTCGCGCGCCGGTGACGGTTTCGGACGTTATCTGACCGGTAAGGTCGATGGCGAGCGCATTGTTGATCGAGGTTTGCCGATAGTTCGATTTGATGGTCGCGATGCTGAGCGCGTACTCGGGATCGTAGAGCTCGAAGGCGGGATTGTCGTCGATGATTTTGAGGTCATCGGGATCCGATCCGGACCACGCCACTGCGACCGCCTTCCCGCGGTGGATGCTTTTGCGCTTTCCGTTGATTATGCCGGCATCAACCAGCTTGGCGACTCCGGGCGCGACCATTTCGGTGTGCAATCCCAGGTCATGCTTGCGATCGAAAGTCCCCAGCTTCGGCATCCGCGCGCTCGGCTCGCCGACTCCGATCTGAATTGTCACGCCGTCGTCGATTAGCTCGGAGAGGTAGCCGGCGATCGCCTTGTACTCCTCGGGCGGCTCCTCGATTCCGAGAAAAGTTCGCAAATCGCGCAGCGCGAGCCGGCTCAAAGCCCCCACGAGGGGATAGATCCGTTCGGCACCGACCTCCGCGATCACCGCGCGCATACCCTCGCGTTTCTCCGCATCCATCTCGGCGAGCGCGGCTTCGAGTATCGCAGGGTCCGGCGCCGGCGGAGTCGCATCGACGAAGTAGGCGAAGTCGGTAACGTGCAGGAACGTGTCGCCGCACGTCCGCGTGATGGTCGAATCGACCTCGGCCACCGCGCATCGCGCCCGGCGGACGTAGCCACGCTTGTTCCATTGATGCGGGCCGACGCACATGAAGCCCTGCGAGTTGGGCGGACTCACATTGCAGAACACGATGTCGACCGGCTTATCCTCGGCGGGCCGCTCATCGTAAGTCTTGAACTGAGTTGAGAACAGATTCGGCAGATAGGCTCCGTTATGGGCATCGTGCGCGACGCGGCCCAGATTGCCGATGAACAGTTCGAATTCGATCCGGAACGCGGGGTTGGCAACGGTCCCCATCCAGCCGGGATCGACGGTGGGCGCGCACAGTCTCACGTCGATCGCGCCGCCGAGCTCGGCGCCCCTGGCGCCCAGCGCCGTCTGCATCACGTTGCCCGACCCGAGCGGGAAATCCACGCGCATCCCGGGTTTGACCAGCGCTGCGGCCTCGGCAGCCGAAATCTGCCGCGACCGGTAATGTTCCTGCCAGTTCATCTCGCTGACTCCTCCTCGGCGGACGTGGCGCGTGGCGAATTGCCGACGGCCGATAAAGTGGCGCTTTAGCAAAAGGCGTCTAAACTTGTCCAACCGTCCAAGCGGCGGTAGTTTGCCATTCGTGGACGGCCGCGGCCGGGAAAGCAGGTCCGATAGGTCAGGATTCGGCCGCCAGCGAAGGACTTGCGGCCCCTGCCCGGCGCCATCTGCTGCCCCGCCGAGAGTATCGCGATGATTCTTGCGCAAGGCGAGTATCGCTACGAGATCCGCCGCGCCGGTGATCTGATAGCGATCGAGGAGGAACGCGTCGAGCCACGCAAGCTCTCCGGGGTGCGCCGCTCGCCCGATGGCGCCAATCGCCATGAGGTCAGGGCGGATCTCGACGACGAGGAACGCGTCTTAAAAGTTACGGTCCGCTATGAGCGCGGCCCGTTCGCGCGCATGGCTACCTACGAGGCAAGCGGGGAATTCCTGCGCGGCAGAGTGAGCGCGCTTGCGGGCAGCAACGATGTCACCGTGAAGCTTGGCCGCTTTCGCGAGATCGATGCCGACCTCGTCCTGTTCCGTGCGCTGACGATCGGCCACATCCGGGCGCGCGGGGAGGAGCGATGGACGGGCAGGGTCGCCACGATCGATCCAAACACGCTCGTCGCCACGTTGCAGAAACAATCATGCCGCCGGCGCGACGGCGCGGGACGGCTGTGGGTGTACGAGCCACGGATGGGAGACGTTGAGGAGATCGAGATCGACGCGGACGGCCGCATCGTCCGCCGGCGCGACAGCCGCGGCACGGAGACGGTGCTGATCAGCGCGTCGGGCGTATGATCCGCCTGCCGCGCGCGGCCGCGCTCAAGCCGCCATCTTGCCGCGCGGCATCTTGCAATCGCCGTCGAACGTTGCGCCTTCGTTGAGTACCAGGCTCGGGGTGCTGATCGTGCACCGGGCGTGCGCGGTCGGCGTCAGTTCCACCCGCTCGCGCGCGATCACTTCGCCGCTGAACGATCCCGCGATAGTGACGCTTCTCGCGGAGACCTTTGCACTCACCACCGCGCCGCTCGCGATCACGACCTCATCGCCCGTGATTTCGCCGTCGGCCTCGCCTTCGATCCTCACCGGCCCGCGAAAACTCAGCTTGCCCGACGCCTTGGCGCCCTTGCCAATCCGCGACTCGAATCCGTCCTGATCCTGAGGTGCCATTACAAAATCCTCTGGCTGACTGCGTGCGTACATCTTAGTGTAAAAGGACTGGCGCGCAATCGCCAAATGTTACGGGTGAATTAACCGCGCTGACGGACGCGTCAATTATGCTTTTGCGCGCCGCCGCACTTGGGCGCAAAATGAACGCTCTGAGGAAGAATCCGATGCTCACCGAACACGGGCCCGAGCGGCGCGGCGGCCAGGGCCTCGATCCCAACCAGTACGAATCGGGCGACCGCACGATTCTCGCGCTGCTGGCGGAGACCCCGGCGGCCGGCCAGGTTGACCTGGTCGCGACGTTCCGCGATGGCGCCTACGAAGTCTGGTCGCGGCGCGGGATGATCCGTTTCAAGCGATACGCGAACGAGCACGGCGAGCTTAAGTTCGACGTGATCGAGCAGGTGGGAGAGAACCCGGTTGCGAATCAGGATCCGTTCGCGGTCGCAACCGTCGAGCAGGAACTCGAGGGCGCACGCGCCAGCGGCAATCCCTGCGACGATCCCAATCTCGCGTTTTTCGAGCCCGCGGCGCTGAGCCACCCCGACGCCTACGAGCGAATCGCCCAGGTCTTCGACAGCCCTCGCGGACCGGACCTGTTCATCAGCCCCAAGGCATACGCCTTCGGGATCCAGCGCGGGCAGCACGGCGCGCTCGACGTGGTGCAATCGCGAGCGCCGCTCTTGTTCAGCGGTCCTCGCGTCAAGCGGGGCCGATTCGCACTGCGCGCGCGCCACGTCGATATCGCGCCGACGATCGCGCATCTGATGGGCTTTCCTACGATCGATGGCGTCGGTCCCGCGCGAAATTCGGCGCGCACCTATCTCAAGCGCCAGGACGGACGGGTGCTCGGCGAAATTCTCGACGGTGATGGCGCCCCGGCGCGAAGCGTTTACCTGATTCTGCTCGACGGGCTTGCCCACTCCGAGCTGGTCTGGCAGCTCGAGCGCAACCCGGCCGCGATTCCGAATCTGGCTGCGCTGGCCGCGGCCGGCTCGATGCTCGCGCACGGGTCGATCGTTAATTTCCCGAGCATCACGTGGCCGAGCCATTCGACGATCCTGACCGGCGCCTGGTCGGGCCATCACGATGTGGTCAATCCGACCTTTCATCTCCGCGAGCATCGCCAGACCATTCCGATCCAGGGCGATATCTTCAAGACCGAGCGGTATCTGAACCCCGAGGTCGAGACGCTTTACGAGGCGTTCAAGCGAGTGCACGGTCCGCACGCGATTACGGCGTCGATCCATGAGCCGCAGGGGCGCGGTGCCGATCACGCGGCGTTCGAGCGCCGCTTACTCGGCGACAAGGAGCGCCTCAAGGCGATTACCGAGGAACTCTCCTCCGACGTAAGCCCGCGCTGGATGGCAGATGGGAGGCCGGGCCTGCACAACGAGGAGATCATCGACATCCGCGGGATGGCGCAGGTCGTGAACCTGTTCGATCATTGCGGCGACCGTCCGCCGGTGTTTGTCGCGCACGAGTTCGTGCTCACTGATGGGGCCGGCCATGATTACGGACCGCACCACGATGCGCTTCGCGAGGCGCTGTACCGCACCGACCGGCGCATCGGGACGGTGCTCGAGATTCTCCGCCGCCGCGGCCTGTACGAATCGACGCTGTTCGTCGTGACTTCGGACCACGGGATGGCGCCGCAGCGCGTCGAGCTCAAGGCCAACCCGGCGCGCGAGCCTGCGCACGCCGGCGTGAGGGGCGTGTTCGCCGAGCCGATGATCTATCTTCGCGACGTTGCGCTGGAATGCCGTCGCGCGCGCGACCACAGGACCATTCGCGTCGCCGTGCGCGACAACGATCGCCTGCCCGATGGCGAACATCCGCCGCTGGCCGGCGCGCGCGTGGTGCTCTGCGAGCGAGGCGACTCGGTGCTGGCCGAGGCGACCACGCCCGAGTCGGGCGAACTCGCATTCGCCACCCCGGCCGAACTCGCCGACCGCGAACTGACCATTCGCGTCGAGCATCGCGACTTCAACCCGCGTACCGTACGCGGCGACGGATCGCCGGTGCTCATCGATCTTCGAAACCGCCTCTACGGCGACCGCTCGCGCGGCTGACTTACCGCCGGCGCGCCACGGCGTGCTAAGCTGCGCGCCATGATCGACCTAAAGGGGAAGGTTGCCTTAGTCACGGGCGGAACGCGCGGGCTCGGACGCGCGATCTCGACCAAGCTCGCCGAATCCGGCGCCGCCGTCGTGCTCAACTATCGGCGCGACGATGCGAGCGCCGAGCGCACGCTTGCGCAGGTGCGCGCGCTCTCGCCGCGCTCGGTGCTGGCCAAAACCGATCTCGAGAACGACGCCGACACCCGGGCGATGGTCGCGCGCGTCGGTGCCGAGTTCGGGCGGCTCGACATCCTGATCGCCAACGCCGCCTCGACCGCGTTCAAGCCGCTGCTCGACTCCAAACCGCATAACCTGCTGCGCACCTTCAACCTGTGCGTCGGCGGGTTCCTCGCCGCGGTTCAGGAAGCGACCAAGGTGATGAGCGACGGCGGGCGGATCCTCGTGATCTCCGGCATCGATTCGATTCGTAATCTGCCGGGGCACGGCGTGCTCGGCGCCGCGAAGGCCGCACTCGAGAGCATGGTGCGCGACTTCGCCTTCGAGCTCGGCCCGCGCGGGATTACGGTCAACGCGATCAATATCGGCTACGTGGACACCGACTCGGCGCGTTACTACGCGCAGTACCTGGGAGAACCTTACGAGGTGTTCCAGCGGCGATGTGCCGAGCGTTCGGCGATGAAGCGGCTGCCGTCGCTGGAGGAGATCGCGAACTTCGCATGCCTCATCTGCCTCCCCGAGGCGAGCTATCTCACCGCGCAGACGATCATGATGGATGGCGGGCTGACGCTGCACTTCCCCGGCGGGGGATGATCGCATCCGGCATCGCGCCGGGGTTCTTTCTTATGGCTTCGCGCGCCGGCCGCCGCCTGCGCTCGCGGAGGGGAAAGTGCTTTTGACGGTGAGAGTGGCGCGGTCCTATAGTTAGCGGCGGCGGAGGTTTGGCGATGGCGCTCGAAATCGCAATGTATTCCGACTTCATCTGCCCGTTCTGCTATATCGGCTTCGAGGTCATCCGCAATCTCCGATCCGAGTTCGACATCAAGCTGCAATGGCGCGGCTTTCAGATTCATCCCGAATGGCCTGCCGAGGGTATCGCTCTGGATAAGGTGCGATCGGCGGTGGACCTCGATGCGCGCCGCGCCGCGTGGCCGCGCATCGCCGCATTGGCCGAGGCCGAAGGTCTCGAGATGAAAGCGCCGACACTGCTTGCGAACTCGCGCGCCGCGCTGCTTCTGGCGGAATTCGCCAACGACCAGGGATGCGGGGAGGAGTTCGAAGCGCGCGTCTATCGCGCATACTTCAACGATGGCGCCAATATCGGCGACCCGGCGCTGCTTGCGCGGATTGCCGCCGAGGCAGGTCTCGACCCGGCCGCAGTCGCCGAGATGATGAAATCGCCGCACTACGAAACGCGCCTGAAAGACAATGCTCTGGAGGCGGATCGACGCGGCATCAGCGGCGTGCCGACTTTCCTCATCGGCGAGTATCCGCTGGTCGGCGCACAGCCCACGCCCGTGATGCGGCTGTTGCTCAGGCGCGTGACCGAACGGCTCGGCGCGCGGTAATTCGCCGCCTCCCACCCCGCGCGCCATCGCCGCACAAGCGGCACTCGCCACGGCGCCTGTGCTAAAACTTGAGCGTGGCCAGCGAGCGCGCCCGCGTCATCCCTCTCGATCTGCGTGGACTCAAGTGCCCACTCAACTGGGCGCATGCCAAGGTGCGCCTGGAACAGATGGCGCCGGGCGAGATTCTGGAGATCATCCTCGATGATCCGCGCGGCGCGCGCGACATCCCGCGTGCGGCCGAGGGCGAGGGGTACGCGGTGCTCGAGTCGGCGGCGCAAGACGGCCTCTGGCGGCTGCGGATAGAAAGGTAGCGCGCCGCTCTGAGTGCGCGATCGGCGCTGCGGGAGCGCTTGCGTCCCCGCCGTAAACGTCGGGAAAAGCGTCCTACAGTTGGTTTCATCCCTCTTGACAGACTGTAGGATTAATTAAACAATGGTGGCGTCATGGGAGGAGCGCGTACAGCCCGCTTACAGCGCGGCGCGAAAAGCGCGATCTGGCCGGCCCGCTTCACACCGGCGCTCGCACTCCTTCCGCTGCCTTGTCCCGACCCCGCAACGCCGCAGGCCGTCCCGCTGCGCGCACACGGCCATCGATGCGCCGGGTGCGGTGCCGCCTATCGATGCCCCGGCCCGGATGAGACCGGATTCTGCCCGCCGCTTTGCGCTCCCTGTTATTGGGTCGAATTGGGAACGCAACTGAAGGTCTATCGCGCGGTGGTGGCGGCGATGAGCCGCAAGCGCAGGGAGATGGAAAAGATCGCGGGGCGGACCGCATGCCAGGCCGCCGAGCATCGAAGGCGCCGGTTTGGCCGCGCCGGGTCGCTCGTCGCCGGCTTCGGTAAGGTTGTGGTGCCAAGCAGGCCGCGCGAAACAGAGCGGGATTGCGACGCTCCGGAATTGCGTGAATCGGTGGCAGCCGTATGAATCAGCAAATCTCAAGTTGGGGGGCGATCGATCGCGCCCGAATGCCTTAGAGAGCAACTTCAGCCGGGCCAGTGGGTGGCCGGCAGGACCAGAGGAGACTTCCATGGGGCGGAAAACGGGGACATTCGGCGGCGTCATTCGCGAGCGGCGCCGCCAGCACGATTTTACGCAGAGCGACGTCGCGCGGCTCATCGGCACCTCGACACCGTACGTCGGACATCTCGAGGCGAACAAGCGCCATCCATCGGAGGAAATCGTCTCCCGCCTGGCGGATGCGCTCGGATTCGATCGGCGCGAATTGTTCTTCCTGGCTAACCCGAAGGCGAAGGAAATTTTCCACAGCGTCCGCCTGGAGCCGAAGGAATCGGCGTGGGATGAGTTCCGGCGCGACCGGCCGATGCTGCGCGCGTACGGCATCACCGCAAGCGAAATGGATATGCTGTCGCGCGTCGCCCTGATGGGGCAGGTCCGCAGCACGCGCGACTTTATCTACATCCTGAACACCGTGCGCCAGGCGCTGGTGGAGGAGTGATGATTCGACCCGCGAGCATCGCGCCCCGGGACCCACTACTCATTTTGACGGCGGCGCAGAAACGGCGAAACGACGCGCGCGGGGCGGACGAATGACAGATGGTTATTTAATTGCAGCGGCGGCACGAACGGCCGGGGAGTTGGACACCACGAGCCGTCGTGCTGCCGGTGCAATGGTGACGATGTGATGCGCGAGAGTGTTGCAGAATCGCACGGTCCAGGAGGCAGAGCGGTCAGTTTTTAGTGATTTTTGGCTCAAATCGCCTATTTTTATGCATGGCATGCAAATTGCCCCTATTCGCACGAAAGCTGGGCTTACCTCTTTTCCAAGTGAGGCGTCTGGCGCTGGCCGATGGTGGCAGATTGCGAATAGAATTAGTGGTCGTCGCGCGAATATGAGTGCTGCCAGCTTAAATACACCGATTGTCGCCCGCTCGATTGGCGGGCGAGAGCCCGATGCACTGGTCACCCGCGAGGTCGACCGGATGGTCGCCAAGCTGCTGGGCGAAATGAAGGTGCCATTTTCCTCGATCGGCAAGCGGGTTTTGAACCAGGTTGCCGATTTGAAGAAAGTGCTCGCGGCGGACTACCTGCGCGATACCGCAATGCCCTCGAAGGAACTGCTCCGCGAATTGGGGAAGGAAGCCGAGAAAATCAAGTCCTACGACGGGCAATGGAACCGGCTCGACAGCCCGGAAGTTCTCATGCGGCTGTACCGGAAATACGGCTACCTCCGCGATATCGAGCTGCGCGCGGAACCATATCGGCGCGGCGCGGGACTTTCCTTGCGCGGCTTTTTCTGCCGCAGCAGTGTCGGCGATCGGAACAAGTTCATCATCTTCGTCAATACTGCCCATCACCCGGCCGCCGCGGCTGCAACGCTGGGCCATGAGCTTGGCCACTATATCTACGGCTCGCTGGTGGGCGAGAAGTCCGCGATGACCGCATTCATGGAAGGCACGTTTGCGAGTCACCTCAAGGAGGAAGACGAACTCTTCGCCGACAGCCTGGTCGCGCTGGCAGCCTACAGCAAGGATTTGATCGAGCGATCCGGCGCGCTAAGTCGCGTCAAACCGGGCGAATCGGAGGAGTTCTTCGCGAGCGTCCGCAAGGCCTACGCGCTGATCGCTCCCCGGTTCAATCTTGACCTCATCAACGGGCAGATGGCCGCGGCCTGGCGGTTGCGATACATCACCTCGATGTCTCACTTCATCAAGCTGCGGTCCGCTCTGTATCAGGCAGCGGGAATCTAGTAATTCCACCGCGCGGCGGCGCGCCGCAATCCACAATCGACGTGCATCCGGCGTTTGACGCCCGCGCGCGGGCTTACCGGGCGGGTTAAATCGCGCGCAGTTTCGCGCGCGCGGGGCTCGCAGGCGCAGCCGCCGGCTCATCGCGATCTTCGCGGCGCGACCATTGGTAGAAAATCGCCGTGAACACGGCCATCAGGTAGGTCGCCTGCCCGACCCACATCATCAGCCCGCCGAGCACCTGGTCGTCGATCGGCTTGATGCCCCATCCATGCGGTCCCTCGAGGTACCAGGGATAGATCACGCCGGTTGCCAGCGTGATCGGGGCCGCAACCGCGGTCATCGGGATCATCAGCACGAACAGGTACATCACCTGCGCCGGATAGGAGAGCCTCGGCATCTCGGGCAACGGGCTCAGGATCGGCCACCACAGCAACACGCCCGTCGCCATGAAGAGCAGGTGAAGGAAGATGTGGAAATTTTCGTCGCGGCACATGTGATCGAATATCGGCGGAAAGTGTGCGCTGGTGAACACGGCCGAAAAAAGCAGGAACGCGACCACCGGATTTGTGAGCACGCGTGCGATCGGCCTGATCGCGCGGCTCATCACCCACGGGCGCAACATCCAGTCGGGCAAGCCGAGCAGCACGAGCGGCGGAATCACGAAGCTCTGCACCAGATGCTGCAGCATGTGCATGAAGAATATCCGCCGGTCAGCGAGTTCATCGAGTTCCGTATGGGCGAACAGGATCGCCGCAAGCGCGAGGAAAAACCACGCCGCCTGCTCGCGCCGAGGGCGCTGTTTGGCGGCCACGCAGGCGCCGCAATACAGCGCGGCGAGCGCCGCAACGCCAATCGGTATGCTTGGATGCTCGCCGAGGATATCCATTTCGATGCTTCCTTGCGCCGCGCGCCCGGGCGCTCAACCGATGTGTTGCGCGAGATACGCGAACAGGAACAGCAATGAAATCAGGAGCACGGTCGCGATGATGAGCGGAAAAAGCAACACGCCGCTTAGCAGCCAACTGTCGTACCTGAGGTGCATGTAGAACATCGCTACCAGCGCGAATTTCGCGGCCGCCAGCACCAGCAGCACCGGCACCAGCACCGTCTTCAGCGCGCTCACGTAGAACACGGTCAGCTCCATCGCGGTGAGCGCGGCGAGAAAAACCGCCACGATCACGTAAACGGCCGCGCCGGGATGCGCCCGATGCGCCTGGCCGTCCGGCGGTACGGTTGAGTCAGCCATCGTGCCAATCGCGTCACTCATGCGACCTTCACCTGCTGCATCAGGTAGACCAGGGTAAATATTACGATCCAGACCACGTCCACGAAATGCCAGTACAAGCCCGCGAGCTCCACGGATAGCGCGCGCGACTTGCCGAGTCTGCCCATGAAGGCCGCGGCTGCGAGCACGAGCAGCCACAGCACGCCGACTGCGACGTGCGCGCCGTGGAATCCAACCAGCGTATAGAACGATTGGCCGAAGAGATCGGTCTGAAGCGCGAGGCCCTCGTGGTAGAAGTGGGTGAACTCGTAAGCCTGGCCGCCCAGAAAAATCAGGCCGAAAACCGCCACGCCAAGCAGCCAGATCCGCTCCCAGAGCCGGTCACCGCGCTGCGTCGCTGCGAGCGCCAGCACCATCAAGAGGCTGCTCATCAGCAGGACGAAGGTGCTGAAGGAGGTGAGCGGAATTTCCAGGATGCTCGCGCCGGGGCCGCCCGCGTTGCGGCTCTTGTACACGATGTAGGTCGAAATCAGGCTCGCGAAGAATACGCACTCGGAGCCCAGGAATGCCCACACCCCGACCTTGCGAAGGTCGGTGCCTCCGCCCGGCGCAGGCTCGCCGTCGTGGCCCTCCTCTCCCCAGGACGGGTATTCGAATCCAAGGCCGATAATTCCAAGGATCATCACCCCGGCGCCGATCGCGATGAGCCGCCACCATCCGACGATGAGCCCGGTGCCCATCACGCCGGCGCCGAGCGCGATCGTCAGCGGGAAAATCGATGGGGCCGGCATGTGAATCGCCTCCGCCGCCTGCTCGCCGCCGGGCGGCTGCGCCGCCGCGAGCATCGGACCGCCGCGCGATCCGGCCGCGCCATACTTTTCCACCCAGAAGGCATCGCGCCCGCGGACTTGGACGAGCCGCGCGAAGTTGTATGCGGGAGGCGGCGATGCCGTTGACCACTCCAACGTGCGGCCATCCCACGGATCGGCGGGCGCCTCGGAGCCGGCCGCGGCGCTGCGCACCAGGTTGATGTACAGCACCAGGAAGGCAAGTCCGAGGATGAAGGCGGCGACCGTCTCGAGCCGATTGAGATCCGTCCACCCCAGCCCAGCCCCATAAGTGTAGATCCGCCGCGGCATCCCCCAAAGCCCGAGAAAATGCATCGGGAAGAAAGTGGCGTTGAACCCGATCACAGTGAGCCAGAACTGAAGCTTGCCGAGCCGCTCGTCGAGCATGCGGCCGGTCATCTTCGGCCACCAATAGTAAATCGCCCCCATGATCGCGAACATCACTCCGCCGAACAGCACGTAATGGAAATGCGCGACGACGAAGTAGGAGTCGGTCTGCTGGAGATCGACCGGCGCAGTCGCGTGCATGATTCCGCTCAGGCCGCCGATGGTGAACTCGAGAATCATTCCGAGCGCGAAATAGAATGCCGTCGTCATCCGCAGCGACCCGCCCCACACCGTCGCGATCCAACTGAACACCTTGACCCCGGTCGGGATCGCGATGAGCATCGACGTGATCGCGAATGCGCTGTCCGCAACCGGCCCCATCCCGGTGGCGAACATGTGATGGCCCCACACCCCGTACGACAGGAATGCGATCAGCGCGAGCGAGTACGCCATCATCGGGTATCCGAACAGCGGCTTGCGCGCGAACACCGGGACCATTTCCGAGATCATCCCGAATGCGGGCAGCGCCATGATGTAGACCTCGGGATGGCCGAATAGCCAGAAGAGATGCTGCCACAGAATCGGTGTCGCGCCGTACGCCGCGATGTAAAAGTGTGTCCCGAAGAAGCGGTCCATCAGCAGAAAGACAAGCCCCACCGTGAGCGGCGGAAACGCGATCAGGATGAGCACCGAGGTGATCAGGATCGCCCACACGAACATCGGCATCCGCATGTAGGTCATCCCGCGCGCGCGCATCATGACGATCGTCACGAAGAAGTTGAGGCCGCCGAGCACGGTCGAGACGCCGAGGAGGAGCAGGCCGACTACCCAGTAGTCGATATTGAGCCCGGGCGAGAAATAGCGTTCGGTCAGATTGGCGTAACCGAACCATCCCGCGTTGGGCAGCCCGCCCCATAGCCATCCGAGATGGAGGAAGATCGCGCCCATGGTGAATAGCCAGTAGCTGAGCGCATTGATTCGCGGAAATGCAACGTCACGCGCGCCCACGTGGAGCGGAACCAAAAAATTCGCGAACGCCCCCAACTCCAGCGGCATCACCACGAGGAAAACCATCGTGGTTCCGTGCATCGTGAAAATCTGGTTGTACACCTCGGCGGACAGGAACGTGCTGCCGGGCGACCAAAGCTGCATCCGGATCAGCATCGCCTCGATTCCGCCGATCACCATGAACACGAGCGCGCTTGCGCCGTAGAGGACCGCGACCCGCTTGTGGTCCACGGTTGTGAGCCATCCAAGCAGCCCGCCGCCGCCGAGATAACTCGCCGATTCGGTTCGCACCGGTTTTGGTTGGGCAGCCATGCTGAGTATCCTTACTTCAAGCTTTCGAGATACGCGGCCAGGTCGGAGACTTCCTTTCCGCCCAGGCCGAGTTGCGGCATCTGCGCGCCAGGCTTGACCGCATCCGGGTCGGCGATCCAGCGCGCGACGTTATCCGGCGTATTGGGCAGGATTCCCGCCGCAAGCGTGGTCCGGCTGGCGAAGTGCGTGAGATCCGGCGCGAGAGACCCTTTCGATACGCCGTCGATTCGATGGCACGTCGTGCAGGGGCTGTTGGCGAAAATCTTCGCGCCGTCGGTGGCAGCGGGATTCGCCGCGCCAATCGCGGCGGGCGGCGCCTTCTGCGACTTCTCCCACTGCGCAAACTGCTCCGGCGATTCGACGACTACCCGCATGCGCATGTTCGCATGCGACGTGCCGCAGAACTCGGCGCACTGCCCCACGTAGGTTCCCGGCTCGCGCGCGATCAGGGTCAGCTCATTGATTTGTCCCGGAACGACGTCGCGCTTGCCGCCAAGCTGCGGCACCCAGAAACTGTGGATTACGTCGGCGGACTGAAGCGCGAGGCGAATCGGCCGGCCCACCGGGATGTGCATCTCATTGGCGGTCGCGATCTCGCTGCCCGCGTAATGGAACTCCCACCACCATTGATGCGCGATCACCTTGATATCGAGCGCACCCGCGGGCTCAACCGCCGGCTGCGAGCGAAAGATTATCCGCACGGTCGGAATCGCGATCATCAGCAGAATAAGCGCCGGGCCGACGGTCCAGGCGACCTCCAGGCGGAGGTTGGATGAAACCTCCGACGGCGGCGCCGCCTCGCCAAAGCGCGTCGAGAAAAAGAATACCGCGAGCGTGAACGCGGCGGCGACGATCACGAAGACCAGCGCATCCCACGCGGTCACGTCGAGCATCAGCTCGTAGATCCACTGCGCGAGATCGGATTTGGGCGCAAGCGTCGTCATCGGCGGCTCGCCCGCGGCGCAACCCGCAAGCCAAAGCGCCGCCATCACCAGCGGCGCGGCGGCGAGCCGCTTCACGCGCGCGCAAAGCCGATCGATCGTCGTGCGCCGGGCGAGGAATTCAGGCGCGCTCAGCGCCCCGTGTTGATTGCGCGGCGCCATCAATGAGTCTCCGCCGCGAGCTCCGCACGGGCCGCGGACGCGGCCAGGTTGAGGCCCGGTATCGCGCACAGGACGAAGCCGCCCAGGAATCCAAGCGTGATCAACAGCTCGATCCATCCGAATGGCACGGCGTGCTGCGAGAGCGATGGGACCACCAGCACGTAGCGTTCGAGCCAGATTCCCGCCAGCACTCCGGCAGCGACCGCGCCCAGGATGACCGGCGTTCGCTTGGGCCGTGCGCCGAGCAGGACCAGGAACGGAGCCACCCAGATCAGGATCACGGCCGCATACGAAAGCGGCGCCCAGGGCGCGTAGTACACGCGCTGCACGATGAAGAAGGTTTCGACCGGGATGTCGCCGTACCAGATCACGATGTATTGCGCGAACAGCAGGTAAATCCAGAACACCGAAAACGCGAACACGAGCTTGCCGAGATCGTGCAGAACCTTCGGCGCCGCAAACGCGTTGGCGGGGCCGAGCCGGCCGCGCAGAATCACCGCGGTCAGCGCCATCGCAGCCACTGCGCTCAGGAAGGCCGCCGCGAAGAAGTACGCGCCGAACAGCGTGCTGTGCCACGCCGGCGCAAGCGACATCACGAGATCGAAAGCGATCAGCGAATAGACCGCCGCGAATGCGAGCGCGAGCACGGTTGCGAGCCGGCGAATCGCCGGCGGCGGCATCTCGATGTCGGATGATGCCGCGGCCCACGCCCGCGCCTGGCTGCTTCGCGACACTCGCACCAGCCACGCGCTCAGCAGCGTCATCGCGAGCAGGCCCGCTCCGTCGCGCGCGAACAAAAATGGCGTGTTGAGCCATGCGGCCTTCTGCGCGACCGGATGCAGCACCCAGGGGAAGATGAGCGTGCGGCCGAAGTACAGGCCCCAGAAGAGCACGAACCCAAGCGGCAGGAAGCCGCTGAACGCCTCGGCCAGGCGGAAGGCCGCGGTCCCGGCCCATCGCGCCTGCGTCAGGTAGAACGCAGCCGCGACGACCACGCCGCCCTGCGCGATCCCGAGGAAGAACAGCAGGTTCACGAGGTACGCCTGCCATGCGCGCGCCGCCTCGCCGCGGGCCAGCGCCACGGCAAATGCCGCGATCCCGGCGGCGACGGCCGCCGCAAGAACGGCTCTATGCGTGTTGCCGAACAGCGGCGCCACACCGCGCGCGGCGCGCGACAGGCGCGGCGCTGCCGGCCGCGCCGGACTCGGATTAGCAGTCATCGATTAACCGTCATGCCCATTTGGGAGGGTCGCCGATGGCTGTGCCTGTTCGCGCCGCACCTCTTCAGCGCCAGCCACTCCCAGAATTGATTCGACCTTTTGCGCTTCCGTCTCATCGCATCGCACGGCCACTCCGAACCGATCGCCGCAAAAGCGCGCCGAGTATCCGGGCGCGGACTCGAGGGCGGGGACCTGCGCGTTCAAAAGAAAGCTCGCCACCGCGGCGATCCCGCCGAACAGGATCATCAGTTCGAAGCAGATGATGATAAACGGAGGCCACGAAATGATCGGCTTGCCGCCCGCCACCAGGTTCCACTCCCACGACGTGCCGATCGTAATCGCGAGACCCGTCAGCACGCCGAGGATTCCACCGGTGAGCACGAAGGCGCGCACCGGACTTCGCCCCCGGCCGATCGCCTTCTCGATGTGTTCGCTCGGAATCGGTGAGAAGACGCGGAAATTCTCCGCGCGCGCCGCGCGCAGCGCCTCTATTCCGCCCACGCACTGCTCCTCCGCGGCGAATGTCGCGATTATTTCGATGGCGCCGCTCATGCCGCCCTCGCGTAGTCCTTGTGGAGCGCCTTCTTGAGCCAGGTGATTCCCTCCTTGAGCTCGGTCATCGAAATGATCGGCAGGAAGCGCGCAAACAGCGAGAACAGGCCGAGGAACCACGCGAAGCTTCCCACCGTGATCATGATCTCGGTAATCGACGGGCGGTAGAAACCCCACTGCGACGGATCGAAGTTGGTCGATTGCGAGCCCGCGATTATCACGAAGCGCTCCGTCCACATCCCGATGTTCACGAAGATCGATATGATCCAGAGAACGGACAGGTTGGTGCGGATGCGCGGCGAGAACAGCAGCAGCGGGATTACGCAATTGCACGCCACCATTACCCAGAACATCCATCCCCACGGCCCGAAGTACCGCATGTGGAAAGTCGTCTGCTCGATCGGATCGCCGCTGTACCAGACCATGAACGACTCGGTCGCGTACGAGTAACTCACTATTAAAGATGTGAGGAGCACGACCTTGGCCAGGTTGTCGAAGTGCCAGGGCGTGAGCAGGCCCTCCAGCCCGAGCAGCTTGCGTATCGGCACGAGCAGCGTGATGACCATCGCGACGCCGGAGAAAATCGCGCCCGCGACGAAGTAGGGCGCGAAGATCGTGCTGTGCCATCCGGGAATTTGCGCCATCGCGAAGTCCCACGACACGACGCTGTGCACCGAGATGACCAGCGGCGTGGCAAGCCCGGCCATCAGCAGGTACGCCATCGAGTAATGGCGCCACTGCGAATCGGTGCCCTGCCAGCCAAGCGCGAGAATCGAGTAGAACACGCGCCGCCAGCCCCGCGCCTGCTCGCGCGCGCTGGCAAGATCGGGGATGAGCCCCATGAACAGGAACAGCGCGCTGATCGTGAAATAGGTGCTGACTGCGAACGCATCCCACACCAGCGGCGAGCGGAAATTCGGCTGCAGATATCGCTCGTTGGGGTAGGGCAGCAGCCAGTAGAAGAACCATGTGCGGCCGAGGTGAATCAGCGGGAAAAGGCCCGCGGTCATGACCGCGAACAGCGTCATGGTCTCCGCCGCGCGGTAAACCGCGGTGCGCCAGCGCGTGCGAAACAGAAACAGGATCGCCGAGATCAGCGTCCCCGAGTGCGCGATTCCGACCCAGAAGACGAAGTTCGTGATGTACACCGCCCACATCACGGGCTGGCGCAGCCCGGTCACTCCCATGCCTTCGTAGATCTGCCGGGTCCAGAGCGCCGCCCCGATCGCGACCAGCGTGAAGCAGAAACCGATCCAGGCCCAGTAAAGAAGCCCCGGCGTCTGCATGACGCGGAGCACGCTGCGATCGACGTCGCTGAACGTCGGAGTGGCGATCTCGGGAGCTGCGGCTGCCACCTACGTTCCCTCCTTTTCGCGATACAGCTCGCGCAGGTACACGATCGCCGGCTGCGTGTTGAGGTCCTCGAGCGCGCGAAAGCCGCGGCTCGGATTCGCCGCGCGCCGGCGCATCACCGCGCTGGATGCATCATTCATGTCGCCGAAGGTGATCGCGCGCGCGGGGCACGCCTGCGCGCAGGCCGGGACGATCTCGCCGTCGCGCACCGGGCGCGATTCGGTGCGCGCAACGATCTCGGCGTGCTGGATGCGCTGGATGCAGAACGTGCACTTCTCCATGACGCCCATCCCGCGCACGGTCACGTCGGGATTGAGCTGCAGATCCAGCGGCGCGGGCCACTCAGGCTCGAACCAGTTGAAGCGGCGCACCTTGTACGGGCAGTTGTTCTGGCAGTAGCGCGTGCCGATGCAGCGATTGTAAATCTGCGCGTTCAGGCCCTCGTCGGTGTGATGAGATGCGAACACCGGGCAGACCGCCTCGCACGGTGCGTGATTGCACTGCTGGCACATCATCGGCGTCAGGTACGCAAGCGGCGCGCGCCCCTCCTGCTGCTTTTCGGGGAAGAATCGCTCGATCCGGATCCATGACCTGATTCTTCCCTGCGCGACACCCTCGCGGCCCGACACCGGCACATTGTTCTCCGCGTAACACGCCGCGATGCACGCGCTGCATCCGGTGCACGCATTGGTGTCGATCGTCATGCCCCACTTGTGCTCGGGATGGGGAAACGGCGGGTACATCTCGTAGGGCTCGGGTGCGAGCGCCTCGGCGGGCGCAGCCCCGCCGCGCGCCAGCTCCTCGATGCTCATCGCCTCGACGATCGAGCGGCCCATCAAGTCGCTGTTGCCGAGCGGCGAGACGAGTGCCCGGCTGTTCCCGGTCGGCTTGGCGGCAACCGCGATGCTGAGCGCGCCCGGCGCGAGCAGCGCCCACGGATTGGCGCCGCGATCGATCGCATAGCGGCCGTACGAGCGATGGCCCTGGCCGAGCGGGATGGCGATCACGCCGGGCCGAACCCGCTCCGATATGAGGGCCGGCGCCTCGATGCTCCCGTGGTCGGTGCGAAGCTCGATCAGTTCATCGGCGGCAACCCCAAGCGAGCGAGCAGTGTCAGGATGGATTTCGGCCCAGGTGTCCCACACGATCTGCGCGATCGGCTCGGGGATTTCCTGGAGCCATGGCTTGTCCGCGCCGCGGCCGTCGTAGAGAAAGATGTGGGGATACGCGGACAGGGTCAACTCGGCCGAGGCTGGCGGCGCAGGCGGCGCCTTCAGCACGGCGGAGTTGAGTTTCACCTCCGACGGCTTCGCGTCCTGGAACAGGCCGCCCTCCTGGCGCGCTTTCGTCCAGAAATCTTCCGCGCCGATGCCGCCCGCTCTGGAAGCCAAGCCGAACCACTCCGCCTTGACTGCCTCCGCGACAGTCTTCCAGGGAATCGCAGCGCCGGCGAGAGCGTTCGCGCGCGCCGACTCGAGCAGGATGTCGCCCACTGCACGGCTTGGGAAAACCGGCTGCATCACCGGCTGCCCAAGTCCGTTCACGCCCGCGCGCGGCGCGGTGTCGCGCCAGGCCTCGAGCGGATGATGCGCGGGCAGGAGCAGGTTCGCCATGTTGGCGGTTTCATCCGGGACGCCGCCGCACCAAACGACGAACGGCACGCGCTGAAACGCCCCGGCCGCATCTATCCCGGCCGACATCGAAAAGACCGGGTTTCCGCCCGCGATGAAGAGCACATCGACCTTCCCGTCGTGCATCGCGCCGAGTGCGGCCTCGACTTCGCCCGCGCGGCTCACGGACTCCGGCGGCGCTCCGTCGAGGAACACCATCGTGCGGCCGGCATTGCCGGTCACCGCGTTGAGCACGTATGCCGCGAGCGTGGCCGATTCATCGTGCGTCGGCGCAAGTGCGACCGCGCCATCAGCCTTGCCGAACGCCTCGCCCATCCGCCTGATTGCGTTTGCGGGGACGCCGGTTCTCGCGCTGACCGAGGCCGGATCGAACCCGGCGACCATCGCGGTGAGCGCGGCGAGATCGACGTGCGAATTTTGCGAGATCCATCGCTCGGCGATCATCACGTGGAGCACGCTCCATGCGATCTGCGCCTGCGCATCCGGCGCGGCCGCGATCCACTCGTCGCATTTGGCGGCGGTGAGACCAAGGCGCGGACCCACGTAAAAGGAGCGGCCGATCGTGAGCGCTCCGCGCCGCGGCTTGGGCGTGCGGAATTCAGCGTACTGGCGCGTGAGTTCGACCGGAGATTGCCAGGTCTCGAGAAAATCCGCGCCGAATGAGATCAGCACTTCGGCCTGGTCGAGACGATAGACTGGGAGGTCGCGGCGGCCGAAGAGTTGCTGAGCTGCGGCGCGCGCCGGTTCCGTGGCGAGCGCTTCATAGAAGATCGCGCGCGTGGAGCCGTGCGCGCCGAGCCACGCGCGCACGATTTTCTCGAAGGTCGGCCCGCCGGGCGCGCCCAGGAATGCGACCCGATCCTTGCCCGCGCGCGCCGCTGCGGCCAGCTTCTCGTTGAGCAACTTCGATGCCTGCTCCCACGAGATGTTCGCGAGCGCCGCGCCGTCGCCGCGAAGTTGCGGCCGTGCGATCCGATCGGGATTGTAGAGGCCCTGAAGCGCCGCCTGCCCGCGCGCGCAAATCGCGCCCTGGCTCAAAGGGTCGGCCGGATTTCCCTCGAGCTTTATTACTCGCCCCTCGCGCACCCGCGCGATAAGGCCGCATCCGGCGGGGCACTCCGCGCAGGTGGTCGTGTAAAACTGCGCAACGCCCGGGATTACGTTCTCATCCGGGACGACATACGGAATCAGCTTTCGCGCGGCAGGCTGGCATCCGGGGAGCGCTGCGCCCGCTCCCGCGGTTGCGGCGAGTTTCAAAAAAGTGCGCCTGGAAAAACCGTCAGCCATCAGCCTCCCCGCTCAGTGATGACACGCGAAACAATCGAGTGTCGCTTTGCGCGCGGTATGACAGTCGATGCAAAAGCCCATGTTGATCTCGAAGACCGGCGCGATGCGGTCCATGGTTTCGACCGGACCGTGGCAGGTCTGACACTTGATATCAGCGTGGATGTGCGGCATGTGGGTGAACTTCACGAAATCGGGCAGCGTATAAACCCGGTTCCATCGAATCTCGAACGGCGGCTGAGCATCGTCGCTCCACGGCCGCGTCACCGGCTGGATTCCGCCCGTGATTGCGCTTCCGTGGCATCCGACGCAGCGCTGAACCGGCGGCACCCCCGCGTTCTCCGATCGCCGCGCATATTCGTGGCAGTACTGGCAGGGAATCTTGTTCACGCCGGCGTGGACGCGATGGCTGAAAGGAATCGGCTGAACCACGTCCGCACGCGGCGCCCATGGACGCTCGGAAAGAGCTATGGCTACTGCTCCCAAAGCGACGAGCGCGATTACGAGCGGCAGAAGTGTCCGATTGATCGTCGGCATCAAGCTGATTCAATCTCCGGGGGCTGCACGTATCCGTCGAAGGCGAGCCGCAAAGCTGCTTGACGCTCCGTAACTGGCTGGGCTTACGGTGCGCGCACACGCGCGCATCCCGATTAACGGGCGCCCTACACTCTGGCACCCTCGATGTCCTTAAAACCCGGCCGATTACCAGCGCTCGGAGTTCAGTAATTCCTAACACGCTGCCGGTGAACGCTCAATGAAGAATTTTTTGCCGGTCGTTGGCGAGCGTACGCAGTCCCCAAACGCAGCTAGCCGAGAGTTGATTTACAATCGCCGCGGTCGCGGCTGGTGCGAGCCGCGCTCAATCGAAACGCCCCGCCGCAAGTGAGTTGCGCTACGAGCCGCGGCGCGCGCCGCGGCAAGTGCGTTGCGCGATGATCGCTCGCTCGATTGCATGGCCGCGTCGGATGGCGGGACATTGCAGGGGTCCCGCGCCCGCCAGATCGCGCTCCCGGCCACTTTGGGAGCCTCGGCGGACCCCGTTTCGATGGTTTGCGAAGTGTGTTAGTTTCAAACCAAATCTCTTGGAGCGGAGCTACTTCCTTAGGTGCAAGTCAAGACAGCCTCCCGATTAGGCCTGCTCCCGCCCTATCTCTTCGCCGAGCTGGATCGCCTCAAAAAGGAGGTCCAGGCGAAGGGGGTGGACGTGATCAGCCTTGGAATTGGGGACCCTGACCTGCCCACGCCACAACATATTGTAGAGAGCCTCAAGCGCGCGGCGGATCAGCCGTCGAACCATCGCTATCCCGATTACGAGGGCCTCGAGCGCTTTCGGCGGTCCGCCGCGGACTGGGTCGAGAGGCGCTTTGGCATAAGTTTTGACCCGCGGCGAGAGGTCTGCGCGCTAATCGGGTCCAAGGAAGGAATCGCAAACTTTTCCACCGCCATCGTCGATCCCGGCGACATCGTTCTCATCCCCGACCCCGGTTATCCGGTCTACTACTCGGGATGCGTATTCAATGGGGGCGAGCCGTACTTCCTTCGCCTCACCAAGGAAAACGGATTCCGTCCTGATTTTTCATCGATCCCCGCCGAAGTTGCGCGCCGCGCGAAACTGCTGTGGCTCAATTATCCGAACAATCCGACCGCCGCGACGGTCGATCGATCGTTCTTCGATGAGGCGGCGCGCTTCTGCCTGAAGAACAACATCATCCTCGCCCACGACAGCGCATACTCGGAGATCGCGTTCGACGGCTACCGCGCGCCGAGCGTATTCCAGGGCGCCGGCGCTCGCGAATGCGCGATCGAGTTCCACTCGCTGTCGAAGACATTTTCGATGACGGGATGGCGGGTCGGATTCGCGGTGGGCAACGCCGAACTCATCGCAGCGTTGGGAAGGGTCAAAACCAACGTCGACTCGGGCGTGTTCCAGGCGGTGCAGGAGGCCGCGATCACCGCGCTGGACGGCGGAGACGGCGACAAGGTCGCGGAATACTGCGCGATTTACAAGCATCGGCGCGACATCATGGTCGGCGCGCTTCGCGCCGCGGGGCTATCGTGCGAGCTGCCGCGCGCTACGTTCTATGTCTGGGCGCACGTGCCGAACGGTTATACCTCGGTTTCGTTTGCCGAGCGCATGCTGAAGGAAGCCGGCGTGGCGATCACGCCGGGTTCGGGCTTCGGCAAGGGTGGTGAGGGGTTCGTTCGCTTTTCGCTCACGGTGCCAAGCGAACGGTTGCAAGAGGCCGTCGAACGGTTAAAAGCGCTTCGGTTGTAACGACGGGGATGCCCCATCGGGCTTTCATCGGGATAGGAAGTAATCTGGGCGATCGAGCCGCCAATTATCGCGAGGCGATTCAACGTATTGCTCTGATTCCGGACACTCGCGTCGTCCGCCAGTCGTCCATCTACGAAACCGAGCCGGTCGGGAACATCAAGGGCGCGTTTCTCAACGGCGTCGTCGAGGTTGAAACCGAGCTTACCGCCGAGGTGCTGATGCGGCGGCTGCTCGCGATCGAGCGCGGGATGGGCCGCAAGCGGGTGCGCGGCAGGAAGCCCGCGCGGGGCAAGTATCGCCCCAGGATAATCGATCTCGACCTGCTCTTCTTCGACAAGGAGACGATCGATACGCGCACCCTGACGGTGCCGCATCCGAGGCTCCACGAACGTCTGTTCGTGCTTGCGCCGATGAGCGAGCTTGCGCCCGCGCTTATCCATCCGAAGCTTAACCAGTCGATCTCCGAGATGCTGGCGGCGCTCAAGTCGCCATTCCGCGTAACCCTTGCGCGCGCGGACCTCCTGCGTCCTCAGCAGCCTCCCAGGCGGGAGAGTCAGTTGCGGTGAAACTTCGGCTCGGCATTCTCGCCTCGCACGGTGGCACCAACGCGCAGGCGATCATCGATGCGTGCCGCGAGGGCAGGCTGGATGCCGCCGTGCGCGTGCTCATCAGCAACAATTCCGATGCGCTCGCTCTGGAACGGGCGCGGCGCGCGGGCATTCACGCCGTTCATCTCAGCTCGCAGACGCATCCCGATCCCGACCGGCTCGATGAGGCGATTCTCGAGACCCTGGTGTCGCGCGATGTGAACCTGGTGGTGCTGGCCGGGTACATGAAGAGGCTCGGCCCGGCTACGCTTTCTCATTTCAGGGGACGAATCCTGAACATCCATCCAGCGCTGCTCCCGAAGTTCGGAGGCCAGGGGATGTACGGGATGCGCGTGCACGAGGCGGTAATCGCGGCCGGCGAGCGCGTTAGCGGCGTCACGATTCACGTCGTCGATGAGAATTACGATACCGGCCCGATTCTCGCCCAGCGCCAAGTGCCGGTGATGCCCGGCGACACCGCCGAGACGCTCGCCGAGCGCGTGCTCGTGGTCGAGCACGAGCTGTACCCGCAGACGCTCGCGCGCATCGCGCGCGGCGAGATCAAACTCGGCTGACCCTACCCCGCGCGCGGCCACTACTAAACAGGCCTTTGCTCAACAAAGCAGGCCCTCGCTCAGCCTTGACGAGCGGGGCCGCCGGGTGCGATGCTGCCCCGACTCAGAACCTACGACCAAGACTCCGATTGAGTTTGCGAACGGGGGGCAGTCATGAACATTGTCAGGCGGGCCGTCGTACTTGCGTCGATTTTCTGCGCCATCGCAGCGCCGCCCGCGTTAGCAGCGGAACTCAAGCTTTCCATCAAGCCGCCTTCCCTGAAGTTCCCCAAAACCCTGGTGGAGACGGTCTCGTCTCCCAAGAACGTCACGCTCTCGAATCCAAACAAGGTCGCGCTGACGATCGATTCGATCACTCCGAGCGGGCCCTTCGCAGTCAGCACGACCACGTGCGGCTCGACACTCGCGTCGAAGACATCCTGCACAGTTTCGGTGACGTTCGATCCCACCAGCGCGAGCAATCCGAAGGGGACTAAGGAGACCGGAGATCTCACGATCACGGATGACGCGGCGAAAAGCCCGCAGACGGTGAAGCTTAGCGGGACTGCGTACGGCGTCGCGCCGACGCCCACCCCGACCGTGACCCCGACGCCCACCGCTACGGCAACCGCCACGCCGACCGCGACAGCGACAGCCACCGCAACGGCGACAGCCACGGCCACCGCCACTGCTACCGCGACCGCCACGGCAACCGCCACCGCCACCAGGACCTCGACGCCGACGGCCACCGTTACGGCGACCGCCACCGCCAGCAAGACCGCGACACCGACTGCCACCGCCACATCGACGAGCGCCACGCCAACCGCGACGCCCACGAGAACCAGCACTGCCACCGCCACGGCAACCGCCACATCGACGAGCGCGACGCCGACTGCGACGCCCACGAGAACCAGCACCGCCACTGCCACCGCGACGTCCACCCGAACCGCGACGGCCACAGCCACGCCAACCGCTACTGCCAGCAGGACGCCGACGCCTACTGCAACCGCCACGTCGACGAGCAGGACGCCGACCGCGACGCCGACTTCGTCGGGAGTTCCTCCAACCATCACGATCAGCGGAAAAGTGGTTTTGGCTTCGATCAGCGCCGGGGTCGTAACCCCTAATTCAGGGCCTGTTGGAGTGCCAAACGCGCCGGTGTGGCTGGAGGCAATCTATGTTGTGACTCCCACGCCGGTCCCAAGCGCTACGCCGACCCCGAGCGCGACCGCAACTCCCACCCCAAGCCCAACTCCGACGGCGACACCGTCGCCCGTTAGCGAACCCTTGTACCTAATTGCAACTACGGTGACGGATTCGTCGGGGAACTTCTCCTTCACGGGTGTGCCGACCTACGGGTCGCCTGGTGTTTCATTCGTGGTCGTCACCGATTCCAACGCCCTCCCGACGGGCGGGTCGCCACCATCCGATGCGACTGTGACCGGGCCATTGACCCCGGGCGGTCTCCTGACCGGTCTGGAAATTCCGCTGATACCTGCAACGAACACCAGCGCCAATTCGCTCCAGGGAGAATTCTCGACGGCGAACGACAACAGTCCGCCGGGCGCCGGCGATGAGGTCACTTTTGTGCCGGCACAACCGGTGGCCGGCGGAATCCTCTTTCCGGGATATACCGGGACTACACTGGACGTGGATGCGCTCGTGCCGCCCATTGGTTCACCCAACGGGACGACGAACGGCACGCCGAATGGCACCGGCGGCGCGCCGTACCTGACGACCTCGACGGACACGAGCACCAACGGTTGCGCGCCATCAAGCACCTGTCCTCTCTCCTCACTTGGGGACAACCCAACCAATTGCGCTTGCTTCTCGATGGCGGTGCCCAACGGGAACCCAGTCGTCGGAGCGCCATCGACTACAGGGTCGGGTTATACGCAACCGACTCCGCCCGAAGGATGCGAGGCGAACCCGGCCGCGTGCTATGCGACCTATTTCTGGCCGGCTGTTCTTGGGACTTTGAGTTCCTCTCAGCTCTATGGAACTCCGGACTGCCCGAATTTTAACTCAGAGTGTGTGGGTCCAGGCACTTACCTCCCGTGCTGCACCGGTCCCGGGACGGGTACCTGCTTTTATCCGCTCGAGGCCCCCAATCCGCAATTGCCGTTCGAGCTCAGCGAGGGGACTCCGTTTACTACCAACGTGCCCGGCGCCAACCTGCCATCCACCAACGGCGGCTTTGACTCGTGCCAATGAGGGATGAATCGGGATTAATTTATTGAACCGCAGTTCCGGGCGATGCTCCCACTCTTTCCCATCACCCGCATTCATTTGCGGGGGATGGTTAGGAAGGGGGTGCTGGTCTTTCGCAGTGGTGCGGGGCGCCGCCCACTCGACTATTTAGTCATGTGGTGAGGGCCGGGATGGCATCCCGGGAGCGCGCGCGCTTCATGGGATCCTCCGGAGCGTTCTTAGGCGGGCGCGGGCGCCGAGCCCGAAGCTTTGGTCTTGTTGATGATGCCGGCGCAGATATCCACGCATCCGCCGCAGATATAGACGGTGCCGCTGCCGCCGGCGAGCAGATATGTGACCTGCTCTTCGCTCTTGCCGCAGAACGAGCAGTGAAGCGTCCTCTTCGTGCCGTGTTGCATTGCGAATCTCCTCAGGGCCTCCATGAAGCCTGGTTTGCGCGGCTTTGCGGGCTTCGGTGATTGCGGCTCCTCGATGTCGCGCTTGCCCACTCCCATCAGGCCGCGCGCGAGATATTCGAAGCGCTCGAAGCTATCCGGCGGCGATCCGTTCCTGATCGCGCGAGTTTTCATCGGCCCTCCGCTCGTTCGACGCCGCGCTCCGGCATCCTGATCGCGACGGGCCGATCGCCGAGGATTCCTTCTTCGAAGCTCCCGCTGCGCATCGCGCGCCTTATCCGATCCATCATGTGCCACGCGGTCTTCTGCGTGACCTCGAGCTCTCGCGCGGCTCGATAGGAACTGACGCCCTCCGGACTGTTCGCCGCCATCCAGATCGCCGCGAACCATTTGTCCAGCCCGACCGGGGAATCCTCGAAGATGGTCCCCACTTTGACGCTGAACTGGCGGCGGGGATGTGGGTTGCGGCACTTCCATAGGCGGCGCGTCGCGAGGAGCGTTACGTCCCTTCCCCCGCACTCCGGACACGATACGCCGCCGGGCCATCGGAGCGCGGCCGCGAATCGGAGGCATCGATCGGGATCGGAGAAATACTCGATCGCTTCCCTGAGCGTCCGAGGCCGCGATGCGCTGCTCATGGAAGCTGTTTACGCCGTGGTAGTCGGTGTGTCAAGTAAATCACAAGTTATCTGACTCACCTCTCTCCCCGGACGCACTATTGAGAATGCTGAAACGCAGCCCGATTGCTCGCAGTGGCGCGGCCGCGGCGGCCCGTTGTCGATACGCGGGCGTCCTCGGGCGCGCGACAAATACGGTCGTTGGCGATCTACTTGGCCACGTGGCGCTCTAACCCGATCGGAGAAGACTCTTCCCCCGT
>DASPOF010000148.1:0-23541 GCA_035626155.1 Binataceae bacterium (SeqCode)
CGTAAGGTAGAAGCGGCGGCGCTCGCGGCGATCGTACGGAAATCCGGTCGCGAGCAGTGACGATGAGAGCGTGACGGTGGTGCTTACGCGCAGCCGCTTGCCATTGAGGCGCGCGCCCCGCCCGCGCTCGGCGACAAAGCACTCTTTCTTGAGCGCATCGTAGACGATCGCGAACTGGGTGCGTCCGCGCCGCTGGTATGCGATCGACACGCAGAACATCGGGAAGCCGTGCGCGAAATTGGTGGTGCCGTCGAGCGGATCGATGATCCACCGATGGTCGCTCTCGTGCGCGCTTAAGCCGCTCTCCTCGGCGAGAATCGCGTGAGTGGGGAAGGCGCGATGCACCACGTCGATCGCGGCGGCTTCGGCCTCGCGGTCGGCCTCGGTGACGAGATCGATCGAGCTGGACTTGCGGTCGATGTGGATGTTGCTGAGGCGCTTGAGGTGGATGCGGCCGGCCGCCCGCGCGGCGCGGAGAGCAACCTGCTCGAATTGATTGGTCACGGCGTCGAAACGATATTCGAGCGCGCGCGGCGGGTAAAGCGCGCGGCGCGAATTAATCGACAGCGCGCCGCGCTACCATCGCGGCAACTCGCCGAGCCCGATTCCAAGCGCGCACTTCCCGATCAGTTCGCGGGCGCGCGCGTTCGACAGCGGATGATTCACGCCGGCGCGCACGTCGCGGTAATACCGCTCCATCGGGAACTTCTTGAGAATCCCGTGCGCGCCCGCTATCTCCATGCAGTAATCCACCGCGCGGACCGCGTTGTTGGTCGCCACGTATTTCACCATCACGACCCGCGCCAGGCCCGCCTCGCCCTTGAACGATTCGGGATTACCGAGGTAATCCCGCGCCACGGTCGCATAGAGAGCGCGCGACTGGGCGATCAGCGCCTCGGCCTCCGCCGCCGCGAACTGGATGCCGGGCAGGTACTTGATCGGGCGGGGGAGGTTGAGCGGCTTCAGCCGCCCGGCGAATTCCTTGATGAACGCGAGCGCCGCGATTGCGATTCCCGTGTAGATCGCCGCGACCGAAAGGCTGAACCATGCAAACAGCGATACTGCCTGTTGATCGATGGGACCGGCCGCGCGCTCCTCGGCCATCGCGATCGCCGGCACCCGCACGTCCTTGAGCACAAGATCGTGGCTTGCCGTCGCGCGCATTCCCATCGCGTCCCACGTCTCGATGATTTCCAGTCCGGGCGTTGCGCGCGGGACGGCGAAGGTCGCCGACGATGGCGGCGAAGAGCCATCGACGGTCGCCATCACCATGAACAGATCGATCACCGGGGCGAGGCTGGTGAACGTCTTGCGGCCGTTGAGGACGTAAAAGTCACGATCGCGCCGCGCCCGCGTCGCGAAGTTGCCCCAATCTCCGCCGGTCTCCGGCTCGCTGATTCCGCCGCCCAGGATTTGTTTGGCGTGGCCGACCGCCTCAAACAGCAGCGTCTCCTCGGCGCGGCCCGTCGCCCGCTCGACCATCGCACCCAGCCCGAACAGGTGCATGTTGATCGCAAGCGCCGTCGCAGCGCATCCCTGCGCGAGCTGCTCCTGGCAAAACACAAAATCCTCGAGGTCGCCGCCGAGTCCGCCGTGCTTCTCGGGTATCACGAGCGCGGTGTAGCCGGCTTCCTTCAGCCGGGCGATGTTCTCGGCCGGGAATGAGTTGGCGCGATCGTGCTCGGCGGCGCGAGTGGCGAAGTCGGCGGCCAGTTGCGCGGCCATCGCGGCAAGGCGATTTCGTTTTTCAGACATCGGAAGTCACCCCCATCGCCACGCGCGCGGCGGGCGCACCAGGTTATGCCGAATAAGATGGCACGGCGGGCGTTCGGGACGGAACCGATCATTCATTGCGGCCGGCGGCGCGCCCATCAGCCCGCCCGGTGACGACAGACGGCCGCTCCGCCGCAACGCGAATTCGTGGCATATATTCGTCCTTGACTGCCGCTAACTGCCCGATTAGTCTCATTACCATGCTAGGAATCGTAGTCCACCTTGTCCCCAATTCATCTCGTGGTGTCCTCATGAATTGAGATGGACTGCGATATTTGGCTCGATAAAAGCCCCGGCGGCGATGAGCCCCGGGGCTTTTTTTTGGACTTGATTGGATGGTGCGGCGATGGCGACAACGGACGGCAATTCGAAACACGCGGCAATTCGCGGCATCATCCGCCGCTACTACACGGTCGTAATGATCTATTCGTGCGCCGGCGGCTTCCTGTTCGGCGTCTATCCGATATTTCTCCGATCGCGCGGGCTCAACCAGTTCCAAATCAACTGCGTGCTTGCGGCGTTCTTCACCGTCCTGGTCGTGGCCGACGTTCCGACCGGCGCGTTTGCCGATGCGCGCGGACGGCGCCTGTCGTTCGTCATCGGAGCGATCTTTCGCGTCGTCTCATGGACGATCTACTTCTCCGCGCATCGCTTCCCGGTGTTCCTTCTCGCCGAGAGTATCGACGGCATCGGCACGACCTTCTGCAACGGGGCGATCGATGCGTGGGGCGTCGATGCGCTCGATGACGCGGGCTACGATAGCCCCAAGGACCGTCTGTTCTCTCGCCTGTCGCAACTGTCGAGTCTGGGCTTGATGGGCTCGGCCGTGGCCGGCGGGTACGCCGCGAACGTGAATATCGCGTGGCCCTGGCTCATGGGAGCGGCGGGCTTTGCGATCAGCGCGGTCGCGGGCGCGATCCTGATGCACGACCGGCGGCCGCATGCGGCGCGAATCGACGTCCGCTCGATTCCGGTGCAAGTCGGGGCGCGCGTGCGCGACGGGCTGCGGCTCGGCTTCGGGATCAGGCCGGTCCTGATCCTGAGCACGGCGGGCGCAATCACGCTCGCGGCCTGGGCGCCATACTGGCTCGAATGGCCGCTGTTCTTCCACGATCGCTATGCGGTGGGCGTCTGGATCGTCGGATGGATTTACTGCCTGTTCACGCTCGGCAGGATGATCGGAGCGGAAATCGTGGTGCGAATCGCCGCCGACGAGATGACGCGCGCCAGGCGGGTGTCGATGCTCGCCATCTGCACGGGCGTTCTCCTGTTCGCGGCGGGCTCTGTGGGCGGGCGGGTGAACCTCGCGCTTGCCATCCTGTTCGTGGTGAACCTTTTAAGCGGCGTGTCGACTCCTCTCATCTCCGCCTGGCTCAATGAGCACGTCCCATCCGAGCACCGGGCGACGGTGCTTTCCTTCAACAGCACGTTCCAGACCGTCGGCGGTTCAGGCGGCCTGCTGGCCGGTGGTTACGTTGCCGACGCGGCCGGAATTCCGGTCGGGTGGCAGATGGCCGGATTAGTCGCGCTTTGCGCCGCGCCGTTTTACTGGGCGCTTCGCCCGCGCGCCGAGCCAGCCGCCGTCGCGGTGGGCACTGCCGAGTGAGCGGGTCCCGATCGAGCGGAATTTTGCGATTCGCGCGCGGCAGGAAATCCTGCCGCGCGCGGCGGGAGAGTCGGTTCGAGCTGGGCGTGAGCCGAAGGCCTGCGGATGCGGGTCCTCGGCGGGCGGTGTTACTCTTTGGGCGTGGTGCGCTTGGGAGAACGGCGGATGAGATCGAGGATGAAGAGGTAGTCTTGCTTGCTGAGCACGCGGCCCAACATCGCCACCTTGGAGAGCGCTTTCATCTCCGCGTCGGTGATCTTGTGGATCTGCTTAAGATGTTCGTCAGCGCAGAACGACTGCCAGACGGTCTGGCACCAGACGTCGCTGCCTGCGGTGCGGGGATTGGTGGCGTGTTTTGTCTTCATCAGCGTGCTTCCAAGTAGCGTTAAGATACATAAAGACAAGAAACTATGCAAGGGGTCGCAGTATCGTAACCGAAAGTTAAATTCTGATGCTCGCCAACGGCCGGGGCCGGGATATCGGGCGCCCCCGGACGCTCGCGGCCGCAGGATGGCCCACTAGCGGCGGGCCGGGGCGTCCGTTAAAAGTTATATCTCGCGCGGTGCGACGGCCGCGCGCAAAAAAGGACCGCGCAACCATGGATTTCCCCCGCATAAAACGGCTGCCGCCCTATGTCTTCAACGTGATCGGCGATCTGTGCCTCAAGGCGCGGCGCGCCGGCGAGGACATCATCGACTTTGGCATGGGAAATCCCGATGAGGCCACGCCGCCGCACATCGTCGCCAAGCTGGTCGAGGCGGCGACCAAGCCGGCCAATCACCGCTACTCGGTCTCGCGCGGGGTCTACAAGCTCCGCCTCGCCATCTGCGACTGGTACGAGCGCCGCTACGGCGTCAGGCTTGACCCGGACTCCGAGGCGATCGTCACGATCGGCTCGAAGGAGGGGATCGCGCACATGGCGATTGCGATCCTCGACCAGGGCGACGTGGTGCTCGCGCCCACGCCGACCTATCCGATTCACCAGTACGGCTGCATCATCGCGGGCGCGCAGGTGGAGGGCGTTCCGCTGCGGGCGAGCGGCGAGGAATTCTTCGATGAGCTCACGGCGATCGTGAGCCATACCTGGCCGCGACCGAAATTTCTCATCATGAACTTCCCGCATAATCCGACCACCGCGACGGTGGACCTGCGCTTCATGAAGCGGATCGTCGATTTTGCCGCGGAAAATTCTCTCATGGTCGCGCACGATTTTGCGTACGCGGACCTCTGCTTCGACGGCTACAAGGCGCCCTCGATGATGCAAGTGGCGGGCGCCAAGGAAATCGGCGTCGAGTTCTTCACTCTGTCGAAGAGCTACAACATGCCCGGATGGCGGATCGGTTTTGCGGTCGGGAACCGCGAGATGATCGGCGCCCTTGCCCGGCTCAAGTCGTATTTCGACTACGGGATTTTCACCCCCCTCCAGGTCGCTGCGATCACCGCGCTCAACGGGCCGCAGGAGTGCGTGGCGGAAATCGTCGCGACTTACAGGCGCAGGCGCGATGTGCTGGTGGACGGCCTGAATCGCGCCGGTTGGCCGATCGAGAAACCCAAGGCGACGATGTTCGTGTGGGCGCGGATTCCCGAGCCGTTCCGCGCGATGGGCTCGCTCGAGTTTGCAAAGTTCCTGCTGGCCGAGGCGAAGGTCGCCGTGTCGCCGGGTGTTGGATTCGGCGCCGACGGCGATGAATTCGTCCGCTTCGCGCTGATCGAAAACGAGCATCGTACCCGCCAGGCGATTCGCGGCATCCGCCGCGCGCTGAGCCAG
Organism: Binataceae bacterium (SeqCode); assembly: GCA_035626155.1. Lineage (GTDB taxonomy): Bacteria > Desulfobacterota > Binatia > Binatales > Binataceae > DASPOF01. Next base: position 5,148 of record DASPOF010000148.1, read on the forward strand.
CATCGATTCGCCCGCGAGCGCCGCGCCGCCGGCGCATCCTGAGCGGCCTGGAAACCCTCGATGGCGGTGCGCGATTGAAACCGATACGGATCGCTCTGCTCGGATGCGGCACCGTCGGCTCAGGCGTGGTGAAGCTGTTGCGCGGCAACGCCGCGATCTACTCGCACAAGCTCGGCGTGCCGCTGGTGCTCGCCGGGGTTGCCGACCGCAGCCTCGAGCCCGACCGCTCGCTCGGGATCACCGCGAAGCTCATCACCCGCGACAGCGCTGCGCTCGTGACCCGTCCCGATATCGACATCGTGGTGGAGCTTTTCGGCGGCACCGAGCCTGCGCGCACGCTCATCATACGGGCGCTCGAGGCGGGCAAGGACGTCGTCACCGCCAACAAGGCGCTGCTCGCGGAATCGGGCGCCGAGATTTTCCGGGCCGCGGCGAACCACGGGCTTGCGGTCGGCTTCGAGGCGAGCGTCGGCGGCGGCGTGCCGATTATCCGCACGCTGCGCGAGGCGCTCGCGGGCGACCGCCAGCGCGCGGTCTACGGGATCGTAAACGGGACCTGCAATTCGATTCTCTCGACGATGGCCGATCGCGGGGTGGAGTTCAAAGTGGCTCTGGAGGAGGCCCAGCGCGCGGGACTGGCCGAGGCCGATCCCGCCCTCGATGTCGAGGGCCACGACGCCGCGCACAAGCTCTGCCTGCTCGTCACGCTCGCCTTCGGCGCGCTGCTTCGGCCCGCGCAGGTCTTCACCGAGGGAATCACCCGAATCACGCCGGCCGATATCGCCTATGCCCGCGAACTCGGCTTCGCCATCAAGCTGCTCGCGATCGCCAAGGATGACGAGGGCGCAATCGAGGCGCGCGTGCATCCCACGATGATTCCCTCGAGCCATCTGCTGGCGAGCGTCGGCGGCGCATTCAACGCGATTTATATCCGCGGCGAGGCGCTCGGCTCGACCATGTACACCGGTCTTGGCGCGGGCCAGATGCCGACGGCGACTGCGGTGCTGGCGGACATCCTCGAGATCGCGCGGCAGCGCCTCGGCGGGCCCGGCTCGCGCGGCCATGCGCTCGGTTACCCGTTCGAGTCGCTCGGGCGCGCCCGTGTAAAGCCGATGGACGACGTGGTATGCGAATATTATCTGCGCTTTATGGCGCGCGATAAGCCGGGAGTCCTGGGCGTGATCGCGTCGATCCTGGGGCGCAACGAGATTTCGATTGCCTCGCTCATCCAGAAGGGGAGAGGTGCGCAGGCGACGGTTCCGGTTATAATGCGGACACACGAGGCGCGCGAGCGCAACCTCCGGCGCGCGCTCAGCGCGATCCGAAAGACCAGGCTGGTCGATGCGCAGCCGGCGTTCATCCGAATCGAGGAGAATCTTTAGCTAAATGCCCGCCACCGCTGACAGCGCCCGACCGCGCCTTCGCCGCTGGCCGGGCCTCATCGAACATTACCGCCGCTTTCTCCCGGTTACGGATGCGACCCCGATCGTCACGCTCAACGAGGGCAACACTCCGCTCATCGATGCGCCGGCGCTCGCCGATCGGGTAGGGCCAAATATAAAGGTTTACTTTAAGTACGAGGGCGCCAACCCGACCGGTTCGTTCAAGGATCGCGGGATGACGCTGGCGATGTCCAAGGCGCTCGGCGAGGGCTCCCGCGCCGTCATTTGTGCATCGACGGGCAACACCGCAGCATCCGCCGCGGCGTATGCGGGACGCGCCGGGCTTAAGGCCTACGTTCTGATTCCCAAGGGCGCGGTTGCGCTCGGCAAGCTCTCTCAATCGGTTATGCACGGCGCACGCGTGGTCGAGGTGATCGGAAACTTCGACATCTGCTTGAAGGTCGTGCGCGATCTCGCCGAGCGCGACCCGGTGCGGATTCGGCTGGTCAACAGCGTGAACCCGGATCGAATCGCCGGGCAGAAGACCGCGGCATTCGAAGTTTGCGACCAGCTCGGCGATGCGCCCACGCATCATTTTCTGCCCGTCGGCAATGCGGGCAACATCACCGCGTACTGGGCCGGCTACAAGGAATACAAGCAGGAGGGGCTTTCGGGGCGGTTGCCGAAGATGATGGGCTACCAGGCGGCGGAATCCGCGCCGATCGTGGTCGGCCATCCGATCGACGACCCGCACACCGTCGCGACCGCGATCAAGATCGGGAATCCCGCAAGCTGGACGAGCGCGGTCAGGGCGCGCGATGAGTCCGGCGGCCTGATCGATGCGGTCACCGATGCGGAGATTCTGGCGGCCTACCGTCTCATCGCGGCGGGCGGCGTATTCGCCGAGCCTGCCTCGGCGGCATCGGTCGCAGGATTGCTCAAGTACGGCGCAACCGGCGGACTCAAGCCGGGTTCAGTTTGCGTCTGTACGCTGACGGGCCACGGGCTCAAGGATCCCGATACGGCGATGAAGAATCTGAGCAACCCGATCGTCGTCGAGCCCGAGATCGGGAAGATTATGAAGATTCTCGAACGCGATTGAGCGGCGCGTTGCGGCGCGCCGTCGCATAGAGCGCGCGGACGACTCGATGAAATACGTGATCATCCATGGCGACGGCATGGCCGACTGGCCGTGCGACGAACTCGGCGGCCGCACGCCGCTTGGGGCCGCGCGCATCCCGAACATGGACCTGCTCGCGACGCGCGGCACGCTTGGCCTGGTCGCGACGATTCCGCAGGGGATGCCGCCGGGCAGCGACGTCGGGACGATGACGATGATGGGATACGATCCGCGCCGTTATCATACCGGCCGCGCGCCGATCGAGGCGGCAAGCCAGGGCATCGAGCTCGGGACGCGCGACGTCGTGTTCCGTATGAACCTCGTGTCGCTGAGACCGTTGGAACGAGGCGGACCGCTCGCGATGCACGATTTCACTTCCGGACATATCACGAGCGAAGAGGCGGCCCGGATCGTCGCCGACATCGGGCGCGATCTCGGCGGCAACGGTATCGAGTTCTTCAGTGGCGTGAGCTACCGGCACCTGATGGTCTGGCGCGACGGCATCGCGGCCACCCGCCTGACTCCGCCGCACGACATCACCGGCAAGCTGGTCGAGCCCTATCTGCCGCAGGGCGAGGGGGCCGGCCGTCTCTCCGATCTGATGAGCCAGGCCGCGGCGCTCCTGCGCGAGCATCCCGTGAACGTCGCCCGCCGGGAGAAGGGCGAGACCGAGGCGACATCCATTTGGTTCTGGGGACAGGGTACGCGCCCCGCGGTGCCGACGCTCAAGGAGCGTTTCGGGCTGGAAGGGTCGGTGATCTCGGCGGTGGACCTGGTGAACGGAATCGGGCGCCTGGCGGGGCTTGCGCTGATCAAAGTTCCCGGCGCAACCGGCTTTCTCGACACCGACTACGCGGCCAAGGCGCGCTACGGTCTGGAGGCGCTCAAGCAGCGCGATTTCCTGCTCCTCCACATCGAGGCTCCCGATGAGGCGGGCCACATGGGGCGAGCGGATCTCAAGAAGGAGGCAATCGAGCGCATCGACGAGCTGATCGTGGGGCCGATGCTCGAGGGGCTTCGCGCGATGGGGCCGTTCGCGATCCTGCTCATGCCCGACCACGCGACACCGTCGAAGCTAAAGACCCACTCGCCCGAGCCCGTCCCGTTTGCGATGATGACATTGGACGCATTGAGCCGTGCGGGCGCTCCGGCGCGCCGGTACACGGAGTCGGATGCGGCCAGGACGGGAGTCGTGGTGACCGACGGATACCGCCTGATCGAGTCTCTGTTCGGCCGCAATCGCGAGTTGCTCCCAAGCTGAAGCGGAGACGGCGATGGAGAGGAATCTTGCTCTTGAAGTGGTTCGCGCGACCGAGGCCGCGGCGCTCGCATCCGCCCGTTTTATCGGAAAGGGCGACGAGCAGATGGCCGACCGTACCGCGTGCGACGCGATGCGCAAGACGCTCAACTCGATCGCGATGGACGGCAAGATCGTGATCGGCGAGGGCAGGCGCGATGAGACTGACGTTCTCTACGAGGAGGAGATCGTCGGCACCGGCCTGGGCCCGGAGGTCGATGTCGCCCTCGACGCGCTCGAAGGCTCGCTGATTTGCGCCACCGGCGGTCCCAATGCGCTCTCCTGCGTGGCGCTTGCCGAGCGGGGCAAAATCCTCCGCTGCCCGGACACGTACATGGACAAGATTGCCTGCGGGCCCGCCGGCCGCGGCGTGATCGATCTGGACCGCTCGCCGACCGACAACTTGAAGGCGCTTGCCGAGGCGAAGAGCGTGTATGTCGAGGACCTGCGCGTCGCGATCCTGGACCGGCCGCGCCACGAGAAGCTAATCGGGGAAGTGCGCCGCGCCGGGGCGGGAATCAAGCTGCTCAGCGCCGGCGACCTCTCCGCCGCGATCGCGACCACCCGCCCTGAAAGCGAAATCGACATGCTGATCGGGACCGGCGGCGCGCATCAGGGGATGCTCGCGGCGGCGGCGATCCGCTCGGTGGGCGGCGAGATGCAGTGCCGGCTCGCCACCCGGAATGCGCAGGAGGCCGAGGAGTGTCTCGCGATGGGAATCCTCGACTTGACGCGCCGCTTCACGCTCGAGGAACTCGCCGGCGACAACGTGATGTTCGCGGCAACCGGCGTGACCACCGGCGATTACCTGCGCGGCGTGCGGTTCTTCTCCGGCGGCGCGCTCACGAACAGCGTCGTGATGCGGTCGCAGACGCGCACGGTTCGTTTCATCGAGGCGATTCATCACTTCGATTTCAAGCCCGAGTACTGAGCGCGCGCAATCGGCCGCCGATTCGCCCGCACGGTCGCGCGAGCGCCGCGGCGTCACATGTTGCGCAGCGCGTCGCAGGTGTCCGACTCCGCCTTGAATTCGCCGCGCGCGCATTTCTGGCGCGCCTCCTCGATCAGCACCGAGACGTCCCACTCGTGCGGCCAGGTCGCCTGATGCACGGCGTCGCAGGCTTGCGTATTCTTCGGCCCGCACCATGCCAGGAGCTCGGCGTAGAGAACCGCCAACTGCCGGCATACGTTCATGTCTCCGTTATCGCACTCCGGCGTGAGCACGTTGACCGAGAACGTCGATCGAATTACGACCCCGCTGTCGCCGCGCGGCTGGATGACGGTCGAACACGCGGCCTGATTGCCTTTGGCGCAATTGTCGGCGGCGACCGCCCGGAGCTGCTCGGCGGTCCTCTCCGCGTGCGTCGAGCACGCGCCAAGCGCCATCGCCAATGCAAGCAGGGCCGCAGTGCCGGCGCATCGGCGCACGCTCACTCCTAAACGGCTGAGAATCGGCATCCGCGCATTGTTCCGCGCTCAAGCGCTGCGGGCAAGCGGCGCCATCGCGGCGTGGTGCCTCAGTTTGAATTTCGGCATTTGTTGGTTCTTCTCCCCGGAACCGGCTAATCTCGATACCCGCCCTTCTCTTTGTCGCACGACATCGGTCGGCACACCCAAGAACGAGGAGCAGATTGATGAAATATACGATTGAAGCAATCGGATATGTTCGTGGTGGCAGGGCTGAGCCTATTGACGACAATTGGGGTCACAACCGCTCAATCATCGAGCTTGACCCGGCGTCCTTTACACCCGATGCCTTCGCTGGACTTGATACCTTCAGTCACGTTGAGGTTGTTTTCCTTTTCGACAAGGTTGCGTCAGAGAAGATCGAGAATGGCGCTCGCCATCCGCGCGGACGGCAAGACTGGCCGCTGACGGGAATTTTCGCTCAACGCGGCAAAAACCGACCAAATCGGGTAGGAGTAACCGTGTGCAAAATCCTTGCAGTCGAAGGAATTCGGCTGAAGGTTGAAGGACTTGATGCGATCGATGGCACCCCAGTAATCGACATCAAACCAGTGATGCGTGAGTTCCTCCCTCGCGGGGAAGTTCGTCAGCCCAAATGGGTCTCGGAGTTGATGGAGGCATATTGGTAAGACGCACGATTATAATAACGGTTGGCCTTCTGCCATATTTCTACGGTCTAAAGCCCTCCGTTGCCAAATCATTCCAAAGGCAAAATCCAAACTGAGACACTACCCATCGCGGGTATCCCGCGCGATGGAATCGGCCGGGCGTGCTGATATAGATGGACCGAGGATGCGGCTGCGAGCGGGCGCATCCGCCGGAGGGAGGAAGTCGCCCGATGGAACTCAAGCACGTCGTTTTTGAAAAAGCGGAAATCGCAGCCCTCACGATTAATCGGCCGGGCGCGCTCAATGCGCTCAATCGCGAGGTGCTCGAGGACCTCGCGCGCGTCATCCGCGACGTCCGCCACGATCCCTCGGTCCGCGTCCTGATTGTGACCGGCGCGGGCGATCGGGCGTTCGTCGCGGGAGCGGATATCGCCGCGATGACGCAGATGTCGGCGGCCGAGGGGCTGGAGTTCTCCCGCCTGGGCCATCGCGTGATGGACACCATCGAGGATCTTCCGATTCCGGTAATCGCCGCGGTCAATGGCTTTGCACTCGGCGGCGGCACTGAACTCGCGCTCGCATGCGATCTGATTGTCGCGAGCGAAAAGGCGCGCTTCGGTCAGCCCGAAATCAACCTCGGTCTCATCCCCGGTTTCGGCGCAACCCAGCGCCTGCCGCATCGCATCGGGCAGGCCAAGGCGCGCGAACTCATCATGACCGGCGAGATGATCGATGCGCCGACCGCGCTTTCGCTCGGGCTCGTCAGCCAGGTTGTGCCGCACGATAAATTGATGGAGTCGGCGCGCACACTCGCGCAGAAGCTTGCGAGCAAATCCGGCTTCGCATTGCGCCAGGCAAAGGCCGCGCTCGGCGCATCGTCCACGATGGACGAGGCCGCCGGCCTGCGCTTCGAGCAGGAGGCGTTCGGCGTCGTATTCGCCAGCGCCGACCGCATCGAGGGCACGGCCGCGTTTGTCGCGAAGCGCCCGCCCAAGTGGCAGCACCGGTAGCGCTAAATCGCTCATAAATATCGTCGCGCTCCGAGTGGCGCCTCCTGGCGACCCGCCGCGCGGTTCTATCGACCCCGCGCCGATGGTGGGCTAAAAGATGAAGCGTGGACCTCGAACTGACTGACGCCGAGCGCGGCGCTCGCGACACGGCTTGCCGCTTCGCCAAAGAGAAGCTCGAGCAGCTCGGCGTCGAAACCGACCGCACGCATCGCTTCCCCGCCGAGGCGATCGGCGAACTGTCGCGCCTCGGGATGCTGGGTACGTTCATCCCCGAACGATACGGGGGCGCGGGGCTGGACCAGGTTGCCTATGCACTGGTGATCGAGGAGATCGCGGTCGCGTGCGCAGCGACGGCGACGATCGTCTCCGCGCACTGCTCGCTCGGCTCGTGGCCGATTCTCGGACTCGGCACCGATCGGCAAAAGGAGCGATTCCTGCCGAAGATGGCGCGAGGCGATTGGCTCGGCTGCTTCGCCCTGACGGAGGCACAGGCGGGTTCCGATGCCGCGGGCCAGAAGACCCGTGCCGTGCGCGACGGCGACTGGTACGTGATCAACGGAAGCAAGAGCTTCATCACCAACGCGCCGCAAGCGAAAGTCGCGATCGTGTTCGCGATGACCGCGCTGGACAAGGAGCATCGCGGAATCAGCGCGTTCGCGGTGGAGACCGATACGCCCGGATGGCAGGTCATCCGGGTCGAGGACAAGATGGGAATCCACGGCGCGCATTCGGCGCAGTTGAGCTTCACCGACATGCGCGTGCCGCGCGAGAACCTGCTGGCCTGCGAGGGCGAAGGATTCAAGGTCGCGATGAAGACGCTCGACGGCGGGCGGATTGGAATCGCCGCGCAGGCGGTCGGGATCGCGCGGGCGGCTCTGGAGGCATCGCTGAAGTACTCGCAGGAACGGCGGACCTTCGGCCGGCCCATCGCCGACCATCAGGCCATCCAGTGGAAGCTCGCCGATATGGCGGTCGATGTCGATGCGGCGCGCCTGCTCACGCATCGCGCGGCATCGCTCAAGGATGCGGGACTTCCGTGCACGAAAGAGTCGGCGATGGCGAAGCTGTTCGCTGCGGAGGCTGCGATGAAGGCGGCGATCGAGGCGGTCCAGATTCACGGCGGCTACGGCTACACCAAAGAGTTCAAGGTCGAGCGCTATTTCCGCGACGCCAAGATCACCGAGATTTACGAGGGCACCTCGGAGATTCAACGGCTCGTGATTGCAAGCCAGGTGTTGCGCGCTTCGGCGTGAGGGTCACGTGAGCGACAAACGGCGCTGGCTCGAAACCACTTACGCGCAGGGGGTCCTGCGGCCGGCGCGTTTCTCGACCGTCTCCGACATGGAGATCGAGCCGCTTTACTCGCCCGATGATGTGAAGGGTTCCTACGACGACGCGCTCGGCGAGCCGGGCGAGTATCCATACACGCGCGGAATATATGGCTCGATGTATCGCGGGCGGCTGTGGACGATGCGGCAGTTCGCGGGCTTCGGGCTTGCCGAGGACACCAACGCGCGGTTTCACTTCCTGCTGAGCCAGGGCCAGGATGGCCTCTCGACCGCGTTCGATATGCCCACCCTGATGGGCTACGACGCGGACCACGAGCGCGCCCTGGGCGAGGTCGGCCGCGAGGGCGTCTCGGTCACGGCCATCGATGACATGATGCGCCTGTTCGACGGCATCGCGCTCGACCGCGTGACGACTTCGATGACGGTGAATTGCTCGGCGTCGGTTCTGCTCGCGATGTACCTGGTGGCCGCGGAGCGCAACGGAATTCCGTGGGAGCGTATCGGGGGTACGATCCAGAACGACATGCTCAAGGAGTTCATCGCGCAGAAGGAATGGATTTGTCCGCCGCGCCCGTCGCTTCGAATCGTCACCGACATGATCGAGTTCTGCGCGCGCAAGGCTCCGCGATGGCACCCGGTTTCGATCAGCGGCTACCATATCCGCGAGGCGGGCTCGACCGCGGTCCAGGAGCTGGCCTTCACGATCGCCGACGGGATTTGTTACGTGGAGGCGGCGCTCGAGCGCGGGCTTGGGGTCGATGAGTTCGCGCCGCGGCTGTCGTTTTTCTGGAACATCCACAACGATTTTCTCGAGGAAGTCGCCAAGCTGCGCGCGGCGCGCCGGATGTGGGCCCGAATCATGAAGGAGCGCTTCGGCGCGAAGGATCCGCGCTCGATGATGCTGCGGGCGCATGCGCAGACCGCCGGCGCGTCGCTCACCGCGCAGCAGCCGCTCAACAACGTGGTTCGCGTCGCGATCCAGGCGCTCGCCGGCGTGCTCGGAGGCGTACAGTCGCTGCATACCAATTCGATGGATGAGACGCTTGCGCTGCCGACCGAGCAGGCGGTGACTGTCGCGCTGCGCACCCAGCAGATAATCGCCGAGGAGACCGGCGTCGCGAACACGATCGATCCAATTGGCGGGAGTTACGCGGTCGAGGCGCTGACGGAACGCTTCGAGCGCGAGGCGATGGGTTACATCGGACGGATCGACGATCTCGGGGGGATGATCCGCGCGATCGAGACGGGCTATCCGCAGCGCGAGATCGCCGAGTCGGCGTTCGTCTACCAGCGCCAGCTCGAGCAGGGAATCAAGAGCGTGGTCGGGGTGAACAAGTACGTCGTGCCCGAGGAGATCCCGATCGCAACGCTCAAGATCGATCCCGCAATCGAAGAGAAGCAGATTCAGCGCGTCCGCAAGATCAGGCGCGAGCGGAACTCCACCGCGGTGAAAGAGGCGCTCGGGCGCGTCGCCGAGGCTTGCCGCTCGGGCGAAAACCTGATGGAACCGATTTGCGAAGCGGTGCGCCGGCAGGCGACGGTGGGCGAAATCTGCGACGTGTTTCGCTCCGAGTTCGGCGTCTACAAAGACCCAGGTTGGATTTAACGCATGGCCGACAAGAGACTCAGAATTCTGGTCGCGAAACCCGGACTCGACGGACATGACCGCGGCGCGAAAATCATCGCGCGCGCCCTGCGCGACAGCGGCTTCGAGGTGGTCTATACGGGGCTCCATCAGACGCCCGAGATGATCGCGGAGGCCGCAGTGCAGGAGGACGTCGATGCGGTCGGGCTGTCGATTCTCTCGGGCGCGCACATGACGCTGTTCCCCGAGGTGGTCCGCCTTCTGCGCGAGCGCGGCGGCGAGGACATCGTGGTCTTCGGCGGCGGGATCATCCCCGATGACGACGCGAAAAAACTCAAGCAGATCGGCGTGAAGGAAATCTTCACGCCCGGCGCATCCACCGAGGACATCGTCAAATGGGTGCGCGAGAACGTGCAACCACGCGCGTAGCATCGAGCGCAACTGCATGAACTTCGACCTCAGCGACGAGCAGCGGCAAATCCGCGACACGCTGGCCGCCTTTGCCGAGCGCGAGATCAAGCCGCACTCGGCCAAGTGGGATCGCGACGAGACTTTTCCGCGCGACGTTATCCGCAAGCTCGGCGAGCTGGGTTTCCTGGGCGTGTCATTCCCCGAGAAATGGGGCGGCGGCGGCGCGGACACGCTCTCCCAGGTGCTCGTGATCGAGGGCCTCTCGCGCTTCGACGCGTCGGTGGGCCTCACCTGCGCGGCGCAGATGTCGCTCTCGACCGGGCACATCGCGGCGTTCGCCGCCGATAACCATCGCGATCGCTTCGTTCCCGAGATGATCCGCGCAGCCAAGCTCGGCGCATGGTGCCTCACCGAGCCGGGCTCGGGCTCCGATGCGGCCGCGATGAAGACGCGCGCGGTCCGCGAGGGCGACGGCTACCGCATAAGCGGCGCGAAAATGTTCATCACCAACGGCACCGTGGCCGACGTGTATGTCGTGATGGCGGTGACCGATCCTGCGGCCGGACGGGCGGGAATATCGGCGTTCATCGTGGAGCGCGGCGCGCCGGGGCTTTCCAACGGGCGCAAGATCGAAAAGCTCGGCCTGCGCGCGAGCGACACCGCCGAGGTGATTTTCGACAACGTCGCCGTCCCAGCCGGCAATCTCATCGGCGAATTGGGCGCTGGCTACTCGCAGACGCTAAAGGTGCTCGAGAGCGGCAGAATCGGAGTCGCGGGCTTTGCCGCGGGAATCGCGCGCGGCGCTTTCGAGGATGCGCGCAGTTACGCGCTCGAGCGCAAGCAGTTCGGGCAAGCGATTGCCGGCTTCCAGGCAATTCAGTGGATGTTCGCCGATATGGCGACCCGGATCGAGGCGTCGTGGATGCTCACATGCCGCGCCGCGGCGCTCAAGGACCGGGGACGCCCGTTCGCTCGCGAAGCGGCGATCGCGAAGCTGTTCGCGTCGGAGACCGCGATGTGGTCGGCGACCAAGGCCGTCCAGATTCACGGCGGATACGGGTACATCTCGGACTTCCCCGTCGAGCGGTACATGCGCGATGCGAAGCTCGCCGAAATCGGCGAGGGCACCAGCGAAGTGCAGCGGATGATTATTGCGAAATCGCTGCTGCGCGAGGGCTATCTGCCGGCTTAGGAACGAATCGTTACTCGAGCAGCTCGTCCCGAATCGCGTCGAGGTCGGCGGCATCGATGCCGATTACCTCGCGCATGAATCCGTCCGCTCCGCCGTTCTCATCGATCAATTCGAAGAGCGGATCGATCTGGGCCCTTTGCAGCGGCATCGTCTTGAACACCAGGTTGCTTTCGAGGAAATCTGCGACGACACGGTCGCGATCCACGCCCAGCAGCGTCAGCAACATCGCGGCGCCCACCCCGGTCCGGTCCCGTCCCGCCGAGCAATGAAAGAGCAGGGGATAGACCTCGCGGTCGGCCAGCAGCTTGAAGAACCGCTGCCACACCTCGCGGAAATGAATCACCATCGCGAGGTGCTCCTGCCCCGGCTCGCTGCGGAACCGCGCGAAGCCCTCGTCGGTGAACCGCTCATCGCCGATCGGGATGTGCTCCCATCGAGCCGCCTGAAGCATCGATGGTTCCGGCGGACCGAGATGGGTCACCTCGATGCGGCTCTGGAGCGTCACCAGAGTGCGGAGATTGAGGCCGCGCAGCGGACTCTCGGCGGGGATCATCGCCAGATGCGACGATCGGTATACCTTGTCGCGCCGCACGCGGCGCCCGCCGGCAGCCGGATGGCCGCCCAGGTCGCGGAAGTTCTGGCCGCCGATCTGACGGAGCAGTTCGAAATCGACCACTACGCGCGGCGGTTGTTCCGGTGCGCCTGCTGTTTGTTTGTCGTCAGCCAATCAATCGAACCGTGAGTGATGCGGGCACGGCCCTCCGGCGACACTTCGCCAGACCCCACACACTATTATTTTACCGATTCGCGCTCGCGTTGGGAGCAGGCAACATTACGGGCACATTAAATCGGCCGCGCGATGCGAGGAGTGCCCGCGCCCATCCGGCGTTGGAGAACAATTTGTCCGGCGCCTTGTTCATGCGCCGATCTCGGACGCTGCGATCGCAAGATAATTCTGGTAGGGCGGACACGAGGCGAGCAGTTGCTCGTGAGTTCCGGCGGCGGACACGGTCCCGCCGTGGATGAAGAAGATTCGATCGCAGGCGGCAAGCGTCTCAGCGCGATGCGCGACGATGATCACGATTCGCGTCCGCGCCAAGTCGCGAAGCGTCCCAATCAGATCGGCCTCGGCCGCCGGATCCAACGGCGCGGCGGGCTCATCGAGGATCAGGACTTCCGGCCTGGCGATGAGCGCCCGCGCGATCGCGATTCTCTGCTTTTGGCCGACGGAGAGCCGGGCGCCGCGCCGGCCGAGCATCGTGGCGTATCCGTCCGGCAATTGCGATATGAACCCGGCGGCGCCGGCCATCCGCGCCGCATCGCGGACGGCGCCGTCGCTTGCATCGGCCGAGCCGTATCGGATGTTGTCGGCGATCGAAACGGAGAACAGCGCCTCCTGCTGAAAGACGAAGCCCACGCGATCGCGAATCGCGTGCAGCGCGAGACTGCGGGAATCGATTCCATTGATGAGGATTTCGCCCGCGGCCGGCTCGATGAATCGCGGGATCGAGTAAATGAGAGTGGTCTTGCCAAAGCCGCTCGGCCCCGCAAGCGCGACCATCTGGCCGGGCCTGAGAGTGAGCGAAACGTGCTCGAGAACCGCCGGCGACTCGGGGTAGGCGAGGCTCACGTCGCGCAATTCGATCTCCGAGATATGCGCAAGCGCGCCGTCCGAGGCCGCATCGCGATCGGATTCGGCCAGATTGTCGAGCACGCTGTGAATCCTGCGCAATCCGGCGATTGGCCCCTGGAGCGACGCCCATGTCTGTCCGATCACCGACATCGGCCGCATGAGCATCACCGTATAACTGCTGAGCAGGGTTACATCGCCGAGCGTCATCCGTCCCCGTATCACCTGCATCATCAGGTAGTAGAGCGTGGCGCCTGAAAGCACGCCGACCGCCGGGACCACCACGCAGGTCGCCAGCAGGAGGATCCCAAGCATCCTGAGCGTCGCGCGATACGAACCCCAACTGGCCGCTCCCAATTGCCGGCTCTCGTGTTCCTCGCGGCCAAAGGCCTTGATGAGCTGCACGTGCGCGATACGTTCCTCGAACGCCGCCATCACGTCGCTTCCGCGCTCGCGCATCCGCTGGCCCTGCGACCGCAGCGATCGGCCGAACAGGCCGGCGCCGATTGCGACCGCCGGAAGTACGAGCGCGGCCAGTACCGGGATGATCGGTTCGCGGGGGAACTCGGCCCACAGGATCGCGAGCGCGAGCGCGAACGCGGCTGCCGACATCGCGGGGGCGAGCACCCCGGTGTAAATGACGGCGCCGATCGCCGCGCTGTCGTGCATCACCCGGAAAACCGCATCGCCGACCTTCTGATCGGAATAGAGGCCGAGCGGTGAGCGCAGAAATCGGCCGTAGATCGCGGTGCGAACGGTCTGGTTGATTCGCTGCGTCAGGTCGAGCGTGACGCGCGTCTCGAAATATCCGAACAGTCCGTTCCACAGGCTCCATCCGTCGCTCGCGGCGTTGGCGGTAAAGCCGGCCTGGTCGAGTCCGCCGCTTCCGATGCCGGTGCTGAGGCTTTGCGGCTCATCGCCGGTCATCCCCACGAGAATCGCCGAGGCGGCAAGGAAGAGCGCCACCGCCGTCAGCAGCGCGCTCCGGCTGCGCCCGGCCAAAGGGAGAAGGATGAGCGCCGGAATTCCCGTGAGCGGACGCCCGTCGATAACATTGTCGATTACGATTTTGAGCGGCCACGGCGAGAGCAGGAAAAATGTCAGCGAGCCGAATGCGAACAGGCATTTGAGCGCCAGCAGGCGGCGGTGCATCGCGATGAACGGCCAACTGCGCGCCAGCAATCGCCATGCTTCGCGCGCGCCAAGCGGCGGGCGCTCATTCGCATAGAGGCGGCTTAAGCGCGGATCGGGCCCTTGCGCCGCGCGATGGGTGCCTTCGGGCGCGAGATTAAGTTTGTCGAGGGACGGGGCCATATCAGGTCTCGGACGCCTCGCGCAGCTCGGAGGCCGGCTCTACTAGTTGTTCCATCCTGCCCCCGGCGATTGCGTACGCCGAGTTGGCTCTGGATGCGGTCGTGCGGCGATGAGTCGCGATGATGACCAGGCGGCCGCCGGGCCGCTCGTCGAGCCAGCCCCGGATCCCGCGCATCACCGCCTCCTCGGTTGCGACGTCGAGCGCAGAGGTCGGCTCATCGAGCAGCAGGATGGGAGCATCGCGCAGCAACGCGCGCGCAAGTCCGATCCGCTGGGCCTGGCCGGCCGAGAGCTTGGCGCCCTTCTCGCCGAGCATCGTGTCGAGTCCGGCGGGCAGCGATCGGACGAATTCGGCAAGCCCAGCGCGCTCGAGCGCGACCTGAATCTCCTGATCGGTTGCCTCGCTGCGCCCGTACGTGATGTTGCTGCGAATCGTTGCGGTGAACAGAGGATTTTCCTGGAGTGCGACCGAGAGCATCGCGCGCCACGCGGCAAGGTCGAACTCGCGAATCGGAACGCCGTCGAGCAGGATGCGGCCGGAGGCGGGATCGAAAAATCGCATCAGCAGGGCGATGATGCTGCTCTTGCCGGCCCCGCTTGGCCCCGCGATCGCCGTGATCTCGCCCGCGCGCGCCGTGAAGCACACCCCCGTCAGGACCGGGGTGCGCGAATCGTAGCCGAAGCTCACGTTATCGAAGACGACCGACGATGCGGTCTTGGGCGGTATCCGCGTACCGCTCGTCATCTTCTCGTCCGATTGTTTCCCGAGCATTTCGAGCACGCGGGACATCGCGACGACTACATCCTGGAGCGCGCCCCAGTGATCGGCGAGGCGGCGCGTGCTCGCGCTCATCCGCCCGAATATCGCGAGCGCGCCCTGGAAGGTCCCGAGCGATACGGCTGCGATTGCGAGTCCTGCCGCGCCGCCCGCGAGCACCTGGCTGGCGCCCAGCCATATCGCGCCCACATACGCGGTGCCGCGCACAATCTCGGCCGAGACGCGGTAGCGCGCGAGCATCAGGCGCGCGCGCCGCGCCGCGATAAACGAGTCCCAATTGTCGCGCGCATAGCGGCCGCCCTCGCGCGTCTCGCATCCGAACGCCTTGACCGCCTTGATCGATGAGAGCGTCTCCTCGATCCGGGTGGTCGCCGCCGCCGCGGTCTCGCGCTCGCCGATAAAGGCGCGCCTCAAGCTCGACGCGTAATACCACGCGAGCGCGAAGTTCGCCGGCAATAGCGCGAGCGCGATCGCCGCCATGCGATAGTTGAACATCGCGAGCCAGACCAAATTGGCCAGCGCGAAGGGAACTGCGTGAAGCGGCTGAATTACCAGGCCTTCGATTACCTGGTAGATGACCGCCGAATCCTGGAACATCCGGAAAATCGCATCGCCGATCTTCTCCTCGGCGTGGAAGCGGAGACTCAGCTCCTGGAGCCGCGTGTAGAGATTGACGCGGAACAGATTGGTGATGCGCTGGAGGATCCAGACCGTGTAGCCAAACATGAATGCGGCGTAGGGAAGCGCGGCTAACAGCGCGGCCCCTCCCACGATGCACGCGTGACGCAATACCTGCTCGCGGGTTGCTCCGATCGTTACGAAAAGCATCCGCGCTTCGGCCGTGGTGAGAGCGGCTCCATGTCCCACCACGTCGAACAAGACCCGGATCATCATGAGGCCGAAAAGGCCCGCCGGCAGCGCCGGGAGCGTGAGCAGAAAAAGGTAGCCCAGATGCCGCTTATAGGGCCGGATGAATGGCCACGCTCGGGCGAGCAGGCGAAAGACGTCGCGCGAGGTCAGCCGGGCCGCGACCGGGAAGCCAGGCTCCGCCGGCGATGCGAACGGTAAAGCGGCCGCGATTTCCGGCGCGTCGCTCAATTGCTCGGGTGCGACGCGGCGCCGCGTGCGACGGCGAGGATATTTTCCTCGAGCGAGCCCTTGGAGACGCACGCGATTTTGTTCTCCGAGGATGCCAGCCCGTAGGTGCCCTGGAAGTCGGCGGTCACGCTCGCGAACGTGCGGTTATTACCCGAAGCTTCGACCTTCACGGTCACGGTCGCCGTTCCGTCCTCGAATTTGTAGATCATCTTCATCGGCTCGGCCTCGCAGAAGGCCCAGTCCGTCCAGTGGGCGGTGTCGATTCCGGCGCGCCGGGCTACAATCGTGCCGTTTTTGCGATCGGCGCTGACCAGGTTGAACATGCTCAGCGACGGGCCCGAAAAGTATTGCTTGAGAGTGTCGAAGACCTGTTCGACAGGGCGATCGATACGCGCGGAGCGAGGGATCAGCCGCGGCTGCTCGACCGCGATTGCGGCGGTTGCCAGTGCGAGAAAGACGGCAGTCAAAATCGCTGTGGTTCGCATCGTGATTGAACCTCCGGTCTGACGGGAGATGCGGGGGCTACCACGATCATGATAACGGCGGGTGGCGGCGCCGCAAAGCGCAACGGCCGCGGCTCACCGCGCGGCTCTTTTGATCGGGAGGCGCCGGATCCTCAGTCGCGACTCCTCGAATACGACGACGCTGCCGTGGACAAGATCAGGTCCGACCTCGCCAAGGTTCGCCAACAGCAAATTCACTTGTTTTTCGGGGCGTCGTTGAGTTGCGCGGCGAAATAGGATCACCGACGGCTTTCGGGTCTCCCGCGAAGCGAGAAGAGCGCCAAAGTCTGTGTCAGCGGAAATGATTGTCCGCCTTTCGCGCCTGGCACGCTCGAAAATCCGGGCGTCATCGGCCGCCTGCATGCCGTGGTCACGCACGTGTGCAGCGTCGTGGCCGGCTCTCCTCAGTCCGTCCGCGACCAGCGGCGAAAGGGAATTATCGACGAGAAATCTCAAGAGGCGGAGCGAAGCGGCAGCTCGCGCTCGCGCACGGCCTCGGCAGCGTAGCGAAGAGCTTCGTCGATGTCCTTGGGCTCGAGATCCGGGTACGCCTCAAGAATCTCTTTGCGGGTCATGCCGTCGGCTACCATTCCCACCACAGTGGCGACGGGAATCCGCAATCCCCGAATGCACGGGACGCCGCCCATTTGGCCCGGATGCACGGTAATCCGCTTGAACTTCATCGCGACGCCTCGCCGCCCATGCTATCACACCCCCACTGCGGATTCCTCCGCCATTCGGGCGGCAACTCGGACTATGCGCCGGCGAGCGCGCGCATCGTGTTGGGATAGTCGCGCTCGGCGGTCGCGCCGGGGCCGATCGGGAATACGACCGGATGTGTGACGCCGGCCGCCCGAAAGCGCGCGACGAAATCGCGTCCGGCCTGCGCCGGCCCGAATGCCGCTATCTTGTGCGCCGAAGCGTCGCTCATCGCGCGCGGCGCCTCATCGCGTTTGCCATCGCGCCATAACTTGCGAGCCCGATCGAATTCCTCCGCGAGCCCATAGCGGGAGAACATCTTCTGGTAGGCATCGACGAATGCATAACCGACAAGTTCGCGCTTGAACGCATCGACCGCGCGCTCCGGTTCATCGGTGATGCACATCCGGACGTAAGTTGCGATTTCTACCGCGGACGGATCGCGGCCAGCGCGATGCGCGCCGTGGTGGATTTCCTCGATCATCGCCGCAATCGCTTCGGGCGGCGAATAATTCAGGATTACTCCGTCGGCGACTTCGCCCGCCAGCCGGAGCATCGGTGCGTTGAGCGCGGCGAGGTAGATTCGCGGCGGGCGCGGCGCGGTCAATCGGAAGCCGAGACGAAAGTCGGACTTATACACCTCGCCATCGAACTTCGAGCGGCCCTCGGTGAAGAGCTGGCGCATGATGGTGACGCACTCGCGCATCGCGGTGACCGGCTTGCGATACGACATGCCGTGCCATCGCTCGACGATGACGGGACTCGATACGCCTAGCCCCGCGATCGCGCGACCGCCCGACATTTCGTTGAGCGTCAGGTACCCCATCGCCATCGCACCCGGAGTGCGAATCTGAATCGGCACGACGCCGGTCGCGAGCTCGAGCTTGGTGGTGTTGAGCGCCAACGCGGCCAGCGTCACGAACGCGTCAGGTCCCGAAACCTCGGTCGTCCAGAGCGAGGTGTAGCCGAGTTGTTCCGCTTCCTTTGCGAATCCAAGCCGCGTGGTTGGTG
>DASPOF010000149.1:0-2877 GCA_035626155.1 Binataceae bacterium (SeqCode)
CAGCCTCGGCGCCGGTATGGCCGTGCCCGATAGCGCCCCGGCGGCCGGCGGCGTGGACCGTAACGCCGAAAGCGGCGTTCTCGCTCTCGGAGCTGTCGCGAGGTTCTCCGTTAATCGCGGCGGCGGAGCGATTCGACACGACTTCGAAGCGCAACTCGGCGTAGGCGGCATCGCGATGGCTGCGCTTGAATTTTGCAAGGATGCCCTCGCCCTCGCGCTTGAGGAACTCGATCGCCTCGAATAGGCCGCCCGATGCCATCGCCAAAGTCCGCCGCACCCGGGCCTAACCATAACTCAGCGCGAAAGGCGCCGCGAGAATCGCCGCGGGCAATCGGCGAAGCGAGAATTCCGATCGCCGATCGCCGCTAGATGATGCCGTCGCGCTTGAGATCCGAAAGCTCGCTTGCGCCCAGGCCCAGATACTCGCCATAGACTTCGGCGTTGTGCTGGCCGAGCAGCGGAGCGGACTTCACCTCGACCGGCGAATCATCGAGCCGCACCGGACATCCCGGCATCGTGAACTCGCCGCGCTGAGGATGATTCACGGTGACTATCATCCCGCGTTCCTTGAGATGGGGATCGTTGAGCAGTTCCACGCTGTCGAGCACCGCGCCGCACGGCACGCCGGCCTCGCCCAGGATGCGCATGACCTCGTGCTTGGTGCGCTGGCTGGTCCATTCGGTGATGATCCCGGTGAGCGTATCGATGTTCTTGATTCGCGAGCGCGGGTCCTTGAAACGGTCGTCGGTTGCGATTTCCGGCCGCCCCATCGCGGCGCACAGGCTCTGCCACATCTCGGGGGTCGTGCAGATGATGTACACGTAATCGTTGTCGCCACCGGGCGCGCACTTGAATATGTCCGAGGGGCCGCCACCGCCGCGATTGCCGTATCTGCCCACCGGCTTGTGCGTGCGATAGGTGCCCATCATCGCCACGCGGCAGAAGTTCAACACCGCATCCTGCATCGCGACCTCGACCTTCTGGCCCCTGCCCGTGCGCTCGCGCTGGATGTACGCCGCGAGCACGCCGACCGCGGCGTGCATCCCGGTGCCGGTGTCGCCAATCGTCGGCCCCGGCTTGAGCGGCGGAGAGCCCGGAAATCCGGTCACCGCCATCGAGCCGCCCGCGGCCTGCGCGATCATGTCGAAGCTCTTGTACTTGGCGTAGGGGCCGAAGGTGCCGAAGCCCTTGATGGTCAGGTAGATGAGGCGAGGATTGATTTCGCTCAGGCGGTCGTAGCCGAGATCGAGGCTTTCGAGAGTTCCGAGCGAGTAGTTCTCGGTCAGGATATCGACCTTCTTAACCAGTTCGAGGAACATCGCGTGGCCCTTGTCGCTCTTGAGATTGAGCGTAATCGCGCGCTTGTTCGCATTGAGCAGCATGAAATAGTGCGAGTCGGTCCCCGGCTGCTCGCTAAGCAGCCACCGCCCCTGCTCGCCCATCTTCGGCGACTCGACCTTGATGACATCGGCGCCGAGCCACGCGAGCATCTCGGTGCATGACGTGCCCGCCTCGAATTGCGTAAGGTCGAGCACCTTTAATCCCGCCAGTGCCTTTTCCATCGCCGGTCTTCTCCCCCACGCGCTCGACCGGACCCGCGCGGCCCGCGAGTGCGCGTTGACCATTTTTACCGCCCGCGTCACGCGACCGACAAGCGCCGCTTTCTGCGCATGCGCATCCCTGCCCGTTCTGGCCCCATGGCGTCCCGAGTAACGCTGCATTCGTAGAGGCGCTCGGCGCAACGCCTCGCGCGTCTGGGATTCGGCGCGGCCCCCCAGAATTTGTGAGGAGGCCACGCTCAAAATGCCGGTCTCCGATTTTGCGACCCCGCTGGAAGGAGCGAGACTGGAACCGAGCGAGTCCAGCGGTAAACTCAGTCCATGCGTGCTCTAGATGACATTCTCCGCCGCGCCAAACGCCTCAAGCGCGACGAAATCTCTCACCTGGTGAAACAGCTCGACCAGCACTTATCTTCCAGCGCGAACGGAGCCCGCGGTGCGAGGAAAAGCGCGCATGATCGCAAGCCGGCGCGCCCCCGCAACGCGCGTCCAACGCGCGTAAAGAAGCGTCCCAAGATCTGGTACGCGCGCACTCTGGCGCTATCCGGAACCGCTAGCTCGGGTTGCGCGGACGTTTCCTCGCACAAGGGCAAGTATCTCGCGGAAGCCTATGCGCCGCGACGTGGCTGCTGAGGCGCATCTTCGTTGATACTAGCGCCTTTTACGCGCTCATAGATGGCGACGATCAGCATGACGAGGTCGCCGACCAGATTTTCCGCCGTGCGGAGCGTGAAAAGTGGCGCCTCATAACCACTAACGCCGTGGTCTTCGAGACCCACGCGCTCCTGGTCAACCGTTTCCGATCACGGCGCGAGGTCGCGGTTGCATTCCTGGATAGCGTGCTCACCGACCGGTATCAGGTCGTGCGGGCGCTGCGCAGCGACGAAGGCAGAGCTGTCGCCATCGTTCGGGCTCACCGCGACAAGTCGTACTCGTTATGTGACGCCCTGAGCTTCGTGGTCATGGAACGGCTTCGAGTCCGCGACGCGATTTCGTTCGATCAGGACTTCCGCTCGTTCGGCCGTTTCGCGATTCTCTGAGCAAGTCTCAAAGCGTAGTACGGGCGGGCAGATCAAGTGGCGTATCGGTAGCTCCAATTTCAACCGCGTACGCCCTCGCGGCCGCGCCCATTGCCCAGTCGCCTATCGTGGCGCCGCTCTGATAAATTTGAATGAAAGCGCGCCGGCCCTGGCGGCAGGCGCGCAAGTCGATGGCTGATCCCGCATCCAAACTCGCGCGCATCCGCGACGAACTCAACCGCACCTTCCTCGAACGCTCCGATCTGATCGACGGCGCGCTGTCGGCGCTGCTGGCGCGC